>JANWVZ010000025.1 GCA_025056555.1 Gemmatales bacterium | reverse complement strand
TGGGAGACAAATTTGTTCGAGCCTATCTAGGGCGAAAGCGCGTTGGGCTTGGTAGAATCCGCGGGGATGGCGGGTGCGGCTCGGGCTAAGTCAATCTCCTGAACCCCAGGCTTCGGGGGACGCACGAAAGTATCGCCGACGTTATTCGGTTGCAACACGTTCACCTGGGCCCCGTCTAATTTCAGGGCGATTTCCAGTTTTTCCATGGGGCAGCGCACCTTGATTTTGCGGGGCACGACATAGGGGCCGACGTCGCGATGGTATTCGCTGATTTCCGCAGACCAGAGCTCCGTTCCCTGCGGCGTGCGCAGACTCATGGCAGTGATGCGACCGGCCAAGGCGCCGCGAGTGGCCACGCTCAAGGTCTTGACCAGGGGCTGACCTTGAGGCGATGGAGTCTGGGTGCTGAAAATCATGGAATCGTTCTGTTCCAGGATGCGATATTGATGAGCAGGTCCGATTTCCTGGACACACAAGGCTTGGGCCAGCCAATCGGGATGGATGGGAATGCGCAGGCTTCGTACCTGGGGGAGATCTTCGTAAGCGCAGCGGTAAATGGCGTTGTTCTTATCATGGCGGAACCAGAACCAGAATTCGCGGTCGTTGGAGCCGATGTCGGCTTGGTCTTGCAGTCCCGCGTGCGCTACCAGGCGAAAGTTGCGCGGTTTCATGTAAGCGAGCATACCAGTGGCCCCAAACGCCTGGGCGCCTTGCTGAACATGAATGTCAACATTGGTGCAACGCAAGGACTGAATTTTGCGCGCTTGGCTGTCGAGATAAGTCACCAGCTGTTCAGCCGTGGGGCGGTGACTACCCCATGGCAAGGCGGGTTCCCGGTGCCCCGTCCAGGAACTGCAACCGCACAGACCGGCCCAGCCTACGAGGCAACAATAACTCAGCAGGCTCAGGCAACGCCGTACCGTCGGGATAATTTTTCCCGGTGCCATGATGACGTTTCGCTCCATAGCAGACATGCTAAGCCAGACCCACCAGTTGATATATCTGTTGCTCGATCGGTTTGAGTTCGTTCTCCGCCAAGCCAGGGTTGGGCACCTGATACTCTTGTCGAGTACGGGGACAGTGCAGACGTAAGATTTCCAGGCCATCAATCATATCTATGCTAAGGAGGCGGAGTCGGCGGCGGCGCAGGAGCAAAAGCGCTAATACATAGCGCAGGGCCAGCGCCTGCGGGTCGGTGCGTGACTCTAGTTGCAGGAAGCAGTCCCAGAGGGCCTCCTCGTTGTAAACGACCCGCTTGGGTCGTTCCTGCGGAGGAACACGGCCCCGCCAGAAGCAAAACGCGTCGGCGGGCGGACCGGCCCAGGCTTCGAGGGAATAATCTTCGCGCACCAACTGACCATCCCGCTCGTAAAGCACACTATAGCACATCTCGCCGGGCCGCAGTTCCCGACCCGTCCGTGCACAGCGCCGCGTGCTTTCCTGGATGCGATAAGGTACGCCGAGCATAGTTGACGTCTGAAGTCCCTGCACTACGGCTGCCGAAGCAACTGGCCGCCCTTCGATACTATCGGATCACACGGCTCCTTTGCAAGGGCATCCGGGCCTGGATTGGCGTGCGGGGAATGCCTGGCGTGCTGATTGTAGCAGCGGTAGAAGATGTTCACGACACGCCCCCGCAACAGGACAAAGGGCAGCAGCCAGCACAGCAACCGCAACGAGGGCCCGCCGCGCCTCACTTGCGCTGGCTGATACGCCTGAGGTCGCGGAGAATGAACTGGGGAATTTCTGGCCCCCATCCTGTGTATTGTCCCTGAACGACCCCTTGACCATCAATCAACACCAAACGCGGAGTGGCCTCCACCTGGTAACTGGCCCGCAAGGCGCGACCGACAAGCACGGGATAATTCCAGGCGCGACGGAGGATCAGGTCCTCCGCCGCTTCGCGATCCTCGTCCATAAACAAAGCCACGGGACAGATTTCCCACTCCGGATACTGCTGGGCCAGCCGTTGTGCATATAACAGCACTTCGCCACTCAAAATCGAGCGTGCCTGGAGGAAAAGCAGCAGGAGCGGTCGGCCCCGAAAACCTCTGAGAGCCACGTTTTGTCCGCTGCGCCAATCGGGAACGAGAAAATCAGGGGCGGCTTTCCCCACCTCCAGGGCCGGCGCCGGCTCTGAGACGCTCACTAAGGTCATTTCTCCTTTGGCCGCCGCCTGTGCGGCCTGCGCCAGCCGCTGCAGGGCTAAGCGAAAGGGAGTGGCCGGACCGGCACAAGCCTGTTCCGCGCGACGAGCCAGCTGGTGGAAATCCTCGGGACTGGCCTTTCGGCCCGGGGTAAGTAAATCCTGAAACTGATCCTGTAACTGTGCCGCCAGGCGAATCTCGCGCTTGCAATCGTCCAGGAGTCGGGGTTCATAATTCAGCGAACTGACGAGTTCAAACCGGGTGATGATGCTTCCCGTGGCTTGAACCTGGGCCGGTTCACGGCGGGAGATTTCCCGTTCCACACGCTGGGCAATTCCCAGACGCGGATCCAGCCAGATGACTTCACGACGATACCACGCCCGCTGATCGGCGCGAGGCTTTTCCCAATCGTCGCTTTTCTGGATGCGCGACAGTTTCAGGCAGGTAGTTCCTGCCAGGTTCTCCGTGCCGACTACTCGCCATTCTTCGGCCGGTTGTCCCGCTTCCCGACGAATCCAGCTGTGCCCCGCTTTCCACGGCTCTTTGGTTATGGGCACCAGGAAGCCGCATTCCCAAGTCGTTGGCCCATCCAGCGACAGTTGAGGCGGCCTGCGGTTGGGAGCGATCACCTCGGCTTGCGCGGTGACCCAGGCCAAGGCCAGGCGCACGGTACCGGCGTCTGGATTCGCAGGTCCCGCAGCTTTTGGCCGCAATACGGTCAAGAAAGCTACTTCCAGCTCTTCGCCGCGCTGAGACAGTGCCAGGGCACGGATTTCCAACCCATATTCCTTGCGATATTGCACACCGCGACCGTTGGCGAACTCGTGGACTTCCCCGCGGTAAACCAACTCCTGCCCCGGCCACCAGTGCAGATGGATTCTCCATTCGCTCACAGCCGTGGCCAATACTGCGAGGCTCAGCGTCCAGCCGATAATTGCGGCCCGCATCATCTTGGCCTGCATACCAGTCATGAGGCTGCCTCAATCTGAAACCAGGCCAGCTCTGTCCCGTAGTGAGTGAGTCCAATATGGCCCGCATTATAATGCGAACCGTTTTGCACGCAACAGCACTTGCTTTCTCACCCCCGCCCCAGGAAAAACCTGAGTTCGATCCTCAACTCGCGAGGGTTTGCCATGCTAGTCGCGCCAGGCGTTCAGGCATCGAAGCACCGACGATCGGCTTGTTCCGAGCCGCTGTCGGCGGTCGGGACTAACTCCGTACTTCGAGGCGGTACTATTCCCCGCACAGGGGATTCACTCAGCTGGCCAGCGGGATCCTGCTGCCCACCGCCGGGGAAGCAGCATCGTTTTCCAGGAACTCCTCGAGCGACGGCGCCGGTCGCGTTCAAAGGTGTCAACGATGTTCTGGTTTTCGCTCCGATTTTCCCATGGGGCTTGGTGTGTTCTCCATGCGGCATCAGGCTTCGCGAATCACGCGATTTCGCAAGATGCCGATGGACTCGATTTCACATTCGACGACGTCGCCGGGTTTGAGAAAAACAGGGGGTTTGCGCGCAGCACCGACACCCGCCGGGGTTCCCGTGGAGATGAGGTCACCAGGTTCCAGAGTCACGAAGCTGGAGAGGATGGCGATCAGCGCCGCCACCGGGAAAATCATCTGGCCGGTGCAGGCATCCTGCATGGTTTGACCATTGACACGCAGGCGTAGCCGCAGTTTCTGCGGATCAGGGGTGGCGTGCGCTGAGCGGACACACGGGCCGCAGGGTAGAAACGTATCGTGCCACTTGCCGTGCAGCCAATCAAAGAAACTGTCTTTATCGCGGGGCTTACGGTTGGGATTGAGGCGAAAGCGGCGGTCAGACACGTCGTTACAAATGGTGTAGCCGGCCACGTAATTCAAGGCCTCCTTCTCGGATACGTGCCGACAGCGCTTGCCGATGATGACGCCCAATTCGATTTCCCAGTCAATATGGTCTGGGGAAACCTTGGGAATCACGATGGGATCGCCGGGGTGCGTCAGGGTGGTACTGGGGGGTTTCCAGAAGAAATAAGGGAAGGTTTCCTGGCGTTCAGGCGGAATGCCCCCACCTTCGGCAACGTGCTCCGCATAATTCCCCGCCAACAGAATGACCTTGTTGGGTTGCAGAACAGGTACCAGCAACTTCACTTCCTGATGCGGCAGGCGTAACTGCTCTTGCTGGCGTGGTGGCAACTTGGCGTAGTGCTCAGCCAAACGGCACGCCGTTTCAAAAGCCCTCCCTTCCGGCGGAAGATAGGCCAGCAGATTGACTTCTTCTGAGGGTAACGACACTCCCAGTTCCGCAGCCAGTCGCGCCAGCGGCACGACGCCCTGCTCACTGTACAACCCCACAGCTACCTTGCCGCGATGTTCCCATCGGCACAAGCGCATGATCGGCTCCTTGACTTAGGGCCAGCGAGCCCGCGAGAATGATCGCTTGATCCGTATTCCTGGAGTTTTTCGCTCCGGTCGGCAACATTTTATGGAATACTCACAGCTAATTAGTGCAATCTTTACAGGAACTTCACAGAGCCACGCTATAATGCGAGCGATTTTCCTGTAACCAGTGTCCTCCGAACTGTGGCTCAGCCGGACTGAAGTGGCCATCTTCAGCCACTCTTCGGGCAGGAACAGGTGAATCAATCGCGGCGAGATGTGCCACACTTGGGGCAGGCCGCTGAGCCTGGGAAGGGGACACTCAAGCAAAAGGAGATCTGTCTATGCAGAGGATTCGCTCGGCTCGGCGTGGCTTCACGCTTATTGAGCTGCTGGTGGTCATCGCGATCATCGCCTTGCTGGTCTCCATGCTGCTGCCGGCAATCCAGCGAGCACGCGAGGCGGCCAATCGTGCGCGATGCTCGAACAACCTCAGGCAAATCGGTATCGCTATCCACAACTTCCATTCCGACCGCAATCGCTTCCCGCGCTCCGGGGAACATCTGGTGCCTTGGACTGATGGCCAGACCTATCGTGCCCAGTGTTTCCACAGCCCCTACACCATGCTCCTGCCTTATCTGGATCAATCCATTGCCTGGGACGAGATGGACCTCAAGTTTCGGCATAACGAAGGTATCAACGCCACCTTGGCGTCTCAGGGCCGTGGTCCAGGTACGGTGATTCAAACCTTGCTGTGTCCGACCAACCCGCTGCGTCCCCAACCTCGTGATTCTGAAGGCTATGCCGCTGCCGACTACGCTATCTTGCCCTATGTCCAAGTGCGCAGTAGCGAGGCCAGCACCGTCGGCTTATCCGCAGGCTTCCATCCCACCGCCATGACTTCCGATCCATATCCCCTGGACTATTACAAGAAATACACGATCAACAGCGGCCCGCCGTGCTGGGTCAGTGATGACAAGAGTGTGCAGCTGAAAGAGACCAGCGTGATCCAAGGCATGGGTGGTATTGACCTGTATTACGGGGCGGCCAACATCAGCGCCGTCATTGACGGAACCAGCTACTCGATTCTGGTCTATGAGGACGTCGGTCGCAACGAATCCATGACTGGCGATCCCACCGGTACCACCTTCAGACCGAACAGCTATCACGACCCCGTAACCGGCTGCAAGCGTGCTCACTGGCGCTGGGCTGAACCCGACAACACTTCAGGATGCTCGCGGCCTCTGAACAACAATAACAGGCCCTTCGGCGGTCCTTCGACCTGTCCGTGGCGCTACCACGACTGCGGCCCAAATAATGAATGGTTCAGCTTCCACACTGGCGGGGCTTACGCGCTCTTCGCCGACGGCAGCACCCGCTTCGTGTCCGATAGTATCACGCTGCGGGTTGTCTATGCCCTCGGCACTCGAGCGGGCCGTGAGGCTATCACTTTGGACGAGTAGTAGGCTTTTCCGCCAGACCCACGGGAATTGCCAGACTTCACCGTAACACACACTCTCTCACTCGCACCTGACCGATTCAGTTCGCCCCACTCGTGCTTGCCATGAGTGGGGCGACTTTTGGATTAGAACCATGCTATCCCAGTGGAACCATATGAACCTGAGTGAACGGAGGGAGTATCTGATGCGGCAGGGTGGCTACATCCTGTTGGTGCTGGCAGCTTCGGTCATGGCACTGCAGAATATCGGCTGTGGCGGTGCCAGCCGCGAAGTCGTCCCTGTCAAGGGGAGGCTGGTCTTTGAAGATGGCACTCCCCTCCCAGCGGGTACGGTAGTCATCCTCGACCCGATGGAGGGCCGAGTCGAAAGCGCTTCGGGCGAAACCGCGGCGGACGGTTCTTTCCAGCTGCGACACGTGCGGGGCAAAGCGGGAGCCGAAGTGGGTAAATACCGCGTTCGGCTCGGTCCCCCCAAGAATGACCCAAACACTTTTTCTCAGCAGGTGCCAGACAGTTACCTGGAAGGTGGCGAACTCTTTCTTGAGGTGACCCCCGGTATGGGCGAAGTTACCCTGAAAGTCAAACGCCGTCATGCTCCCCCCGGCTAAGCTGTCTTGTACTTGAAGCGAACCTTGAATCTATCCTGGCCCATTTCTTGGTTGCATTGCAGGGAGAATAATTCGCCATCTGGTCTTTGGTCAACGTTCTGAACTCGGCGGGGCAAAAGCGTCCTGAAGCGCCTTGCACACGACTGGATTGGCCTGTTGGCCAGAACTGCTTTGACCCTGCCGCAGGACTTGTTAGAATAAGCCTGAGTCCTTGCCTTAGCCCGATGCCGAGTAACCGCTGGTCTTGGGCCTTCCCGACCAGCTTCAGGTTGTGTCAATACCGAACTCGGCCATTATGCATCATGAAGGAGCTGCTCATGAGCTACGAACGCGGAACCTTGTCGCGGCGTGGATTTCTGCAGCGCACCGCCAGCGCCATGATGGCTCTGGGCCTGCCCAGTTGGTATGCGCGGGAGCGGGCATACGCCCTCGGTCAACAGCAAGCTACGGCCAAGCCACAGGACACGCTCCGCTTTGCCGTCATTGGCATCGGCAGCCCGGCGAGTCGCGGCTTGCAGCTGGTGGACGCCTCAGGCCCCAGCTTGAAGTCGGGGCAGATTACTTATGTCGTCGGTTGCGACGTGGATGCGCGCCACCGGAAGCGGGCTACTGAGGTCATGCGTAGCAAGGGTTTCAAAGATTTCGACTGCCCTTACAACGACTATCGCGAAGTGCTCCAGCGCAAGGACATTGACTGTGTGGTCATCGCCACGCCCGACCACTGGCACGCCCAGATCGCCATCGAAGCCATGAAAGCGGGCAAAGACGTTTATTGCGAGAAGCCGTTGACCCTCACCGTCGAGGAGGCGTTAGCCGTTGAAAAAGTCGCCAAAGATACGGGGCGCGTCCTACAAACGGGTAGTCAGCAACGCACCGAATACGGCGGCATGTTCCGCCTGGCTGTGGAAGCCGTGCGAGCGGGGCGGATTGGGCGAGTGAAACTGATCGAGTGCCGCATCGGGGAAAACCCGACTAGTGGTCCAATTCCGGAAGCACCTGTGCCCGAGGGACTCGATTGGGATTTCTGGCTGGGCCCGACGCCCAAGGTGCCGTATCGCTATCAAGACGGCAAAACGAATTGCCATTACGAGTTCCGCTGGTGGTATGAATACAGCGGCGGAAAAATGACCGATTGGGGCGCCCATCACATTGATATCGCCCAGTGGGCGTTGAACAAGGATGGCAGCGGTCCCGTGTTGGTCGAAGTGCTCCGCGCCGATGCGCCGTACCCCGGCGACGACGGTTATAATTGCCACCCGCGCTTTCAGGTGCAGTTTACCTATGAAGACGGTACACGCGTTATCGCCCTGAGTGGCGGCGGCACGACGGTCAAAGGGCTTGTCAACGCTCGCGGCGAAGTGCCTACTCGGTTCCAGAAGGGCAAACCCGTCGGCAAAATCGAAGCGATCAGCGGCGACGAAAACGGCGTTCTGATTGTTGGCGAGGAAGGAACGATCTTCGTCAGCCGTGGCATGATTGTCGCCAGCGACGCCAAAATCCTTGCTGAGCCGATCAAGCTGTCTCAGGAACTCTATCCCGGCCGACCCACCAACCACATGCAGGACTTTGTGGATTGTGTGCGGAGCCGGCGGCAGCCGATCTGTAACGCTACTGTGGGAGCCAGTTCCGTCATTGTTTGTCATCTTGGTGTCATCGCTCTTCGCACCGGTAAGAAACTCCGCTGGGATCCCAAGACACACCGTTTCGACGACACTCAGGCCAACGAAATGCTCTCCCGCCCGCGCCGCGCTCCCTGGAAACTGCCAACGTAACACTTTTTCCGAAAGGCAACTTCCTCGCCTTCCGACGTCCTGCTAAGTGGCGCTCAAGCCAGAAGATAGCGCAAGCCCCTATTCGTGATAGCGTCCAAGCGGGAAGTTATACGACGCTATTGCGATGGGCGTGGCCGCCCCAGCAGGGCCAACCAGTGAGATCGGCCTGGTCCGTCTTGATGCCCACGAGTTTGGCATTGGTGGTTACGGCGAAAATGCGGCCTCGGTCTACGACTGGCGGAAACGACATCGGCGCACCGACGTGGAATTCATTCCTGACTTCGCCGCTTTCTGAATCCAGAAGCACGATTTCCCCGTTGACCTTCGCCACGACCACGGCCTTGCCGGCCAGTGCTACCGGCATCGTGGCACCAGCTTCGTAGGACCAGTAAGCCATTCCATGTGCCGCTCCCAGGCAGTGGACTGCGTTACCCAGGGCCACATAGATTCTGCCGTCTGCGTACGCCGGGCGCGAACCTTGGTAGGCATAGGCGGCATTGGCTCCCTGATCCTGAGGCCAATTTCTAGTGCCTCGTTGTGCTGTTTCCAGAACTAGGCGGTTATCGTCCTTCGCATGAGCCACAATCGTCTCAACCTGGGTACCCGGGCGCACGCGGCTGTAAAGAACGTAGTTATCTACAATCACTGGCGCTGATGTGGGCTGACTCCGCACGGCAAAGAGAATTGCACCATCTTTTTGCCGAAAACGATAAAGAATGCCGCCGAACGTTGCCACATAAACATCTTCCTTGTCCGCCACGGGACAGGACAGAATTTCGCTATCAATCCGCCTGATCCAGAACGCTCGACCCGTCCTGGCGTCCAGACAGATCAAGGCACGAGTTCCTGTGCCGTCCAGTGGGTAGGCCGTGAATACGCGGCCATTGGCCACCGTCGGCATAGTGGGCAGTGGGTCGCCAAGATACCATGACCATATCTGTTGTCCCGTCATGGCATTCAAAGCAAACAGGGTGCAGGATTCGGTGTTGACATATATGATGCCGTCTTGATAGGCTGCCGCAGTGGGACCGTTGTCACTCAGCTGCGCCGACCAGATCAATTTGCCCGAGTTGGCATCCAAACAATGAAATGTCGTGCCGCTGAATCCGCTGCCCACATAAACGCGGTCCCCGACAACCAACGGCGTGGCGATGGCGTTACCTGAACCTACGGTCACCTCATAGCCATCTCGTCGCGCGTTAGTTTGTAAGGCCACCCTACGGACAGCTACGCCGCCTGGGCGAAACCCTGGCATCACGGGTTGCCGATTCCACCGTTTTGCCAGTTCAGTAACATTCTCGCCTACGATACCCAAAGGCGTTTCACCGCAAATCTTACCGCAGAACAAAGCCCCAATACCCATTTGCAGCCATTGCCGACGTGCTAATCTCATGGCTGACCTCCTTCTCAGTGCTTTCGGGGTAACTTTGAGAATATGTGCCTGGTT
This sequence comes from Gemmatales bacterium, assembly GCA_025056555.1. Taxonomy (GTDB): domain Bacteria; phylum Planctomycetota; class Planctomycetia; order Gemmatales; family HRBIN36; genus HRBIN36. The sequence continues at coordinate 20,612 of JANWVZ010000025.1, read as the reverse complement.
TTTTCAATGTAACAACTGGATTTCCTGCCGTCAACCAGGTAGGGCAACTTCTTATCAGCCTGCGGTTTCTGGTAAAACACGAATCAGGTCTGACACGCATCCAGGCAAGATCGTGTCCAAGCTATGGTGGTTACAGTTTCTGGTAAAGGACGGATCAGCTCTGACACGCACAGCTATTGAGGCACTTGGCCCCGGTGGATTAGTGTCGCTCAGACTCTGACCCTGGCCCTGCAGGTTGTTGTAGATAGAGACTGTTGCGGATCCTGGTTAGCAATAACAAAATCATCACGCCAATTCTGGGAAGATGGAGGCGGTGGTGCGGTGTTCTTGCGAACATACGACCAAATGGTGGCAAAAGACGGCAGGACCAACATTGGTTACTGGATCCCTATGCCTTGGACAAGCGAGACCAGGGATCCATCCAGGTAGTACCGTTTCCAGGCATAAGTGCAATAACTTCCCAGCCTCCCAATGGCAGCGCAGCCAGCGACTTATCCGCGTAACCTCGTTTCCTGATGCCGAGGCACGCGACCAGGCATGCCAGATATTCTCCGCTGATTCGGAACGGGAATACGCTCGCGACGGAACAGACTCAAATACTGGCGTCGCGGCCTCATGCTCCCCCATGCGGTGCACTTCGATGAAGACCAGCGCCGTGATCTCTGGCACTGTCAGCGCGTCTTACGGGATTTCTAAGCAAGCCCACATTTAATAACAAAAAAGAGTAGCTATGGTTTGCGAGAACCTTGATTCTCCGTTGCGGCGATTAATTGGAGCACTACCATTGTCTCCTGGAGCCATGCGAGCATATCCGTGTGGCACCTTCGGCAGGCACGCGACGTGGCTCGGCTTCACCTTCGACATCTGAACACGGTGCCACGCTCAGATCCGTCGCCTGGGCTTCAGCATGCCTCTTTGATATAGACCAGGTCAAGCCTCAACCCGGAAGACGCCAGATTCTTATCCGTGGCGTGGATTTCTGGAGGCGACCGGCTCGCCTGGCAACCGTGGGCGAGACCGACCTCCATCAAGTCTGTAATATCGGGCGTGCTACTTCAGGCGGGACCCGCCTGGTCTTTTTGTGCCTTAGCCGGCGAACTTCGACCTGCAACGCAAATAGCGGTGGCTTTACCCTTGCCGCATTGAGGTCCTCGTTAGTCATCGTCGTCATCTTTATCTTTCTTGGGCTTACCCGGACGTTTCTTTTCCTCGTCCTTTTTGCCCATGCTCTTGGATAACTCCGCTTCCAATCGTTTCCGTAAATCCGGTGACAGTTGATTCAAGTCCACCTGAACAATGTGCGGTTTCTTCGCTGTGGGCTTGTCCGGCTTGGCAGGCTTTTTGGGCTGGTCTTCGCTTGACACTTTGGGTTTGCCTTCAGGCTTCTTTGGAGCCGGTGGCTCGGCGTACTGAAGGAGTTGCTTAAGCAATCCCGGCGGCAGTTTGCTCGCATCAATCTGGATGACGATCTGCGTCGCCTTGGGCGTTTCCGCCGACTTCTTATCGTCGGCTCCTGCAGGGCTGACGAGACTGGCACACACCAGCGCTGCCACCAGCCATTTCAGGGCACTGCTGCGCTTCATGACCTTACCTCCTCAGGGCTTGGCGGTGATGAGCCGGCCGAACTTGGCGCTGCCGTCGCAAGGGTAATCCAAGCCGACGCGGCTCAGGTTTTCTTCTCCTCAGGGCTTTTTGGACGAGGCTTCAGTTTGACGCACACTACGCATTCATCCTTCGGCGAAAGCTCCACCTCCACGTGCATACCGCAAGTCAGCAGCAGAATGTCATTTGGTTTGCCTTTATTGACAACGAAACGCGTGGCGCGGCTGAAGCGGAAGGTATGGGCCCGCCAAGCGCTGGCTTGAACCGGCTGAAGCGTGAAGGTTCCCTTGAGCCAATTAATGTCGCTGACCACACCCTCGATCTTGCGTTTGTCGTCCTCATCTTCCTTTTCTTTGTCGGGAGGTTTCTTGCGGGGCGGGTCTTTTGCCTTTGGCGCGTCGGGCTTTTTCACCATGATTTCGGGTTTGGATTTGTTGAGCCTGGGCCACTTTTCTTGCGGCCGGTCGCCGATCCGTTCGGGGGGATACTCTGGGAGGATCGGCGGAGGATCAGTTTTCGCCGGCCGTTCACGGTCGGGCCAGCGAGGAATCACCTGCGGCGGGGCAACGTCTGTCGTCTGCTCCGTGCTGACAGAGCTCGGGGGCACGGATTCATGCTCCGCAACGCTCGTGGCAACGCTCTCTTGCCAGGGAGCACCGTGGCTTCGCAGGGGCAACCAACTGTAGGTCATGCTCCAGGCCAAGACCGTGGCAACCACGGCGATGCTCCCGCCCAGGAACAAGGTCGCCTGGGCTGTCGTGAAGCTGCGGAGCACGGCACTGACCAGCATCGCCACCTTGACGGAAACCACCTCAGTCAAACTTTGCCCCGCCTGGAGCAAACCGACGGCGCGCACCGTGTGCCACATGGGCGCAAACGGAGTGGCCATGGCGCTACGTCCAAATAACATCGCCACGCCAGCCACCGATAACGTCCAACCCCGCTGGGCCAACCGCTGGCTCAGCAGCTTCCGAGCTCGAGCAAGCCAGCCGGCCACCGTCCCTTCCGGAACCTTGAGCAACCGTGCGGCTTCTTTGCGCGAATGCCCTTCCAGATCGCACAGCAACACCACGGTGCGAAACTTGTCCGGCAAATGGGCCAACTCATCGTACAAAGCGTCGAGCAATTCGTCGTCGCTGGTGGGTGGGCCGGCCTGGGAAACTTCTCTTTCCGGGGCGCGGATCTGCGGCTTGAACTTTTTGGCGGACATGTATCGGGCCTTTTGTGCGGTATGTCGAGCTACGCCGTACAGCCAGGGAGCCAGCATTTCCGCAGGCTTGACCTCGGCGGCGCGTTTGGCGAGTACCAGGAAGGTCGCCTGGAAGGCATCTTCCGCATCGTGGTAGTTGCGCACCAGGCGCCGGCAGACATTCCAGACCATGGCGCCGTGCCGCTGTACCAGGGCTGCAAACGCCAGCTCATTGCCGGTGCGCACGTAGTCCGACAGCAATTCGCTGTCCGTGCGTGCCGTCCATTCCGGTAAGGACGAGCCTTGCAGCAGCAGATACGGCAGCATGCCTGATTTTCTGGTCTGAGCCATGTCGCTCCGCCGGAACGGCTCCAGGCTTGGCATAGTAATATTTCCGCAATCCAAGGAGATTGATACACTGCCGCCGACACGGACCGCTCGCTTCTGCCGGGTTACCAGGCCCGCATAAGGCCGACTCTTCCCTGGGCCAACCTGCAGATTTTCCAACCGGTTGCGAAGGCCAGCCGCCGCGGGCAAGGTGGGGGGCCTTGATCCGACAGTGATCGCGGCGACTCTGGCCAGGTGCGATCCGCCGCGGGCCAGGCCAGACTGCAGCTAGCGCAGACGCAGGAAATCGGGGCCTTGCACACGCGCAGACCAGACCTCGTCGGACAAAATGAAAACCGCTTCCGGCAACGTCGAGGCCCGTGCGTAGTAATACCGCTTTTCTCTCAGACCAGGGTAATCCTCGATTCTCGGCTCCCAACTCGTCCCCACTATGAGTTGTTGGGAAATTTTCTTATCGGGACTACGCACCTCGATAACCAATGCCGGAGGATATTTAGTATCCTGGGCATCTAAGCGATACTCCGCAGGGACTTGGCCACTATATTGAAGGAATCGCTCAGTACTCAACAAGGCCACGTTCGTAGCGGTGGTTTTCCATCCTAAGCTGGCTAACAAGGCTTCTAATTTGCTGACCTCCAGCTTGAAATCATCCTTTTTCTGTTCCTGACCGTTGACCGTATAACTCACCACCTGCCAGCGCTTCGGTTGGCCCTCTTTTTCAGACTTGTAACTTAAGTGGAGCACCACCTGTTCGGGCTTGTTGTCCTTAGTGGTGCGGTTCCAGCGGAGTTGAACCTCCTCTGGTTCGGTATTAGTATTTTCAAAAATCGTGCCTGTGCGTGGCTCAATATCTAATTCGCGGACGACTTCGCGGCGGAGCAGGAACACGAACTTATTCGATTCCGGCACATCGGCGGTGGGGGGCTTATATTGTAAGTGGGCGTAATATTGACCCTTTTCAGGACCGTCTTTTTCTATAACGCGGCTCACACTGTAGACTAATTCATTCGGGGTCGTCTGCTCTTTAGGTTTTTCCCAAATTCGAATTTGCAGCCAGGACTTAGTTCCGAGTTGATAGGTGTTAGTAAGATCCTGATCGGAGGCTTCGTCCGTAACCAGTTTATCTGCCTGCATGTTTTTCAAAATATTAAGCAGGGCATCTATATTCGCAGCGGTGGCCTCGAATGGCTTCTTGATTTTCCAGGCATTACCTTCCTTTTCGATTAACAAGGTGGTGGTGCCGCGAGTGAACTCGACGCGATGGACATAATCAGCCACAAAACTCTTCAGGCTGCGGTCGCGGAAATAATAATAGCCGCCCGCTAACCGCTCATGAAGCTGGAACGCACCGAGAATCCCGCTGACATTTTCGGCGGGGTCCGGCACAGCGAGGATTTGTGGCGTCTGTTCAGCAATCCTTCGTTCGACATAAGTCACGCGGCGTTTTTCGTCATGCTTACCGATGCGCAAGGTGACTAAGGGCTTACTTTCGTCGCGTAATTTCGGTTCTCCCTCTCCTTCGGGTTTACCTTCCTTATCGCGAACTACTCCTTCGCTATAGATACGCACCGTACCTAATTCCTTTCCGCTGTCTAAACCTAAGTCAATCGGATCATCCCCGAACCAGGCCCGTTGTTTCAGTCCATCGTCGAGGAACGCAGTGGCATCGCGGAGTTCTAGATTTCCTAAACCCTCGACCAGCTGAGCCACGACTTGCGGATGGGTAGCCAATTTCGCCCGCTTGTCGGTATAGAGATACCACTCAACAGGTGCAGCAGGTTTTTCCGATGGTTTATCACTGTCCTTCGACAACTGCCAGCGGCGCAAGCGCACCTGCTTAACTGCCTGGTAAGGATAATCCAAGTTGATCGCATCCACCTTTTTGACATCGTAGCGGACGATGTGGCGGTCGCGATAATCATCGAGCTTAGTGGGAACGGCATCGCGTACGTCTTTGCCGGAAACGCGCACCGCATAGGGGTCCGTGTCGAGTTTAGCATAATACCGCAGCTCGTCGGCCTGTTCCCATTGCCGCGCGTGCCAGGCCGCTAATCCGCCTAGCCAGTCGCCGTAACTGACTTGGCCCACTAAGAATGCCGCGCAACGCTGAAACACCGCGGCACTGGCCGAATAATCTATGTCGCCGACGAGAAGCTGATGCTTGGTGACTTCTGCTTTGTCATCACTCCCTTTCTTCTCAATGATGAGTAGATAGCTGGCACGGTCGGGTTTCAGTCCCCATGGCGCTAATTTTTCCTCGCTGATGTCATCTATATAGCCATTTTCCCGAACGACCTTAATGCGTTCCAAAGCATCCGCCAGGTCTTTCGCCTTGGTTTCGGCAGCGTAACCTAAGGAAGGCTGGACAAAGAGCCAGCCGTAAGTTTCGTCGTTTCGCAATTCGATTTTCCGCTGAGGCGCCTGCACGGCGACACTGAGCAATTTTTCGCCGAAACCCACTCGAGGAAGCAGTTCCTTAGCACGGAAGGTCTCCAACTTCGCGAAGACGCGCTCCAGGCGACTTTTGGGCACGGCGAGTGGACGCTGGTGAACCGTGCTGTTGACATAATAAACAGGCGATTCCCCGCCACTGAGCTTGCCAATGCGCACTTGCATGGGTTCTTTTTCTTTCGTCGCATAGAGAGTAATAACGGCTTGGGGTTGTTCTAAGCCAACCATTTCCGGGTCACGGGGTACTGGGATCGTATAATTCGCCTCCGCTCCGGTAATATCCAAGGCCAGGGAATCTACAGCCCCACTATCGGTCTTATATTCGGCGGGCTTCGTAATGCGCCATTTGCCATCCTGCTTAGCGAATTCCAGGACTTCCTTAGTCCCCGATTCCGTGGTGCGTTCAATCACTAACCGGTTGATATCGCTGGACTTGTCGCGCCATGAGCCGACCAGCCAACGCTGGCGTTCGGTGCGCTCTTCCGTAGTCGGCACATTCCACCATTGCAAGAGCAGGAACACTCCCACCAGTAAGCAAAATGTACCGAATAAGATCCAGGTGGTTTTCAGATTCATAGGCGCCAATTCCCTCCGTCAGGTCAGTCAGCTCCCATGGGGGAATGGACTTTGCACACTGATGGCCGGCATACTATCGTCGGCGGACTAAATATACTCCGACGCCGCTGAAGATGATTAGCCCGAAAACCAGCAGGCCCTGCAGTACATAGGACGTGAGACCGTATTGTTCAAAATTCGGCCCCGGTTGGAAGGTCTTGCGTTCCCGAGGAGGAATACCCACCTCCACAAGTTCCGTCCGTTGCCGCAGCCAGGCGACCGAAGAGGCGACCAGGTTGAAAACAAAATCATCGTCGGCAGCTAATGCTAAATAAGAGCTGCCGAAGACCACCAGTCGGGGAGCGCCTTCTCCCGCCACTCCGGCGTGAAACGGATCGCGGGGCACGCGCTCGGAACGTTCCCGAACTGTGACCGCCACCGGGTGCGGCGGCTTCCTGATCCGCTGCTGGAACGCGTTGGGGTCCCGTTTGACCAGTTCCAGAAGATGGATCAGCGGATCATTATCCGTGAGCGGTTCCGTGAGGGGATAAACGGGGAAAAGCGTCTCCAGGAGCGAATGGACGACATAATCCCCGGCCGGAGTGCTTTCCACCGAACGCGCCAGAGGCAAGGAAATCGCGCTCTCAAGCTGAGGCCGAGCCAACCCGGCCACTAATTGCTTATCCGCTTGCGGACTGATGCGAACAACGGGACGAAGCACTTCACCTGCTGTGATAACGCCACCACGGCGAGCTAACGAGAGAAGCAGATCTTTCCCTGTCTGCACGCCAAATTCTTTGAGGAAGTCCGCCAGCGGGAAGGCCACCGGCGCTCCATCATTGCCGAGTTCCACGCCAGTAAAGACGACTAAACGTCCTTTACCCCGAAGTGCTTGCCGCACCAGGAACCAGTCTAACGTCGCAGTGTTGAGCAGCGCATAACCCCCTGATAAACTCGAGTGCAGCGCAGCTAAGACCTGCGGCAACCCCTGGGGACTCGGTTGGCCCATGTAGGTTTTCAATACATCTAAATAACCTGGGGGAGCAGAAAGGGGATCGGCAACGATCCAGACATCTGCCTCCATAAGGGCTTGAAGGATCGAGCTCGACAAACCCCCGAAAGCATCACGTTCCACCAGATTCACCACCTTGACCTGATAGCCTTGCTGCTCGAGGCGATCTTGCAATCGGCGCAAGTTTCGTTCCGGATTGTTGTGCGTGGGCGTCATTTCCCCCGCACCGCTGGTAAAGTAAATGATGGGCTTTTGCGGCCCTTGCATCAGAGTAACAATGGCAGAGGCCAGGGCTACTTCCCCCTTAAACACGGTGGGTTCCCGACCGAGTCGGCTTTCCGAGCGCAGGTCGTCCCGACGTAAGAACTGGTAGGCGTCGCGCCCATTCGGATCGTAAACGACCAGAACGCCCGATTGATCGGCACTGACGCGGTAGCGCTTATATAAAAGTCCCAGGGTCTCTTGCACCTGGCCGAAAAACGGATAATGCACCCGAAACTTATCCCGATTATAAGTGCGGCAAACTTCAAGATAGTCCCGCATTTCGGTGTAAAGATCATCGCGCGGATCTAACAGGACATAGACGTCCACGGGATGGGGCAACTGACGGATTAACCGTTGCATGCGTTCATGAACGGTAAATATCCCGGTCGAGCTCCAGTCGAAGGGGCGGGTGCCATATGCGAACGCCATGACGTTAATCACAACCAGAATACCCAAAAGCAGAACGGCGCTGAGGAAAGTGTTGTAGCCATAGATAAGTCGGCGGAGGTTCGGGTTATCGCGTTCTTCACCGACCAGACCCAGGAAAGCGAGCATCATGGCGAACAAGCCACCTAGGGTGAAGACGATCGGTCGCCAGGTTGCCCATTCGCGCCACGCTGGTAATCCCTTCGATAACTGCTGAAACCAATTGCCCAGGACTTCGAGATTATATTCGAGAACGACTGGCATAACCCCCAGGATTACCGCGACCATGAACGCCTGCAGAGCCAGCCAGCCTAACAGATTGGCGCGTTCCAGGCTGCTCAAGGTCGGCAAGGACTCCTCGCGACGATAGGCCAACCATAAGAAAGTCGCCGTCATCCCGGATATTAGAGCACTGGCGATGGCAAACACCAGGTAGGGAACATAAGGATAGCGCGGCTCTTGGTTCTGACCCGCCTGGTAAACACGAACGGCGAGCCAGATCACAGCAACGACGGCAACGCTCGCGGCAGCGAGCATCCCTATCAGGGCTGGCCTCCACGGCCTCTGCTGCGTCGGCCCGTTGGCACCTTCCGACATGGCAGGTCCACCCCCCTCGATTTCCGCTTTATTTCCACTTCCGCGATTCTAAGACACGCACGGTCAGGAAAAGGAAAAATGCCGCGATGCTTATATGGTAAAGCAGGTGTTGCAGATAGAGTTGGCCCTGCAGAAAGCTCTCATATTGCTGTAACAGGCTGAGTTGTTGAACCAGTTTGACCAGCCACTCTCCAGTCCCCCGGCCGGCCCAGGTAAACTGCCAGTAGAGGAGTTGCGGAACGAATAAGGCTAAGACACCGGCGTAACTTAGCACGGCGGCGATCACCTGGTTGTCGGTGATCGCTGAGAAAAACACCCCCAGCCCTATAAACGACATTACCAGGAACGCCGTACCGACGTAGAAACTGAGCATGGGGCGGTAGTCAAAAGGCTGCCCCATAAGGAAGCGGAAGATCAAGGGAAAGACGAACCACAGGCCCCACGCCACCAGGAAAAAGCACCAAGCGCCGAGGAATTTACCTAACACCACGGTCGTTTCGCTCACCGGAGCCACTAACAGGACTTCTAGGGTGGCCGTGCGCTTTTCCTCGCTGAACAGGCGCATAGTCAGGAACGGGGGAATAGCCAATAAGGCAAACACGGGGAGCAGGCCGTAAAAATAATATTGCACGACCGGTTCCTGGTAAATCACTTCCCGCCGAGATATATCCCTGGCGGCGAAATGCAGGATACCCACCCAGGTCAGATACTGAATCGCCGCGATAATCGCGAGGCCAGCCAGAACTAAGTATGCCGCCGGGGTGTAGAAATATGCTAATAATTCCCGACGGAGAATGGCTACGAGTTGATTGTTCGAGACGGTTACCAGGCCGACCGTAAGTTGAACCAGAACTAATATCAACGCTAGTAAGCCGTTGGGAATAAAGTAGGCACTGGGACGCCAGGTATCGCTCAGGTAAAAGGCGAGCGTCGGCAACAAGGCCCGAAGCAGGCTGAGCAGGCCCAGGAGCAAAGCGCCAAACACCAGGCAAATCGTCGCGGCATAATAACTGGAGTCGGCGTCAGTACCTGCCAGGTTGATATGAGCCAGGAGAAAGAGCAGACTTAATATGCCGGCTAATAAACCGACCGGGGCAAACAGTCCACCCTCTGTGGTGACCACTAAGTCGCGCACGATATAGAGTGCCAGAACCGCGAAGGCGATATAGCCGGCATATGCAAGCACGTAACTGGCAGCGAGGCGCCAAACTTCGTTACTTTCGTGTTTGGCCGCGGTCATTAGGAAGGCAAGGCCTAATATCAGGGCGATGTTACTGGCGGTGGGCAGGGCGGGCCATTGGAATCGCACGACCAGCAGAGCGACGACTACGAGGGCTAACGCCACTAACGCCGCCGCGCCGAAAGTAATGCGGGTGACTACGACATCCGTGCCGATCAGGTTATTCCAACGGCCCAAAAACTGCCCCAGTGCATTCGGCCAAGTGAGTACATTAGCCCAAGCGCTCCGCGTGCCCGCCGAGGTATCGGCGGTGGAAGCCTCCGGCGTCTGGGACAGCGCCTCCTCCGGAGTTTCATTTCTTACTGAGTTAACCCAGGGACACACGGTAACAGCGACGCTAATCAAACCTGTCAGGAATGCAGTAAGAATCGCGGCCACGGTCCCCCACCACTGATGAACGGTCCAGAACAGCCCGCCCAGGCCACCCGCAACGAGAACAAGCCAAGCCAGAATACCATAAGCGCGGCGAACTTCCAGGGCACGGTCAAAGGCCGCGTGATAGTAAAGCAAAGCCACAGCCGTCACGCCACAAAAAACAATCCAGTTGTTCGAAAAAAACGGTAGTTTGGTATCCGGTCCGCCCAGAGCATAGCGGATGGCATTCCAAGCCAACATGACAATCGTGCCACCCAACAAGAAGAACCCGAACACGCCTACGCTGCGAGCAACTTCCGGGGGACGCTCTTCGATGACCGAAGGCCCATAAGTTTCCTCAACCAACCGTGGGTCGGGCTTCTTAGTATCAGGTGCAAGTGTGGTCATGAAGCAATCCTCCGGCAAGTTAAGCGGCGTAAGAGGAAGCGCGGCCCGCGGTGACCTGGATGAACAAATCGCGCAAAGATCGGCGTTTCAGATCGAGTCGGCGAATGGGCCAGCCTTGACGCAGCAGGCGTTCGGAAATCGCCAGGCGTAAGTCGCGATTGTCGAAGGTTTCGATCTGAAACGCACATAAACCGTCCGCGCCGTCTTCGATCGGGACGGTATGAATCGCCCGCACCCCCTCCACCTGCTGCAACAGCCGCTGCACTTCCTGTTCGGGAGCCTTGACCTCCAGGACAATGTGACTGTCGCGTTGCAGTTGGCTGAGCCGATCCTGCAGCGCGATGCGTCCCTGGTTGATGATAATGACCCGCTGGCACACTTCTTCGACTTCCGGGAGAATGTGCGTGGAAAGCAGCACGGTGTGGTCTTGGCCCAGTTCGCGGATTAAGTTGAGAGTTTCCTGCTGTTGACCCGGGTCGAGGCCCGAGGTTGGCTCGTCGAGAATGAGTATGGGCGGGTCGTGGACCAGGGCGTCGGCCAGCCCCACACGTTGGCGATAACCGCGGGACAGGGTGCCTATCAGTCGCCGTCGCACAGGCACGATGCGACAACGTTCCAATACATACTCCACCCGCCGATTCCGCTGACGCCGATCCACCTGTTTGAGCCGAGCACGGTAGTGCAGGTATTCCTCAACCCGCATTTCTGGATACAGCGGCACTTGCTCCGGCAGGTAACCCAAATTCTGCCGTACTTCATGGGATTGCTGCATCACGTCGTAACCGGCAACCTTGGCCCAGCCGCTGGTCGCGGAAATGTAGGTGGTCAAAATCCGCATAGTCGTGGTTTTGCCCGCACCGTTCGGCCCGAGGAAACCGACAATTTCCCCCTTGTCCACGCTGAAACTGACGTGGTCCACGGCCAAGACGTTGCCGAAGTATTTCGTCAGATCGCGGACTTCGATCATAGCCATCGGGCTATCCCCACCCCACGTTGGTCAGTCAGAAGCAGTTTCCCGCTTCATTATTGTTTTACGCTGAGCCGACAAGTCCCCGCCGAGTTGACTGGATAATAACATTAGTGCCCAAGCCCTGCGAAGCAAGGGGCATTTGGCCGAATTGACACGACTGCGGTATAATAGCCGGGAGAGAGACTCGCTGGCCGGGAACAAACTGCTTGGAGTACGTGATAGACTTGGTGTGTCCTACGGCTCGGACTGACAAACCATGCAGGAGCTCACCGCAAGTAATCTGGCCCAGCGAGTCGTCCAACTGGGCTTGGTCAGGCCGGAACAGATTGAGGATACCCTGCAGGAATTGCCTCCCGGAAGTAACGGCGAAAATCTCCTGCGTGCCCTGGAGCGACGCGGGTTACTCACGGGTTTGCAAATCGAAAAGCTGCGTCGCGGTGATACCACGGGTTACTTTCTGGGTGGCTATGCCCTGAAGTATAAGATTGCCGCTGGAACGTTCGGCCGCGTGTTCCGTGCCGAGGACCCGAATAACGGCCAGGCCGTGGCTATCAAGGTTCTGCGCCGCCGTTGGACTGAGGACAAGAACGTTGTCGAACTGTTTATCCGCGAGGCCTGCTTAGGCATGTCGCTCAAGCACCCTAATATCGTGCAGACACTGATGGTAGATCATGATAAAGCTACCGACCAGCATTTCATGGTTATGGAGTTTATCGAAGGGGGAAATCTGCGCGACATGTTGACCATTCGGAAACGGTTTGACGTTGCTGAGACCGTACGCCTGCTGGAAGACATGGCCTCGGGGTTAGCTTACGCGTTCTCGCGGGGTATCACTCATCGCGACCTGAAACCGAGCAACGTCCTGCTCTCAGCGCAGGGAACGGCGAAGTTGGTAGATTTCGGCCTGGCGCAGATCTTCCGTCTGGACGAAAGTCTGCTCAGTGAAGAAGAGCGCATCCAGGTGCAACGTACCCTGGATTATGCTGGTCTGGAGAAGGCGACCAACGCGCCCCCCAACGACACGCGGAGCGATATTTTCTTCCTGGGCTGTATCGCCTACGAAATGCTTACGGGGCGACCAGCGTTACAACCGACCCGGCAACGCCATCTGCGAGCCAGTCGGGAACGGTTCCTGAATGTCCCCCAATTGCAACCCGAAGAAGCCCAGGGTTTTCTCCCGTTGGTGCACCTGGTGCGTTCGATGATGGCTCTCGACCCGCAGATGCGTCCGCAGACGCCGCAACAATTGCTCGACCAGATTCGCCACGTCCGTAGCCAGTTGAGTAAGGGGAATTCTCAAGACACCACAGTGTCGGCGGTGATCCCTTCGGGGATCACCGTGTTCGTCGTGGAGCGGCACGAGAATTTGCAGGAGCTTATCCGCGAAAAATTTAAGAAGCTCGGCTATCGCGTGTTGCTTTCTACTATGCCCGAGCGCATGCTCGAGCGCTTCGCTCAGCAGCCGTTTCAGGGAGCCGTCGTGGATGTCGGCAGTGTCGGTGAAGAGGGAGTTCAGGCACTGAAGCAAGTAGTCGAACAGGCTCAGGCAAGGAACCTGCCGCTCACCGCCATCGCGATAGTTTCCGAAAACCAGGACGCCCTGGCCGATCAGTTGGCCGAACTTCCGCAAATCGAGATTTTGCGTCGGCCGTTAAATCTCGGTCAACTGGTGCGTGCGCTGACCCAGAGCCTGCCCCCGAAGTTGTAGCCTGTGGGCCTCCATCAACGCATGGTGGGTTACTCGACGTTGCCGGCCAGGACCTAGCGAACATTATCGCGCAGCCAGCGAGCTACTTCTGCCGGCTTGAATCCTCCGGGTCCCGGCCCGCCATAGTAGGCAATACGGCCATCCACGCCAACCACGACCAGCCGTTCCGGCCAGGCAGCATAAGCATAGTTCACGCGGTTGTCCGGTTTGTCCACAACGGCGGGCATGGTAAGTTTGAGCATAGCTGTGCACTGCTGCGCGCGGAGCGAACGCTCCTCGAGAGTATTCGTCTGCCCGATCTTTTCCAGCACCTCGTTACCGTCGCGAGGAACATAGAGAATGGAATCCGGGTGAGCTTCGCGGATGTAAACGAGTAAGAACTGCACTTTGTCCTTATACTTCTGATACAGTTGCTCCAATTCGCCAGCCTGGCGACGGAACGGCGGTCAGGTGTAACTGCCGAAGATCAGCACCACTGGTTTGTTACCGCGAAAAGCCGACAGGGTAATACTGTTCTTACCAGTCGGGTCAGGGAGCGTGAAATCAGGAGCGAGATCGCCAACCTTCAGGGTGTCCGGTTTGCGTTCGCCCCGGGCCGGTGGCGTGTTCACTTCGCCGGGGCGATTTTGGGCCCACAGGTGCACACTCCACCAAACAGCCAGCGCACTTGCCAGCAAGGCCGTTCGCATGATTCTCTCCCTTAAGTTGCGTGTTGGTTCGACGCCCATAATGCTCCCTCATTCGTGGCACATTCTTTCGACGACAGTTGGAGAGCATCTTTGCTAGGATAACTCCGGCGGATGGTATTGGCCAGGAAGCTGCTGCGACGTGATGAACCGTGCCTGGGCGCGCTCGCTCAGCGGCCTGGGGGTGATTATGAAGCTCGGCCAATTTTTGTTCCTCATCCAGGGGTGCCGATGTGGCGGTTATCTTCTGCGACAACCTGGCCGAACGTGGACGGCACGGTAGAGTTCCAGGACGTCGGTACACCAGTTTGGCCCTAGAATGGCAATAAGCGTAGTCGTGGGCGGTTGCGACCGGGGAGAGTCGGCAATGGCCAGCTATGAGGAAATTTGGCGGGCGTGGAATCCGTGGCAGTTTATTCCCGAGCGCTACAATCTCGGCGTACATCTGACGCGGGGGCAGGTAGAGCGGGGCTTAGGAGATAAACGAGCGCTTTTGTGGGAAAATGCGCAGGGCGACACGGCGCAATACACTTATGCAGAGTTGGATGCGCTAAGCAATCGGCTGGCGTCCGCACTGGCGCGACTGGGCGTACGCCGCGGTGATCGAGTCCTCTTACGGTTGCCCAACATTCCCGAGTTCTATATCGCGGCCCTGGCCATCGCCAAGTTAGGCGGCGTCTTTATCCCGACCAGTACGCAGTTTCGCCGCGACGAAATTGCCTACCGTCTGCGCGATACGGAAGCCGTGGCCGCCCTGACTACCACTCATTTACTTCCTGCTTTGGAAGAGGCTGCCAACGATTGTCCCAGTTTGCGACACCTCGTGGTCAGTGCGTACCCCGATCGGGGCCAGCCCGTGCCCGAACGCTTTAGTGATTTCTGGCGTCTGGTGGCTGCAGGAGACGAAAACTTCGTTCCTGCCGACACGCGCCACGACGACTTGGCCTTCATTGCGTACACCTCGGGAACCACGGGCGATCCGAAAGGCGTCGTGCACCTGCACCGCTATCCCTTGGCCTACGAAAGCCTGGTGCGTTACTGGCATGATTATCAGCCCGATGATGTTGTGGCCTGTCCCTCTGAATTGGGATGGTTGTTGCCCGTAGCCTCGACGTTTCTTTACGCGCTGGTGCACGGCTTGACGGTCGTCTTGTACGATCCCCTGGGCGGTAAATTCGATGCTGAGAGATGGCTCGGATTGTTCGAGAAATATCGCATTACTAACTTCACGGCGCCGCCGACGGTCTATCGCATGCTGTTACTGGCTGCCCCACAAGCGCCTCAATATGCCCTGAGCTGCTGGCGTCATGCGGTCAGCGCGGGCGAACCATTGGCGCCCGACACGTTGCAGGGGATGGAACGCTTCTATGGCGTAACCCCTCTCGACGGATTGGGGATGAGCGAATGCATGGTGTATTGTTTCAACATGGTGGGACAGAAGATCAAGCGGGGCAGCTGCGGTCGGCCTGGGCCGGGGACGGTGATCGAACTGATGGACGAACAACTGCGGCCAGTACCGCCAGATACTCCGGGAGTGCTCTGTGTGCGACGCGACACACATCCCGGCATGATGAAGGAGTACTGGAACAAACCGCAACAAACTGCCGAGGTATTCCGCGGCGAATGGTACTGGTCGGGGGACGTGCTGATCCGCGACGGCGACGGTTATTACTGGTTCCAGGGACGAGCCGACGATGTCATCAAAGCGAGCGGTTACCGCATTTCGCCGTTCGAGGTCGAGTCCGCCCTGCTTACGCATCCCGCGGTTCATGAGGCAGCCGCGGTCGAAAGTCCCGATCCGATTCGCGGCAACGTGGTGAAGGCGTTTCTCGTCTTACGCCCGGGTTTTGTGCCCAGCCCACAGTTGGCCGACGAAATCCAGCAACACGTCAAAGGACGCATCGCACCGTTCAAGTGTCCCCGTAAGATAGAATTTGTCGAGGCCCTGCCGAAAACCACTTCCGGCAAAATTCGGCGCAAGGAGCTGAGACAGCGCGAATTTGCTGCCTCGGGCCAGTCTTAGTCCTTGAGTGTTCCCGCGGGACTTATTTCGCTGTCGGCCTCCCAGCCTGGGCGCAGCGGCCAATCCAGTGCAACCGCCAAAGCGAGTGCGAGTTCCTCGCTCCCCTCACGGTACTTCCAGCCTGGGCGCAGCGGCCAACCTGACGCAACCGTGGGGAGAATACTAATGCTCAGACCTGGGCAAGGAGAATAACGTTCCTCGGTAACGCACGCACTTGGAGTACATGGACGGTATAGCAGCGCGTGCCAGCAATACTGCCGGATCTGGCAGCCGAGAAAATAAACATTTACTTCGGCAGAGCAAAACTCAGCGGCTGCCACTGTGACTCTCAACAATAGCATCGCGCGGGATAGTTAGGGGATTATCTTATTGAGCGGATATTCCACGATACCGCAGCCGCCCGCTTCTTTGAGCTTGGGAATGATCGTTCGCACCAGGCTTTCGTCAATAATGGTGTTGACGGCGTACCAGTCGGGGTCGGATAGTGATGAAACCGTCGGCTTTTGGAGGGCCGGGAGCAACGCTAACACGGCTTTTAGGTGGTCTTTATGCACGTTGAGCATCAAGCCGACCTTGCCCTCCGCTTGCATGGCACCTTTGAGCATGAGGAGGATGTCTTCCATTTTGCGGCGTTTCCAGGGGTCGCGGGCCGCTTCACGATTCGCGATGAACCGCGTGGTGCTTTGCAATACCTCCGCGACGATGCGGAGGTTGTTGGCCCGCAGCGAGCTGCCCGTTTCTGTTACTTCGACAATCGCATCCGCCAATCGAGGCGGCTTGACCTCGGTGGCCCCCCAGCTAAATTCGACAATTGCTTCCACGCCATGCTGGGCCAACCAGCGTTTAGTCAGGTTGACCACTTCCGTCGCGATCCGCTTGCCCTGCAAATCCTTGACCGATTGAATCGGGGAATCGTTAGGCACGGCCAGCACCCAACGGACAGGTCGTCGGCTGATTTTGCTATAAACCAGCTCGGCTAACTCCACTACTTGCGCGTCCTGTTCGAGAATCCAGTCGTAGCCTGTCAGCCCGCAGTCCAGCACACCGTCTTGTACGTACCGAGCCATTTCCTGAGCACGGAGCAAGGTGCACTGAATTTCCGGATCATCAATGGTGGGATAATAACTGCGGCTGGCAAAAGTGATGTTGTAGCCCGCTTTGCGGAATAATTCCGCCGTCGCCTCTTGCAGGCTTCCTGCGGGCAAGCCCAATTTCAGGATGCGTTCGCTCATAGTCAGTATCCTTTCCGATATTCAGGCAGACTGTAAGGAGAGTAAACCGAGCAACGGGGTGGTCGGCTAAATCATATAGTACCAGTCTTCGGGTTCGGAAGGCGCCTTACGGCGGGGGCAGTGCGGACAAAGGTCCTCGCCGAGTTGCGCGTAAGCATGGCGTACCGCGTCTAACGTGCTTGACCACGTGGCCCCTGATTCGAGGAACAAATACTCCTTACCCAGGCGGTGCACCAGACCGCAGCGCTCGAAGGCCTCCGCCAGGTCACGCCGCACACCGCAGAAATAGACGCGGATCCTACGGGCCTGCATATCAGCCACGAACTCGTCGAGTAATCGCAGACAAGCAGCATCGGGATTACGTACACGTTTCAGCCGCAGGACGATGATTCTGGTCAACGCGGTGCATTGAGCACGAATGGCATCCAGATGCTTCTCCAAGTCGGGAGCAGCACCGAAAAACAAGTCGCCCTCCAAGCTGAAGAGCATCATGCGCCAGCACGGCGGATCGCAGGGCTGCGCTTCCCGGACAACGCGTTCGGGCGTAACGGTCAAGCGCGTCAGGTGCATGCGGGCCGCTCGAGGCACGTAGAACACAAACGAGCAGAACGTGCCTATCAGGATGCAGAACTCGATGGAAATCGCCACCGCCGATAGGCTCGTTATCGCAATGATGGCTGCGTCGAAGCGCGAAGCACGCACATAATAAGCCAGGTCGCGGGGGTTGATCATCCGCACTGCAGTAACAATGAGAATACCCGACAGAGCGGCCCGGGGCACATAGCGCGCATAGGGAGCGAACAGCAACACGGTAAGTGCCACAGCCGCAGCTGCGATGACGCCCGACCATTGACTGACCGCCCCGGCCATGTGATTGATCGCGGAGCGACTCAGGGAACCGGAACCAGGCATGCATTGAAAGAAAGAGCCCGCGAAATTCGCCAGCGCTTCGCTCAAACATTGCTGGTTCAGGTCGAGTCTCTGCCGCGTGTAAGCGGCAAGGGCTTTGGCCATAGCCAACGCTTCCAGGAGTCCGAGAATGGCAATGGCCAAGGCGCTAGGCGCCAGTTGCGTGACCAGTTTCCAATCCCACGGCGGAAGGACCGGCTGGGGCAATTGCCGTGGTATTTCCCCGATGGTGCGGACACCGTGCTCTTCTAACCCCAAAAGATAACTGAGCGTCCCGGCTAACAGCACCGCTGTGAGGAATTCAGGAATGCGAAAACGGTGTAAACGGAACCGACGATTGAGCCAGATAAGCAGCAGGGTTATCACAATCGTGCTCAGCCCGACCGCCAAGGTTGGGCCATGCACGGGGCCTCCCTCCCACCAGGTGCGCCACCAGCGCACCAGGAAATGCTCGTCGCCGCCCCCGATGCTTTTCAGCCCGAACAGGTTCTTCAACTGCTCGAGAAAAAGCACAGTATTAGCACCCATGGTGAAACCAAGGATCACCGAAGGCGAGATGAAGCGGGTCAGATCACCGAGCCGAAGCACCGTCATCAACAATTGGATTGCGCCGACGAGCAGGGCTATCATTACCGCACCGCGAATGAGCACTTCGGTGTCGCCATTAGCCCCTGAGTTCAGGGGCGCCAAGGCACTGAGCAAGGCGATGCTAATGGCACTGGTCGGGCCGTTGATCAGTTGCCGCGACGAGTCCAGGACTGCCCCCACGGCGGTCATGACGATGGCTGTGTACAAGCCGTATTGCGGCGGTAGGCCGACGATCATGGCGTAAGCCATCGCTTGAGGCACGGCTAACGCGGCCACGGATAAACCAGCCACTAAATCGGCCCAAATGGCGTGTACGGAGTAATCGCGCAGGGCGTCCAAAGCCGGGATGCGCTTGAGAACCCACGCGCGCCAATCCCAACGTGCTGGGGGTGCTTCCTCCCAGGCGTCCCTGCCGTTTTCGTCGCCACTCGTCTCACCTGACGTGGATGCTACCCCGTCGTTCGGCCAGGATGACTGAGCCGTATCCTCGCTCGTTGGCGACTCCTCGTGCTTGCCTTCCTGGAACATGGTCTTGCCTACCTCTTGCCCGAATCACAATTATCAAATTGTCTAGCTACATAGTTATGTTAGTCATATATGCGATATTTTACATCGGCATGATTTCCTGGAGTACCATACGTATTGCCGTCATGTAACCCAAAAAATGCGTAATTTAGAGAAGCATTACTGGTGATAGCAACATAACCTGCTGGATGCCAGGAGGATAGACATTGCTTTACTGGACATAATACTTGCTCCTGATGGCAGACCATCAGAGCGCTTAGCAGATCCCCCCAGTAAAAACTTGCAGGTCATCTTGACTTGGCTAGACCCTTTTCTGGATAATGAGGTTTGTGCCTTTTGCGGACGGAGCCCTGACGCTGCCCACCGAGTCGGCATTATGAATTCCTGTCTAAGCCGACCTCCGTTCGCTTTTTGAGTAAGGGAGGTACGCAGCATGAACGTCGCACAACTCACCAGTTTGCGCCTATTGAGCCGTTTATTAGCTCTGGCTCTGGCCTTGGCGTGGATTAGTTGTTCCGAAATGGTGGCTCAGGTTTCCCCCGAACAACAGGCCCAGATGCTCCTCGAGTCCGCTCATCGTGCCTTGAACGAAAAACAGTACGAGGCAGCTATCGCGCGTTACCGTGAATTCCTGCAAAAGTTCCCCAATCACCCGCAGGCTAACCTGGCCCGCTACGGTTGGGCCGTGGCCTTGCTCGAAGGGCCGAGCCGCGATTACAAGACTGCCGTTGAGTTACTCAATCCCGTTCTCGGTCAGGCAGATTTCCCGTTTCGACCCTTTGCCGTTTATTATGCGGGCTGGGCCCAGCGTGGACTCGGTTGGCAGGCCCTGCGCGAATCCTACGGTAAACCGCCCGACCAGTCGGCTCATCTGCAGCGGGAGGCTCAGGCACGCTTTGAGCAGGCGGCGAAACATTTTGAATCGGCGGTTGGCGCCTTCGCGCAGCGTTTCGCTCAAGCTGAGAAAGACCCCCAAGCGCCCTGGCGCGATTGGCTGGCCCGTGCCCGCTGCGATTGGGCCGAGATGCTGTTACACACCAACCGTCCCAAGGAAGCCCTGACCGCGGTCGAGCCGTTTAGTCATGACCCCAACCTGGCCAAGACGCCTTATCGGTTGGCGGCTCGGTACTATGAGGGTCAAGCCCGGTTGTTGCTCGGCGATCCTGCTGGTGCGGGGAAAGCATTGGCGGAGCTGGCCCCGTTCACGCATCCGGACTTCGGCCTGCACGCGCGTTACCTGCTGGCGCGAGCGCACCAGGAACTGGGCGACCGTGCTGAGGCTGCCTTACATTACGACCAGGTGCTCAGCGGCTACCAGACTTTTCGCGAACAGGCGACTAAGATGTTGCAGAACCCAGCCAGTTTCGGCAACGACCCGGAGCAACGGGCGCGTTTGGAATCTTGGCTCAAACAACCCCCCGAATTTGTCCAGCGAGCCGCCTTGTATCGCGCCGTGTTGTTCTACGAGGAAGAACAGTTCCACGAATGTGCCACTCGCCTGGAACTTCTGCTCAAGTTGAATCCG
>JANWVZ010000259.1 GCA_025056555.1 Gemmatales bacterium | reverse complement strand
GATCCGAGACGACCCGGAACGCAGTGCCGGACTGCGGTTTCCTGACTTTCTGGTGGCCCGACTTATTGAGCGAAGGGGAGTCTCCAGGGTCGTAGGAATAATGGCCACCGTTGTTCTGTCCTTGGGTTTCGTCTGGGGTATTTGGTCTTTGTTGATGAATCGTTCAGCTACTGGGCAACCCTGCAATGCCGTTCCCAGCCTTCCTCCTGACTCAACTCGCGACAGTGGCTTCGGGAGTTCTGAGCTCACCGGTCGCCGTTAGGCAGGTGATCGACCTCACCTTTTATAGCAGGCGAAGGAATAGGCTGTTTGAGCTTGGCTGAGCCGTCGGCTTCGATAAGCATCTCACTCTCAAGGCGACACTCCCGGGCCTACTTCGGATGAACTTCCTGTGTTCCGGCCCGCCACCGCAGGTGAATGGCAGTTGCACCGGAACAGTACCTCGACCACCATTGTCCAGTCTCCAGTCCTCTTCAGGTGCAAGCACTCAGTTCAGGGATCCTCGCTGCGGACGATGACAATTCTCGGATGGGTGCCGATTACGTAAATCCCGCTTTCCTGGGCAATGCTGCCGTCCGGAGCGCGAAGCCAGAGCCGAACCGCAATCTTCCAATCATGGCCGCATGGTTCGCCTGAGTTTATCAGCTCGTATTTAATCAAGCGTTTTCCCTGGGACCATTGCGGTTCCGTAATGATCACCGGAGGATTGGCGTTTTTCAGAGAATCCGGAAGGTTTCCCTGTTGCCAGGCTTCCAGGGTCTTTTGCAAGGCCTCGCGGGCCTGATCCGGGTCGGCCGTGGCCGGGCCGGGACGACAGGACAGCAGCGATCCGCCCACCAGCACTAGCACAGGCAAGCCGAACCGACACACTCTTGCGATGAAGTCCATGAATCCCGTCTCCGCTTAAATAGAGCGACAAAATCCCCGCCCCGCGCCTTTGAAGACCGCGCAGGAATCACAAACGAACTCCGCCCCCAGGTGCTTTACTCGGTATCCTCCAACTGCAATCCGGCAGCCTCCGTCAGCCGGTTGAAAAACGCTGCATTGCAAACGTGATAGATAAGTTCAGCGACCTCCTGATCCTTGAAGTGGGTCCGCAGTTCGGCGACGTCTGAATCGGTCACAAGGGCAGGCGATAGGGCCAGTTTGCGAACGAGGGCAAAGGCGGAGCGTTCGGCCGGAGAGAGCTTGGTAGAATCCTTATCGAAGGTGTGAATTTCCTGCTCGTCCAGGCCCAAGGTTTTAAGACGTGCTTTGGCATGGCCGAGGGCATACCAGGCACGGTCTTCACGAGCAGCAATCCAGGCGATCTGGGCTTTTAGCCGCGGGGACAAGGCACCCTTCTCCGCAGCAGCGCGTAAGGATATTACTCGTGCCGGACCGGCTTTCGGGAAATGAGCTAGCAGCCGAACGTACTGTGGCAAAGGTCCCTTGGGCCAGTCATCGGGCAACAATTCCCGTGCTTTAGCTTCCTCAACGAGCGTCAAGCGCGGTGGGCGTTTGCGACAGGCGGTTAGGGCTGTTTCGATCTCTTCCCGGGACGGCGAATCGGGACGGGGCGGCAAGCAGGCGGGTGCGCTTTGTTGCTGAGGTTCCACGCTGCCGAGGGGAGCCACCTTGCTGGGTCTGCCCGCGAACTGCTCGGAGGTCGGGGTCAAGAATGTGGAAAAGTTCCTCAGCGTCGCCCCTTGGCCGACGGCCCGCAGTAGAGCCGAGCCGTTCTCTTCTTGGGGAATCGCCAATCCGCCGGTCCAACGGTTCGTCGCATTGTTATTGGCCACCGTAAAGAGGATTTCCAACACCTGGGATTCGCTGAAATGCTTCTTCAACTCAGCAATCGAGTCATCGTTGACGGTGTGCGGCGCTAACGTAATTTGCCGAGTGAAAGCAAATGCCGCCTGTTCCGCTGGGCTGAATTGCGACCAATTCAGGTCCAGAGCGGCGATCTGATCCTCGCTCAATCCCGAGCTGGCCAGTTTAATCTCCTGATGACCCAGGCAATAAATGCAGTTATTCGCCCGGGACACGATCCAGAACAACTCGGTTTTAAAGGTACCTGTCAGGGTCATGGCGGGATCGGGTCCGCGGAAAAAGTCCGCTCCCCGAAGCTCCGGCGGCAGGTACAACTGTCGCATGCGGCCGTTGTTGACCACAGGACGGTTGCCTGGGTTGGTTGAGTCCTGGCCATCTGCTGCCGGCAGAGGCAACCTCGGCTTGGCCTTCTTGGACTGCTCCAGGACTTTCTTCATTTCCTCCCGCGTCACCGGCACGAGGGGAGCTTCGTCTGCCTGAGTTGCCAAACCCACCAAGCTGAAGGCTGTAACCAGACAGGGCACAGCCACGATTCGCCAACGATAAAGGCGGCACATCTTCGGGTCCTCCAGGTCAGCATCTTACGAGGATGACAATCACTTCATGGTGGAAACGAACGACAGAGACAAGTTCCAGAAACGCCCTAGGTTTCTGGGCCGTTCCTGGAACCTGCCCC
Source organism: Gemmatales bacterium (assembly GCA_025056555.1). Lineage (GTDB taxonomy): Bacteria > Planctomycetota > Planctomycetia > Gemmatales > HRBIN36 > HRBIN36. Next base: position 891 of record JANWVZ010000259.1, on the reverse strand, counting down.
CTGTCGTTCCGCAAGGACGGGAGTTTCACCAATCCTGGTCATACGCCTCGCCGCCATTGCGGGTTCCCATAGCGCGCCAGACTTCGAGATGAATGTTGTTCATGACGGCTCGGACAGAACCATCGCATAGGCAGACGTTCACCAGGTTGGGATGGTTGCTGTTGGCCGTGGTCATGATCCGCGACGGCGGAAACATGCAAGAGCGTGTGTTCGGCGGTGCGCTGTGCCAATAACTGGTCGTGGAATGGTAGCCATACAACCACGGACCACCGACGTTGGAATACCCCTGTTTGCTTAGGTCGTTGATGTCGATGGCCGCACAATCGCGCATGGCCTCGTCCGGCGTGGATGGATAAGTTCCCGGTCGGAAGGTGTCGCCCCTCTCGGTGGCGACGGATTGGCTGAAGTCGCCGATCAGGTGTTCGCTCAGAGCGGCCGTGTTGCTGGTGCCGTCCCGGATTTCCGAAATCTTGAACGTCATGTTGCAGAAGAAAACGCCGTTGGGAGCAGGCATCCCCACGTTTACGCCATTGGTGTCAGTCGCTCCATACCACATTACCAGACTGGTCCCTTCGTTGACGCGGTAGTTGGTGATGCCGATCCCCGGCGGACGGTCGGGGGCGTTGTCGGCGGGGCAGCGGAAGACTTTGACCTGGGCCGCCACCGCCGCGGCGTTGTTGGGGTGACTCCACCCGACGCTGTAGTCAATCAGCTTGTAAGTGTTGTCCTGTTCGATGAACGGCAGGAGGCGGCTCAATCCCGAGACCGCAACGTTGTTCGGGAACGTGCGACTCATGGGAAACGTGCCGTAGGAATCGTGATAGGTGTGAAGGGCGATTCCAAGCTGGCGAAGGTTGTTGCAGCAAACCATCCGATCTGCCGCTACCCGCA
>JANWVZ010000258.1 GCA_025056555.1 Gemmatales bacterium | reverse complement strand
TTGTTCCCGGAATAGCTGTCGGTGAAGAAACGCTCGAGCAGCCCGGCCTCGAGCAAGATCCGCGGTACGGCGTAGTGCATCCGCGCCCCGAGCTGTGCAACTGCTACCCTCATCGCGCTAGCCGTTCTCGCCACAACCGCGCGTACCGCTTCACCGCCTCCGGAAGGTATGCGCGAATGCCTGGTCTCAGCCCTTTCGGCAGATCCCAGCTCTCCAGAGGCTCTACGAGCCTTTTCTCCGGACGACGCATTTTCGCACGCACCATGACCTCTCGATAAGCCTCTGCAAACGTCTCCATCGAACAGAGGCTCCGCATCGCGAACTTAGCGGCCTCACCTATTGCTGCGAGCCGGCTCCTATCGGCCACGCTTTCGTCGATCCATCGTGCCGCAGCCCGAAGATCGCCGACGTCAAATAAAAACCCGTTCTCTCCGTGTCTAATCAGTTGATCTGCAACCCCCTTAATACGCGACATTACGACCGTACGTCCGGCTGCCATTGCTTCGGCCGCTACAAAGCAAAATCCCTCCAGCCGCGACGGAACGACGACCACGTCGATTTCCCTCAAGATATCGGGAAGCTCCTCCCAGGAGACCGGCCCTTGCCATTCCACATCAGCGTCGACCGCCGATAGTCGCGCGCGAAGCGCCTGCTCGTCCGGTCCGGCGCCCACGATCTTGAGTTTGAGCGGCTTGGCCTTCACGTACCGGACGATTTTAGGCAGGTCCAACACACCTTTATCCAAGTGCGACAACCGGCCGATATACGCTATTGTCGCTTCCTTTCGTCCAAAAGGAGAAACCGGAACCTGGAAAAACTCCCTATCGACCGCATGCGGTATGACCGTAATTGATTTTTCTGCGCGCAACCGGCGTTGGACCATTTGTGCGACCCGGACGCTCGGCGCCACGATCTCGTCGAGGTAAGGGGCGAGTGCGACCGCCGCATTGATCGTTGCAACAGAATTGACGTGTACGACCCCAATCCTAGCGTATTCGACCGGCAAAAAACGAACCATATTCATAGCCTCGTTGCTGCTCAACATGTTTATGATAACTCCGTCGGCTCCAAGCTTGCCGAGACATGCAATCAACGCCTCACGTTTATCTCGTGGCCTTCCACCGCACGCAATCGGCATGTATCCGCAGGCAGCCGCCAACGACGGTGAGACTGAAGATTCGTCGGGCCTTTCGAAACCAACTGTGACGATATCGATGTCCAATGCGCCACACGCCCGTCTCAGGCGCCGTATATACTGTGTGGTGCCTCCGAGATGCGGTCGATCCAATATTACCCAGCGCATGTCCAGAGCACCCCCACCTTCCCGTCCTTTTTTCAGAATTTAGCGCGCTAAACTTTCCAACCCAGGCAGCGCCATCCACGACCTTTCGCAGCGGTCTCCGCCGCCCCGGGATCTCTCGTTACGAGCAGATTGGTCGGATGCCCGCGGACCATCGGAGCATCAGGCGTTGCATCTCGCAGCTTCGGACCGAAAAACGTTCGATCGATGATCCAGGCTCGATATCCGAGCTTTCGCAAATCCGCCAACACCTCTCCACTTAGTTCGGCCTGCTCCGAAATTTCGTAAACGATATGTCTGATCCGATGTTCCTTTAAATGCTCCCACGCCCCTTTGATCACAGCGTTCTGGTGACCCTCCACATCAATCTTCAATAAATCGACAACAGGGTACCCGCGCAGAACGTCGCCCAGGGAGACCATCTCGACCATCGTGTCGTTGGCTTTTTTGTTTGTTCCCTGCGCGCCCTCGCCAACGATGCGAACGCATCCAGTGTTACATTGCCAGGGCTCTGCTTCAACGACGAAAGCCTTCCCGGCCACTTCTCCGACGGCGGCCCGCCGCAGCTCGACCGTCCCATACAAATCGGACAATGTGGACCGTGTCATTCTTGCAACGTTGCGTGCTAAGATCTCGAACGTTGCGGGATGAGGCTCGAACGCCAGCACGCGCCCCGTCGGTCCAACGCGCACCGCCATCAACGTCGTGATCAGGCCCACATTCGCGCCGACGTCGACGCAGAAATCCCCAGGACTCACCAGTCTCCAAACCATCTCGCACAGGGGCAAATCGTCGATTCCGACCGTTCGCAAAGCACGCCCGATCCACCTGTCGGTACCAACGAACTCCAGCAGCACGCCCCAAGGCAGCCGGACGAATTCTTGTGCACGCGGCCGCTTCATTTCGGCGGCGATACGCCTTACGACCTGTAGAGGTCTGAAAACATACTCCGGACGCTCAAAAAGGCTCGCGATTCTCATGCTTCCTAGGCCCGGCTCTCGTTTTCAACGCGGAAAACACATCCCCACCGAAACCGAAGGCCCGCCGCGCTTGCACCCAGAGGACAAGCGCCAACGTTGCGAATGCCGCCGCGCTGGAAATCGCAGCTCCTACGGATCCGAGAGGCGGAATTAACACCAAGTTCGCCACGATGTTCACGACGTTAGCCCCAGCAAATGCCAGCACTGCTCGTCCCGCCCAAGCTGTCATCGCAAGCGCAGTGTCGGAAAGCCCGAATGCGGTGAGCACGACGTACCCGCACAAAAGCACCATGAGAGTCGTGCGTGCCGCGATGAATTCGTGACCAAAGACCAAAAGCACCTCCTCGCTCCAAACCGCGATCACGGCTGCAACAGCTCCTGCAGCAGCGAAAGCCAACAACCCTCCCGTGCACCACACTCGCCGGAACTGCAAAACGTCCCGCGCTCCCCAATAACGCGCGACCGTAGGCGCTATGGCCGTGCTCGCAGTCCCGAACACCAGCAGCACGATGCCGCTCACTCGCGCCGCTACATGGTAGATGGCCACTTCCTGGGGCGACACCAACATACCGAGCATCACGATATCGACTTGTGTCATGGCATTCACTAAAAATTGATGCATCGTCAAGATCAAGCCGGATTTGATGTAGTTACGATACTCAATCCGATACAAGGAATTTGGGAGAAGCCCACGGCCGAACGCCTTTTTGGGGGTTGACAGGACTGCCAGCGCCGTCGAGATCAGGCTACCACACACGGCGATTACCAAAATCGTTTCAAACCGGGGCAACGAAGTTTCTACGAAGAAATGCAGAGCACCGAGTATCGCGACCAGACCAGGCTGGACCATCGATAAGATCTGGGCGGTCAAAATTCGCTCGTATCCCGTAAGGATGCCCAGTCGAACAGAGCTCCAAACGTTCGCCGCGGCCAATAGCGATGCGAACAAGCCTACACTCAGATTGCGCTGGTTCGACAAATCTTCCAAAAGGAGCAAATTTCCTGCTATGATACCGAGAACGAGAGTCGAGCTTCCCGCAATTGTCCATGCGTAGGCGTGCACGGATATGAGGAGGTCTTCTCGACCCGCTCCACGAAGCCGCGGCAGCTCCTTCGCCACGAGCTGCGGA
>JANWVZ010000257.1 GCA_025056555.1 Gemmatales bacterium | reverse complement strand
CTCCAGGCACAAGGCTGTCACAGCATGCGCTACTAGCTCGGGTGAATCGGCACCGGCAGCAAGTCGTACGCTTTTTGTGTTGCTCAGGCCTTCATATCGCTGAATGCGCCAAGGCCGCGCCAGGATGCTGGGTGGAACCGCGGCCAACGGTAGGTACACGAAGGGGGATTCCAAGGTTTGCGCATAACGAGCTATGTCGCCCGCGCAGTACACCGCCCGCAGCCGAGCGTCGGTTACTGCCAGCCACAAGCCGATCCGCGCCGCACTCGGGTCGGCCATGTGAGGCAGTTTCGGCGCATCCCAAGGAACTGCGAGACTACTTTGCGGCGCGTTCGTCGGCCCGAGGTTCTCGGCCCAGACCGCCAATCGCCTGGCGTCGATCGGCGGAGGCCGTTTTACACTGCCCGATACCTCAAAATCCTGGCGGAGCCAGAACAGCGCTGCTCGGACATCGAACCAACGAAGCTGTTCGACGCTCAGGCCCAGCATCAAGGAACTGGCGGCGTGCGCATTGCTCGCGGTATTGCGACCGAGACCGCTCGTAGCTAGCTGGCCGCTGTCGCGTAGCTCGATCATGCAGACCGCGATGCCTCGCTCTAAGAGTCGCGCCAGTCCCTCCGCACGGTCTCGTACAAAGCGCGCCTGGCCTTGCGAGCACAACGCTACAACGCAAGGATAAGGCGGCTTCGTGGCCACAGGTAGCAAGCAGAGACATGGAATCCGCACCTTCTCCACACCGCCCAACTCGTACCACACGGCTTCTACTGCGTCCAACTTCTGACGTCGCCGTTCCTCAGCTGTGAACCAGGCTTCGGAGTCCGCGTAAAACTGGGCAGCCCATTTTTCGAATTCATCCTTGATGTCGTAAGGACGCAGTGCCTCAGGTTTCGTGCGCAACATGTCCAAGCGTTGCTGATACCACTGGGGCAACCATTGTTCCCAGGAAAGAGGACGCAGCGCATTGCGAGCTTCGGCCGTCCAACAAGTCAGCTCATCAACGCTGTGCCGAAGGTTATTTTCTTGATGCGGCATGGGCAGGCCGAACCAGGCATGCAAGGCTTGATAAACGCCCGCTTGCCGATGTACCGCGCCAATATGTGTGCAATGAGTGTTTTCGGGAGGCTTTCCCGTAAGCACGCCCTTTCCATGAGCGAAACGCAGTTGCGCCTCAGCATCGTAAAACCGCCAAACCCGTTGCAGGCGTGCCCAGACTGGATCACGCTCTTTGTCCCAACTGAACTCATGTGCGTAGCACAGTCCGCGCGGAGCAATGCTGGCCACGATGACCCACGGTAAGAATCCGTCGCGTGCCGAGTAAATGAGGTTGCGGGTAGATTCCCAGGAGCCGCTCCCTGCGTAGTTGAAGGAAGCCTCGACGCCTAGAGGCAACGGGTAGGGGTCTTCGGGTTCAGGACCGCCAAAGTTGAAAACGACGGCTGCTGTGATGCGCTCGTCCACCGCTGCGGTAACTGCGGCCACGTCGCCTCCCCCTGCGACAGAACCGAGAATGCCGAGGCGTTTCGGGTCGGCCTGGGCATACTCCAGCAGCACGCTCACACCACAACGCAGATCGTGCACGAACCAACCCATAAGCGTTTCGCCCAGCAAGTACAATTGCAGACCTAAATTGTAGCGGAAATAATAATCCTGCCGACCTGGACGAAACGGTTCGGGGTAGCTCTTTTCGTCCACGAACGGATGAATGCGGCGCTCCCCATGGCCCAGTAAATCAGGCACGAGCACCACCGCTCCCGCTTTCGCCCAGAGGATTCCCATATCCTGTAGTTCGCTGTGCCATTTGGGCGTGTGATGACTATGCACCAGCAATAAGCCTGGCGGATGTGGCGACGGTTTTTCGGGCCAGTATAAATTGGCACTCACCCACAAACCGGGTCGGCTTTCGTAGAGAAGATTTTCCACACGGTAGCCTGCGCCACGAACTTGTCCAGTGACGCGAATCTGGCTCGGTTTGGGCGACTCTTGCGGTATGGCCAACGCAGTACGTAGCGCTCGCAACTTCTGCTGCCGAAACCTTTCCCAGTCGTCTCGGCTGCGAATGTTTTTCCATTGGTCGGTGCTCCGCGCATTAGCTCGACGAAGCTGCTCCTGAAGCGACCGAGGCCAAGCTTGGCGTAACAATTTCCCCGGTTCCGAATCCGCAGGGTGAAGCTCCGTAGCCAGTTGTCGTAATTGTTCCGTCAGAGTCGGCGATTTTTGCCCCTTACCGAAGGCGATCACTGCCACGACAAACGCGGCCGCTACCCCGAGGAACGCTCTCATGGCGACATTTCGATTCTTCAAAGTAACCTTGCTTGCTTTGGTTCTACCCAGGCTAAGAACTCGCAGAGAACGCGCTTGTGGTGAGTAGCGCATGGCAGGCTCCTTTCTGGAAAGCGTTGTCCAACTTATATATTCCGAAACTAACGCGAGTTGGCCAATCCTGCTGTGAAAAGAACGAAGAGCTACTTCTCCAACTGCAACATCAAAGCGGCTTTCCAACACGCCCGATTAGGCTAATGCGAGAGGAGGGACTCGAACCCTCACCCCTTACGGGACTGGATCCTAAGTCCAGCGCGTCTGCCAATTCCGCCACTCTCGCCCAGGGCACGGGAATTAGGTCGCTCGAAAAGCGGGATTTCGTCTAAGATTAATTTACGCCCCTGTACTATTGCTTGGACAGTCCTCACTTAATGGTAACGTCATCCTAGCCGCCTAAAGCAATCAATCGCCAGGCTAGCGTCAGCGAGCGAACCCAGGAATGGAACCACTCCCATGCCCATCTTGGGACTGCGAGTCGGGGTCATCATTCCCGCACTGAACGAGGAGTTAGCCTTGCCGCACGTCTTGCGGGATCTGCCGGCGGGTGTGGATGACGTGGTAGTTGTGGACAACGGTTCCACGGATAACACCTCGGCGGTGGCGCGAGCAGCAGGGGCGCGGGTCGTTTACGAACCAGAGCGAGGTTATGGCGCCGCCTGTCAGCGCGGGTTAGCGGAGCTAAATCCTTGCGATGTCGTAGTCTTTCTCGACGGCGACTACAGCGACTATCCGCAGGAGATGCCGCGTTTAGTGCAACCCATCGCTCAGGATCGGGCCGACTTAGTCATCGGCAGTCGCACTCGGGGCCGGTGCCTGCGCGGTGCCCTGACTCTACAACAACGGATCGGCAACGCACTCGCCAGCGCCTGGTTACGCTTGGTATGGAACCAACCGGTCAGCGATCTGGGGCCGTTTCGGGCAATTCGTCGGGATTGTCTCCAGCGCCTCGGTTTGCGCGATCGCAATTATGGTTGGACGGTAGAAATGCAGATTGCTGCGGCGCGGCGTGGGTTGCGTGTCGTCGAAGTGCCGGTCAGTTATCGTCCGCGTTTGGGGCAGAGTAAGATCAGCGGCACCCTGCGTGGCAGTCTGGCAGCGGG
>JANWVZ010000256.1 GCA_025056555.1 Gemmatales bacterium | reverse complement strand
ATAGTTCCTGCAAACAAGGAATTTATATTGAACCAGTTGGCAGCAACGCCAGTTACCTGAGCGATATTCAAATTACCGTTTATGGCAGTCCAATTACCGGAGTAGCGCCACACGCCTCCATTAGTAACGTCAATAATTCGTCCGTTAGCGTCATAAGCGAGAGCATTATGGCCGGGGTGAGGAAGATTGGCAGGGGTTAGAGACGTACTTAGATCAAACCAACTATTTCCTCCATTGAAACTTATGATGATGCTATTGGGGCCTTGCCCACCTGCCACGACCACTTGTAGCGGATTGAAGGGATGTACGGCAATGTCCACGTGGCGATGTAATATCGGGGGCGGATTAGGTACCGTGGGAAGAGAGAGCGGCGTCCAATTGGCACCGCCATCGGTACTGCGCAGAACGCGATAGACGGCGCCATCTGGTTGCACGGCAGCATCTGTGATCACGGCATACATATAGCCTGGGTTGTTAGGGCTAATCGCCAAGCGAATTCGTCCAACCCGAGGCTCAAACTTTCCTGCGGGAAAGGAAAGCATGCGCGACCAGGACGCGCCGGCATCGTTACTGACCCATAGGCCATTGAGGTCCCAACCGGAGGGCGTTCCCACCGCGGCGATGACGCGATTGGGATTGGCGGGGTCAATTTCAACATCGGAGAACAGTTGATTAACCGAGAGTACGGACCCTGTATCTTGGATTTTGTCGTGGGTCAGGTTCACCCAACTTCGTCCACCGTCGACGGATTTATAAATCCCGGAGCGTTTCGCATTGTCTGGATCAGTGCGCCCGTGTTGCATGCCGATTTCACTGACTGCGGCGTAAACTGTATTCGGGTCGCTTGGGTGAACAGCGATGGCCGTGATCGCGCGGCGGTAAAATGGGCCATCTTGTAAATCCGTATCGGTACCGCCTAGTCCGTCAGTATTAGCGTCGCCGTCACTCACAAACCAAGTTACTCCACCATCAGTTGAAACTAATAATCCTGCTCCAGGATAGGAATCTATTGTAAAGAAAGCAGTGCCTGTGCCTGCATAAATGACATTCGGATTACTGCGCGCCACAGCAATGGAACCAATAAACTGCGAGGGGATATCTGGGGCGCCGGTCAGGAATGTCCAAGTAATGCCGCCGTTGGTAGTTTTCCATACTCCGCCACCATGGGTGCCGACATAGAGTGTGTTTCCGTCCGTGGGGTGAGGAGCAACCGCGTTAACGCGGCCTGCATAAGTGTTAGTTGGTAAAACCAGGGTGGGAGTAGGTAAAGGCCCCAGCGACGTCCAGGTTAACGGATTGAGCGGGATGCTGGTGGACGGCGTGGAGCGTTCCTCGAGGGTCTCTAAGTGGGGGTGAAAGTTCCATACTCGTTTCTTAGGCCGAGAGCGGTTTCGTTTCGGAGAAGCGGAGGTGTCTGTGTTGCGGTTGCCAGACCACCAGCGGGGAAGCCACTTGCGCATGAATCTGCCTCCAGGTTGCTGTTCGGCAGGGCTGTTGTCAGGCTGGCACACTGTCCGGCCCAGTCACCGAACGACCATCTCTGTTCCGGCGCCGATACTAATAGTCGGCAAGAGAGCGCAGCCAGCACACGGATTCTCTGCCCAAGTGTACGCTATGCGAGTCCCGGCAACCGTATAAATCGGATGTAGGAGCAGTGTGATAATGCGGACTTTTCAGCGAGATTAGGTCTAGAACTGATTGTACCATAGCTACACACAGCTTGCAAGAGAGCGTCAACACCAGGAAACTGGTTTGCGCCAGATTTTTTCAATGCTCATAAACTCAGAGAATTTTCGCAAGAATGGGTCGCGCCGGTGAGGTAATATTCACTTTCCGTCGGGCCAGTCGGCTTTCCGAAGGTCATGCTGGGGCATACCGACCGGCAACCACCAATGGCTGCAGGTTTTATCACTCTGCAATCTACTATCATTCACTGGCCCGACCCCATTGGCAAAGGAGTAAGACATGGAACTCGGAATGATCGGCCTGGGACGAATGGGCGCTAATATGACACGACGACTGCTTCGACGCGGGCATCGGCTCGTGGTTTACGATCGCAATGCAGCAATCGTCCAACAATTAGCCAACGAGGGAGCGGTCGCGGCCCGCGATCTGCGTGACCTAATGCAGCGACTCACGCCGCCTCGGTTGGTCTGGCTCATGCTGCCTGCTGGACAGATTACCGAGGATACCATTCAGGAATTGCGATTGTTGCTCGAGGCGGGCGATTTGCTCGTGGACGGAGGCAACACCTACTTCGAGGACGATTTGCGCCGCTGGCATGAGTTGAAGCGCTTTGGCATTGAGTATGTGGACGTGGGCGTTAGCGGCGGGGTCTGGGGTCTGGAACGCGGGTATTGTCTGATGGTCGGAGGCGAAACCCAGGCGGTAGCACGCTTGGAACCGATTTTGCGCGATTTAGCACCTGGGATGTCGGCCGCTCCACGCACTCCCGGGCGAACAGGAGAGCCGAGCGCGTGTGAGTTCGGGTATTACCATTGCGGACCTGTGGGGTCGGGACACTTTGTAAAGATGATCCACAATGGTATCGAATACGCCCTGATGCAGGCCTATGCTGAAGGGGTGGATTTACTACGCGCCGCCGGCCAGCGACAGCCGGATCGCGATTGGCGTTACGAGTTTGACATTCCCGCGATTCTGGAGCTTTGGCGGCGTGGCAGTGTGGTAAGTTCGTGGTTGCTCGATTTGGCCGCTGCGGCTACTAGCCGCGATCCGGAATTGACGGCTTTCACGGGACAGGTACCCGATTCAGGCGAAGGCCGGTGGACGGTGCAGACTGCTGTAAATCTCGGCGTATCTATCCCGGCTATTTGCGAGTCGTTGTTCGCACGTTTCCGTTCGCGGCGCGGCAATTCCTATGGCGAGAAGTTACTATCGGCACTACGGGAGCAGTTTGGTGGCCACCGTGAGCATTAGCTCGACCATGTTCTTATACACAGCCACAAATGATCCGCACTTTACCGAAGCAACGGACACACCAGAGGCGCTGGCCTTGATGGCCGATCACTTGACGAATATCTGGGCGTACGTCCTCGGGATTGCGAGCGGCGATACGTCGGCAACGCCTCTGGCCACAGCTTCCGCTTCGCTGAGCGCAAAGGGAATCGGCAAAACTGCTGCCATGAGTCTGTAAAGCCAGCAAGGCATTGCGGAAAGCTTCGCTCAGGTTTGGGGAACATTCCTCCGTCGGAGCAGCGAGCAACAATACGGTAGGCATGGTGCAAGGAACGGATTGTCCCAGGACCCGATCCAATCCCAACAGCGTGCTGGCCAAGCCCACCGTGGCGTAGCGCAGTACGGTTTTCATCCAAAGCCGCCGAGGAGTAAGATTGTGGCTCTGGTTAGCTGCCAAGGTATCACCATTGGCTGCATCTTGTGCCAGGAACTCATTGAGCAGGCAGCGCTTACCAACATAAGCTCCCCAATGGGCC
>JANWVZ010000255.1 GCA_025056555.1 Gemmatales bacterium | reverse complement strand
GCCTGCTTGCTTCCGGCGACCGTGCTCTAGACTAGAATAACGTGCCGAACATTTTCCTCGCTTCGGAAGGTTTGGGGTCTGTTTCTGAGCGGATGCTATGTAGGAAGCGGTATCGGGACGGAACAGGATACTCGGAAACAGACCGGGAATGGGAGGACCGCAACTTTGCGACTGGTCGTGCAGAAATTCGGAGGCACCAGTGTAGCCACGGCCGAACGCATCATGGCGGCGGCCCGTCGCGCCATTCGAGCACAACAACAGGGCAATCGGGTCATCGTCGTGGTCAGCGCCCGAGGCGACACCACCGACGAACTCATTGCCTTGGCCAAGGAAATTACTGACAATCCCCCCAGCCGCGAAATGGACATGCTTCTTTCTACGGGAGAGCAAATCTCGATCGCGCTGATGGCGATGGCCATTCAGGCACTAGGCTACCCAGCGATCAGCTTCACGGGGGCACAGATTGGCATTGTTACCGACAGTTTTCATACCAAAGCGCGAATCAAAAACATTTCGACGCAACGCATCTTGCAAGCGCTAAACGATGGGCAAATCGTGATCGTGGCTGGGTTCCAAGGGGTGGACGAGAACTACAACATCACCACGCTGGGCCGCGGAGGTTCGGACACGACAGCGGTGGCGTTGGCCGCGGTCATGAAGCATGACCCCGCCAGTCCTTTCCGTGAAGTGGACTGTGAAATTTATACCGACGTGGATGGTGTCTATACGACCGACCCTCGCATTGTGCCTGAAGCTCAGAAAATCGCCGCAATCAGCTATGACGAAATGTTGGAGTTGGCGAGCCTGGGCGCGGGGGTAATGCATTCACGAAGTATCGAGTTCGCCAAGAAATTCAACGTTCCCGTGATGGTGCGTAGTTCGTTCAGTGATGTGGAAGGCACGTGGATCATGCCCGAAACGGATTGGATGACCCAGGTACCCGTGTGTGGTGCTGCTATTGCCAAAGAGGAAGCTCGCGTCAGCATCGTCGGCGTTCCTGACGTGCCTGGAGTGAGTCATCGCATATTCTCCGCGATTGCCGACAGCAACATTGCCGTGGATATGATTTGCCAGAACCTGGGCGTCGCAGGTCGGGCCGAGGTGGGTTTCACGGTGTTGCGCAATGAACTGCCGGCCACGCTCGCAGTGATTCGCCGACTGGCCGATGAATTCGGCGCCGAGGTGCGTTATGAGGATAACGTGAGTAAGGTTTCCATTGTCGGGGCGGGCATGCGCACTCATACAGGTGTGGCCGAGCGATTTTTCCGCGCCTTGGCCGATGCAGACATTCAGGTGAAAGCTGTGACCACGGGCGATATCAAAATCTCCGCCCTGGTGGACAAAGCCGACGGACCGCGGGCGTTACGGGCGGTGCATCAGGCCTTCGGCTTACACCTGCCGCGCCGCGACTTACCCAGTCGTGCCCTCACCGGGGGCGATGGGCATGCGGATCCCCGAGAGTTACTCGCTTCCGAATTGCCTGTAACAGGGCGCTTGGAGGCTATGGAAGATATTGTGGTCAGCGACATCACACTCGATGAATCTCAAGGCCGCGTTACCCTGTTAGAATTGCCCAGCCAAACCCGAGTGCTTTCCGAATTGTTCGCGGCCATTGCCCAGGCGGGCATCAACGTAGACTTGATAGTGCATAGCCTCCGCAACGGCACCGCGCGCGCCGAAGTTTCCTTCAGCGTGCCGCGCGCCGACGTTCGTCGGGCTTGGGAAATAGCACAAAGTCTAGCCAGGACACATTGGCCGCAGGCCCAGCTGCTCTTGGAACCCGAAATTGCCGTCGTCAGCGTGACGGGCGTCGGGGTACGCACGCACACGGGTGTAGCCCGGCGTATGTTCGGTGCGCTGGCGTCTCGCGGCATCAACATCGCTATGATTAGCACCAGCGAAATTCGCATCGAAGTGGTTGTGGATGCTCGTCACGGTCCCGAAGCCTTAGCTGCACTTCGCCAAGCCTTCTGTGCCACGTGACTCCAACGGCATGGGTCTCTATGCCTTCCGCCAAACTTTATGGCCCAGATGGCGGAGTTCAGAGCGACCTTTTGCGTTAGTTTCGTGAAACGAGCATAAAATAGCGGGTTTCGACAATCGTGCGACCCGCCGAGTGAGAAAAGGTTGGCCCAGGCGTCAGTTACTTGAAGTAGAATGAACCAGTCCAGGCTTGCCACAGTGCAAAATTCTCGAAAATCTCGGGAGAATCTCATGCGGCTATCTGGAAAAATTGGGTACATAGTCGGTGCAATTTGTGGGACAACCCTGCTGCTCGGGACTGTGGTTTGGGCGCAGGCCTCGGCTTCGCGGAGCACTCCGGAAGGTGCGCTACAGGAGCTGAAAAAGGCCCTGGAAGCGGCCGAGTGGAAGGTCGTAGCCGAGATGCTCGCTCATCCTAAGGAGCCGAAGCCTCTGGTTCCGCCTGGGTTGATAGACGCTTGGCTCCGTGCGCAATCTGCCAGTGTGCAATTGGAGTTGGCCTTGCGCGAATGGGCGGAGAAAAGTGGCGCCTCAAATCCACAAGCGGCATCTCAACACCCCTTCAGTCCGTATTTGAATGTGCCCAGCGATTACACGCTGCAGATTCTCGATGTGGAACCGCCTGGCCAGTCGGCGCGCGTCCGCGCTCGGGTCAAATGTTCCCATCGGGGTCGCGGCGAGGAAGAAACTGTCAGCGTTGTCCGCTTGGGCAATAACTGGTACGTAACGCCGCCGACGCTGCTTCGGCAGCTCTTTCAGGGAGCCGAAGATGCGGCGCTCGCGGAACGGCGCACTCAGGGCTTGAACAAATTAGCCGACTTGCTTGCGGAAACGGCTCAATTATTGCGCAGTGGCCAGCTCAAGGACCGGGCCGCTGTGCTCGAGCATCTCCTTCGTCGTTTCCATCAGGAACAAATCGCCGATTTACTGCGATAGCGACTGACAGGTGCACCGCTAAGTGTACCTCCCGCCTAGGCGAAGTCTTCCCTTCCGTCTCCATAGCCTTACTCCCGCTTTTAGTTTACATAAAAAGACGTTGTTCAGTGCTCAACACCATTGACGTGAGATGAACATGCCGAAATATATCGCTGCTATTGATCAGGGGACGACGAGCACCCGTTGTGTGTTGGTTGATCATGCGGGCCGATTCGTGGCCTGGGCGCAGCGAGAACATCGGCAAATTTTTCCGCAACCAGGTTGGGTCGAACATGACGCGGTGGAAATCTGGCAAAACACTCGTGAAGTAGTCACACAAGCGTTACAATCGGCGGGAGCCACCGTTCGCGACTTAGCCGCTTTTGGAATCACGAACCAACGGGAAACCACAGTTTTGTGGCGGCGTGATACGGGTGAGCCAATTGCCCCGGCGATTGTCTGGCAGGATACGCGTACTGAGCCAATAGTCCGCGAATTATCGGCCGCGGCGGGTCCGGATCGCTTTCGTGCACAGACAGGATTACCTTTGGCCACTTATTTTTCGGGACCGAAAATTCGATGGTTATTGGACCAGTATCCGCAATATCGGCGTGCAGCCGAGGCGGGCGAGGTGCTGTTTGGTACTATGGACAC
>JANWVZ010000254.1 GCA_025056555.1 Gemmatales bacterium | reverse complement strand
AGCATCAAGGCGGGGCAGGCGGTGGACTTTTTGGGTCATCTGCGCCGGCAGGTGGGCGGTCGGCTGTTGGTCATCTGGGATGGGCTGGCGGTGCATCGGAGTCGGCGCGTGCGCGCTTATGTGGAAGGCTTGGCGGGAGAGGTGGTGCTGGCGCAGCTGCCGGCCTACGCGCCGGAACTCAATCCGGCCGAATCCATCTGGGGTCCTCTCAAAGGGCATGCCCTGGCCAACTTCTGTCCCCGAGACCTCCCGCATCTGAGCCGGGAGGCCCGGCGCCAGTTGCGGCGCAGCCAGCGGCGCCAGCGTTTGATTCGGGCCTTCTGGCAGCAAGCGGAACTCCCTTTGTAACCCTGTGTTACCTATTTATACGAGAGTCAATAGAACCCTTTTTGTTGCGAAAGCCGACCAGATAACATCCTTGCTTTACTATGCGGGCATATGCCGCGCGTCCTGGCTCGTGACAGGAATGCTTGGACACTGGTCAAATCACCTGCGTCCAGCGGGATTGCGTGGACATATTGCCTCAAATTGCTAATGTTCAACCCATGCTTTTGGCTGAAAAACTAGCCAGGTCGGGAAACCTGTTATTCAGATGGCGGAGTTATCTTCCGCTGCTTTTCCTCACTGTGCTTGTGCCGGCGCTAGGACAGTTCTCGTACCCTAACGGGTCTCACTTGGATGATCTGGCGTGGGAATTGGTCTGCTTCCTTATATCGTTAACCGGGTTGGCCGTTCGTTGCGTGACCGTAGCCCATGTGCCCAATGGAACCTCCGGCAGAAACACAAAGTCTCAGGAGGCAAAATCCTTGAATACAACAGGAATGTACTCGATTACGCGCAACCCATTGTATTTCGGCAATTTCCTCGTAGGAGCCGGATTCAGTATGTTCTTACGCCTGTGGTGGGTTTCGTTCATATATGCGTTGGCGTTTTGGCTCTATTACGAGCGCATCATCATGGCTGAAGAAAAATTTCTTTTGGCAAAGTTCGGGGACGCCTACAGGGATTACGCCCGGCGGGTACCGATTTTTGTTCCGCGATTACGGCTGTGGCAACCACCGTCCCTGCCATGTTCAATCAAAGCAGTTGTCAGGCGTGAGTATTCAACGCTCTTTATGATCGTCGCTGTCTTCACCACCCTCGACGTTCTAACGGATTTCGCCGTGGCGCATAAATTTGTCTTCGACCGGTTTTGGACAACGATGCTTCTAATAAACGCGGTCCTGTATCTGCTGATAAGGCTTGTATAGAAGAAGACGTGCATCCTCGAGATAACCGGAAGGTAGGCACCCAGGTTCCAAGCCCGGTTTTACGAGAGCCCCCACCGGACTGACTCTTGGCGGAATTGGGAGCGGCTTTGAATCAGACTTGTTGACTCTTGTCCAGTTTCGTAACGATTTTCAGGCGACTACATTGGGACCAAACTTCAGCCGGAGGCCGAACGTGCCGACAGCCGTAACCAGTTCCAGTGGCTTGCCGCAGACGTAAAACCGTCGAATCGTGTCACGGCAGGGCAGCGGGACATGCCGAGAATGGGTAGGGGTTAGAACTCGGTGTTTATGTGGAAATGTTGCTCACTATTGCGAGTCCCAATAGTGAGTCGCCCCGACGCAGACTTTGCGGATTGGAATAGAAGCCTGGTCAATTTCACGCGCGGGGCTTTATTACCCTTGGATTTCGCGGCTAAGAACTGGGCAAATGCGCAAGTACGTATATCATCTTTGATGGACTGTGCCTCGAATCCAGGCGAAGATCGAACCCACACACTATGTTTGCAGGGGTATTAAACCCGCGGTTGGGGGCTTGTCGCATGACCCCCCAACAGAAAGTGGGCCAACCGCCGGTATGCTGCTATTTCGGTACCTGAAGCGTCTGCACACACTTTTTCATCCGGTGCCCGGGCGCGTCATTCCATATCGCAGGTCTGCACAGCGCGGAGAGGTCTACCGCGTGGCGACACTCAATTCGCGTTCTTATGCGGACGGCCACGGTTTATACGCGGCCAGATGATTTTGGGAAGGTTCATAGCTTGCATCAGTTCGCTGAAAAGTAAATGTGGTGAGACCCCCCAGTTTGTGGCTCGAGCAGGTCAGGCCTTTCGGTAATGCTTCGTGCACCAAATTGTAAGGGGCCTAACTTGCGGCCACGTCTGGTTGGCGCGGTCTGTCTGCCACGCTCCAAGACTGCCCGTCGTACAACACCTGGGGCACCGCCTCGCCCGTAACTGTACGCCCAAGCACCGTTACAACTTACTCGGGAACCACTCGACCAATAGCTGCTCCATCTGCGGGCCAGCTCGCACAGGCTCGTGCAATCATGCACTTAGTTTATCCCAGAGGCTTGCCGCAATGCCAGAAGGAGAGTCAGAAACGCTTCAATCCTGTTTTAGTTCAGCAGCACGCAGCCTGGCGGCCAACTGTGGTAGCACGGGTTTGTGCGGTAAAAACTTGCGTATGTATTGGAGAAACGTTTCCGAGCAAGCTTGTGCACAGCACCGCTAAACCGGAACAACGAGGCTTTGGAATACACGACCTGCAAGTTTGTGACAAGGAGCTGGTAGCATCGCCACCTCCACGAGAGAAAGCCGTATACAGACTCCGATGAAGAAAGGTCGGCCCGCGCAGGAATCAGGTTTTCAGCGGTCGGCCTGCCCCCTGAACTTTTTCGATTAACGTTTGTGCCCCGACTGTGATAAAAGCATCTCATGCATGCACGCGAGGGCACGTGCCCAATCCTTGGAACTCCACATGGAGACCGAACAGCGGAAGAGGCAACTTGCGGCCTACGGCTAATCCGGATTGGCAGGCTATCCGGGAACCGCAACGCGCGTTGTGTGCTGACACTGCTCGTGCTGACGAGCCTTGCAACACTCCCAGCATGTAGTGCCGCTGAACGGTCGCTCGCCCAGTGCCGCCCGGTCCGGTTTGCGGTCATCGCCGACCCGCACCTGCACAACGTGCGCCTCGGGCACGCAGGCGCCGCGTTTGAGAAATATCTCGACCAAGACCCGAAGCTGCTCCGCGAAAGCGAGGCCATCCTCGATGCGGCTCTGAACATGGTGGCCGAGGAACAAGTGCAGTTTGCCCTCATTGTCGGCGACCTAACCAAGGACGGCGAGCTTGTTAATCACCGGCGCATGGTGCGGCATCTGGCCTGGCTCGAGCGACGCGGCATCCGCGTGTTTGTTGTGCCGGGCAATCACGACATCAACAACCCCGAAGCCGTCGAGTACGTCGGCGACACGAACCGGCCCGTGGCAAGCATCAGCCCGGCGCAGTTCCGCGCGCTCTACAAGCGGTTCGGCTACAGCGAGGCAATTGACTTGGATGCGCACTCGCTGAGTTATGTTGCAGAGCCTGTCCGGGGCCTGTGGCTGCTTGCAATTGACTCGTGCAAATACGACGAAAGCCCGCGCCTATTGACATTCGCATAAATAAGTAACATAATCCTCCCGCATGAACACCCAGATCAAGCGGGATCTCGAAGGCATGGAACACCGGCGGCAGCAGGGCATGCGCCTTTTGGCCCAAGGCCTGAGCCAGGCGGAGGTGGCCC
>JANWVZ010000253.1 GCA_025056555.1 Gemmatales bacterium | reverse complement strand
ATAGAGGGGATTGAAAACAAAGCTCCGGGCACAAGGCACCGGCGGGTGGGTAAGCAGTAAGATCAGATGCCCGACATGGAGGGGATTGAAACCCCCGCCGCTATTAATTCACCTGGGCAGCGGGCGCCCGGTCAGATGAGATGCCCCGACATGGAGGAGATTGAAACCGCGCAGTAACATTTTCTTGTCATCCCAGAACATTTTTTGCTGGATAAGATGCCCCGACGTCAGACAAGTTAAACATGCGACAGCGCTGAACCGCCCATTCATAGACTTGTCGTCGTCTGATGAGATGTGGCAACAAGGGGAGATTAAGGCCCGAGAGAGCCGGAGAGGTGCGGGTGGATCGGTTGCCTGAGTCGAATGAAATGGCCCGACAGGTGGGAGATGGCGAACGCGGTGTAATGTTTCCATTGGCTGTATTACCGTCAGATATAATTGTCCGATATGAAGCCATCGATGTGCAGAATTCCACACCAGCCCGTTGCCGGGCACGATGGTGCGTCTCATGCGATACTCGGGGGGACACAAAGCGAAGATCGGGCCAAAATGTCAGGCAGCGTTTAGGTGGCCATTCGATTTTCAGATGGGATACTGTGAGAAAAAGGGGATAAGGACGAACGGCTGCCGTGAGGAGGGCGCTTCGCCCAGGAAAACGCTTAAGTGCTTAGGAGGTAGTGGAGTTGGGCTGCACGAAACAGATGTGATGTACCAGGATGGAAGATGCAAAACCAGGTAGTTCTAAATGTCGAACGAGGGAGGGCATTGGCCATCATTCTCTTGGCGGGCACCAAGAGGTGTTGGAGGGAGTGCCGCGCGAAACCAGCGTGGAGCCACGCCTGCCAGGCCTTCTCCTGTTGTTGCTTTACGAAGGCCTCGCCTGGAACACTACCTTGCCTGTCTTGTTCACGAGTACCAGAACCGTCAAGCGCCGGCGCCGACGCTAGGGTGGCGAGGGCCTGACGGGCGCGGTCGGACCGGCAGGATCGCAGCCGACAAAGGGGCTTGGGGCTTGCCTTGGCACTGGTTCACCCCTCGGTTGTCGCGCAACTCCGGCTTCCTTCGGAGTGGCTGTAGTTTCGGCACGGCCTTGGCCTGGCCCACTGAGAATTATCGGGCATGGACGAACCGGCGTACGTTGGGTGCCGGCGTGCATCGCCACAACGGAGTCTCGTGCCGACTGCGTTCGGGGCTCGCCGCTAGGGATCCGAGACGATCGGAGAACCTGTGGCGCATCCGGGCCTTGATACTGACTCTGCGGGACCAGGAAGCGGCGCTGGTCCGGGGAGGAGGTTCGACTGAACTCGGAGCTAAAGATTGGCATGCGGGGAATGCAGAGAGGCCGACAAGCAGCAGTCACGACCTCGGACCACCACTTGCAAATGTTGCCCAGCCCATCGACCTATCGCACGGGCGACGTGAGGCCGAGCCTGCCGGGCAGGCGCCGCCAAGCAAAGGTGTTGCTGCGACACCTGGATGCCTCGCCTCCAGGAATAGGAGCGATCGAGCAATTGTGGCGGTGACTGCAAGAATAACTCACAACGAACCACCTCAGCCGCAACATGTTGACCACTCGGCGACAGGGTGCGACGGGCAATGACTGCGCCTCCGAGCTGCTGGCGCGGAAACAGCGTCCGAGGCTAGCCAGGAATCGAACTTACACCCCAGAACTTGACCTGTAACCCGGCAGCGCGAAGGCGACGAACGGCCAACCTATTAATAAAAACAAATGGCAGCAGGCCGACAATTTGCCCGAGCGGGGCTCCGCAGCTTGCGTAGGTACACAAGCTGAACATAGGTAGGCCTACCACGGCGATGAGGGCAGACAGAACTATGTTAACTCCTAAACTCTGCATGAGTTCAAGCGTAAACCACAACAAAACTACGTAAAAAATGCACGACGCTATTACGATTACCATCAAAAGCCATCCTTCCGCCATCAGCACGCCTAAGCTAACAATTAGAGCCAACAGCCCGACAGTCATTGAATAAAACCACCGAACGAAATTGCGATGTACGGACGCCAGGTGCTTGATTTCCTGCCACCGCACATTCTGACGAACATCCGCTGCTTCTGAGAACGTTGCATAGCAACTTGACGTCGTCGGGACAACCGGCAGTCCCACCTTCGGAATTACCGGCACGGCTGTATCGGGGCCGTGGTAAAACGAAAGCAACTCTGGCACACGAGAAAGAGGCACGCAGTCGCGCATGCCCCTGGTCCATACTGCGTCCAAGGGGCTTAATTGCCCATATCGGAGGAGATCGCGGAGTTGCTCCTGAGTAAACGGGCCGCATTGGATGCCGTTTCGTATCACAAACCACAGGGCTTCCTCTTTCATCGACATAACTTTCGCCAAGCTCCGTTGCTGTCGGGCTGGCAATACCAGCCATGCCTGAGATTGCCGACGTTGCGGAGATGTTGCCTCAGCCTGTCCGTACCATTAGACATCTGGTCTGGGTGAAATCCTCACCGCTCTGTCGACGGTATACCTGTTCACATATATAGAGAAGCTAGGCTCGACCACCTCGTGCCCAGTCGCATGTTGCCAGCAAGACCAGGCCGTCGGGTCGTACCACCAAACTCGAAGAACGGCGGTCCTACGTCTGATATTGGCCCTCGACCAAGTGGCCGTGAACCCCAGAATTGCCAACTTATACGGACACGCGCGGTTAACCTCACATACTATGATGATTACAATCACTCTTTATTGCCTGCATCTCATGCACTTCCAATTAGGGTCACATTGGGCGACTAGCCTCCAGCGCTGCCATGAAGCCAATCAATGCGCTGAGAACGGACAAGGCCAGCCCGATTGCGCTGAGAGTCGTACCCGCCACTGCCATTCCCGAGTGGCGCGAGCTAAGGCCTTTAATTCCGAGCACGAGACCCGTAATCGTGACAGGGAACCCGAGAAGGGGTACGCACCAGGCGATCATGCCCACGCATCCGAGCACGAGGGAAGCCACCGCCTTGCCGGAATGCGGATCATAGAAGCCGGGCGTACTAGCAGGATGGACCATGGCTGGCACACCCGCCAGAAAAACAAATTGGCAGATCCCACATCTCACTTGGGTTCCGAGGAGACTTCGATCTACCGGTATTAACCTCAGACAGTTGGGACACTGAATATCGACCATGATGAATGAACTCTCCTTTGGTGCGCGTCAGCAGGCTCGGTTAAGTTTTCATCGCGCCGGTTAAGAACTATTTAACGTCATCAATCTCCGTTGAAGGTGCCATGCAGCCGCAGATTGTGGATTCAGAGTTCGCTTGCGCACCAACAACGACAGTCGGTGACTGCAATGGCTCTGCAACACAAGGACTTGGCGAGACCCAGAAGGCGGTGGCATCAGCTGTCAACCTGACTGGTGCTGGTGCATGTGAGGCGCTCGAATACACGGTGAGTTGGTCTTGGACACTGATCGAACGGGGATTGAGGGGCGACGTAATGCCATCGTTGTCGAGATTGCTGTTGTCGGTCGTTGAAGACCTGATGATTAAGAGGCCAACGATAATCGCGCCGCCGATCAGCCAGCCGAGAGGGCATTGGTAGAGAAATGGCTTCTTAAGTTG
>JANWVZ010000252.1 GCA_025056555.1 Gemmatales bacterium | reverse complement strand
CGATTATAGGGGAGGTCGGCGTTGAAAGCGCGAATGACGTAATCGCGGTAGCGATAGGCTTCGGGACGATGGTCGTCGGCACGGAAGCCATCGGTTTCGGCATAGCGCACCAGGTCGAGCCAGAATTGAGCGGCCCGTTCCCCATAGTGGGGCGAAGCCAACAGACGATCTACCACACGCTCCCAGGCCAGCGGCGAAGTGTCCTGAAGAAAAGTCTCTTGCTCTTCGATGGTGGGAGGTAATCCCGTCAGGTCGAAGGTAATGCGGCGGAGCCAGGTGAGCTTATCTGCGGGCGGATTCGGCACCAGTCCGTGTTCTTCCAAGCGTTCGAGCACGAAATAGTCAATGGGGTTCTTGGCCCAGTCCGTGTGCTGCACCCGCGGAAGTGCAGGTCGCTTCGGTGCAACGAAGGCCCAGTGGGGCGGTTCTTCGGTACGTCGAGTACTTGGTTCTTCTGCCGACGATGCGAGTCCCATCAACAGTATCATCGCACCGGTTAGCCAACGGCGACGCATGCGGATTTCTCCGGCAGGTTCACTTCAGGCAGGGCTGCTTGGGCTGAGCAGCGCTGGACGGGAATCTATGGAGTGATCTTACAAGCGGACAATACGCTCGGCAATCGTCATCCGAGCTCTGCCCGAGCGTTTGCTCTTGATGATAGCGAGCAACCTGGTTAACTTCCAGGGCGGTTGTCCTCACGGCCTGAGCTACTCGTCTTGCGCCTGGGCAAGCCAGCAGAGAGGGAAACGAGGATGTGGCGTAGGAAATATCGGATAATTCTTGGAGCGATCCTGGTGCTGAGCGGGGTCTGCGCATGGTGGTATCGCAGTGAACTTGCGAGCTATTATTACGCGTGGTGCTGGCAAGGGACTCACGGAGAAGAGGCTGCTCACCACGCCGCCCGACTCGTGCGCCAGGGCAACGCTGCCTGGCCGGCACTACGCTGGCTTCTTGCGCGCCAAACCCAGGAGCAAATCGAACCTGCGGCTGAACTTCTTATGCTTTGGCTTAAGGAGTCGCGGCAACTGGAAGCCTGGCAAAGCAAATTGTCTCGGCTGGCGCAAGATTGGCCCGCGCTGGGCGATGTCGGGCAAGCGGTTGTGCTCGAGGCAGTTTGCAGGTACACGTCTGCAGCCCATGACACCGGTGAGCCAACGCCGCACAATCAACCGACAGCCTTGCCCGACTCTCAGGCAGAAGCCTGGAGTAGGAACGCTTCGGAGCTGGCGCCGCGGGTTGCTGAATTCTTGCTCCAGACGCGGCCCTTGCACCAAAGTTTGGCCCGGTCTGCCGCGTTGCGCTTAGCCCATTGGGTCGTGCTTCATGATTCCAAACTGACACCAGAAGTTACACCGTCTCCGGCGGATGAAACTAATCGGCAGCCTACGGCTGCGAGCGCCTGGTGGCGCTGGTGCCGCGATTTGGCGGAGCTGGGGTTACTCGATGAAAGGGAAACAGTACGAGCACAAGCCGTCCGTCTTGCTGCTTTACCGGCGCTGCAACTGCAGGCAAAATTATCGCGACGTCTCTTGGAGCCTCCCGGCGAACCGAGTGCCACCGTGCGTTTGTTACTGCTGTTAGCAGTGGGTGATGCCGCGGCCCAAGACGTGGCGCCGAGCGAAGACCTGGCGCGTTTACTCCACGATCCCGACGAGGAAGTTCGGCACACGTGTGAACAGGTGTTACGCGCGCGGGGGCTGACCCCTCGACAGATACACTTGGCTCGCCTGTGGACGGACAGCGACCCCTGGGTGCGGGCTCAAGTGCCTCGGTTGCTGTACGAAAGTACACAATTGGACACCGCCGCATGGTTGGAGCGGTTGAGCCGAGATCCGGAGCCGGTGGTGAGAGCCGCGGCCATTCGCGCTGCGGGAGAACACTCGGAAGTTCGCCTAATCACAAGGCTTACGGAGTTGGCCCAGCAGGATGCTAGTCCCACCGTGCGGCAGCTAGCCAGCTTTTATCAGCGAGAATTGTTCTTACGGCGTTGAAATTGCGTGCCAGACTTGTCATAGGTACGCATTATGCAAGTTCACCAGATGGTAATTCGGGAAAACGTTTGCCGTAAACCCTTGACCTGACTGGCCCAAAGGTATAGAGTTACACAGAGATGAGGTACGAGCGCAGCGGAGGCGCGGACACCGTACCCAGCCGCAGTGCCGTGCTGACTCGTCGCTTGGCGACCTCTCCCAGCAGTGTGTGGGTGGACACGTGCAGCCGACCTCAGGACTCGGTTGACGTGAATGTGGATGGGACATCCGGGCGGTGAGCTTCTGGCTCAGCCCACAGCACAAGGACGAGCGACGATGTTGGTGCTCTCGCGGAAGAAGAACGAGAGTATTATTATCAACGACGACATCATCATCACGGTCGTCGAAATCCGCGGTGATAAGGTTCGGCTAGGCATTCAAGCTCCGGCGTCGGTTTCGGTGCACCGCCGTGAAGTTTACGAAGCCATCCACGGCAGAGCACCCGAAATCGCCCCACCGAAAGAAAATTGCCGCAAGCCCTCAGAATGATTTCTCCTTAGCCGCTTGGCGCGCCTTGAGCCGATTGCTTATCTCCCTCAGGGACAGTGTTGCTCTTCGTCAGTTCGTTTTATCCAGCTGCGACTTCGTGGCCAGAGTAACCTTGTTGGTTTCGGGCAGAACACATGAAAAGCGCCAGGTTACCGCAGGCTTGTTCCAGGTGTCCACTCAGCCAATGTGCGTCAGGAAACCGGCCACAATAACGTGCACGCTCCAGCTCCTCCAGGATTTGACGGAGTTGCTGCGCCGCCTTGCCATGATCCTGCAGGAACTCGGAAGCATGTATATCAGGAGTCAGCTTAGCAGCTTCGGCCATTTCCTGTTGCCACCAATCGCGTAATGTTACATAGGCTACATCCAGTATATTGGTAACGACATGTTTCGTGCCGTCCGTCCTGGCGTCGGTTCGCCCGTTGGCATCGGTAGCGCTGGTGGCGGGAACGAGTGTCTCCAGAGATGCCAGGCGAGCGCCCAGGCCCAGTAATGTCTGTAAAGTTGGCAACACTCCACTGTGCTGGGTACAGCGGCGAACCCGCCACCAGCCTATCAGCCCGATCAGGAACAACAAGAGAATGGTCACGGCACATAACCATACCCAAACGGAATAGTCGCTCTCGGGTAACCATTCCGGTTCTGGAAACGGTCGCAATTCTTCCAGACTCAGTACCAGCATGGGCAGCTTAGCCAACTTACGAGTTCGGATTATCCATGCACGTCGCCCGCCAGGCGAAGCCATCTATTCATACCATAGGTGAGCATGGTACATTCTAGTCCGTTCGTCCGCGCCATAATGGAATAACTCAGCGGCACCTTTACGTAACCAGCCGATTAATTCGCCCAAATGCAGAGTTTGTCAGTGCCATGGTGGAGGAGTAACTCAGCCGGACCGCACCAAATATTGCCACACCGGTCAGCTTCCCTCAACGTGAACAAGTTTGCGCACATCTGGTGCACGCAGCCGGGAGGAGGTCGGGCCACTTACCTGTACGCAACGATTACTGACTGATGAATCGGCGAGAGTGTGGGCCAGCCAGCGTTCAATTGATCTTGGTGCCGCTGAGGTTTGGCATGAGGAAGCTGACGCCGGCTGG
>JANWVZ010000251.1 GCA_025056555.1 Gemmatales bacterium | reverse complement strand
CTTGCTCAACGACGTGGTCTTTGTCGAGTGCGCCCAAGCCTTGGGGAAACGGCTGGCCGAGTCCCCCGGCGACTTACGGCAGCGCATTCGCCTGGCATTTCGCACCGCCCTGACACGCGAACCCACTGTCGCCGAATTGAGCCGACTGGAACTGCTTTGGCATGAATTGCACACTGAGGCCCAACACAATGTAAAGCAAGCCGAGGGGTTGTTGGGTTCCTATATGCCCGAGCGGGTACCCATACCCGAAGCTGTGGCTTGGGTGGGGCTGGCGCGAGTCCTGCTGAACCTCGACGAATTTATTACACGTGAATAGATATGGACCCTTTGCCCAAAAGGGCACCAGCAGATAAAGAAAGCATAAGAACACTGCCGCCTGACGGAGGAGCATCCACCATGACGCCGTGGGAAGAATTTGTCCTGCAAAGCCGGCGGTCGTTTTTAACCTCAACGGCGGGCGGAATCGGTTTGTTGGCACTGGCCAGTATGCTCCGCGATGATCGGTTGCTGGCTGAAGAGGCTTATCTGGATCGCCGCATCAATCCCCTGGCACCCCGACCTGGTCACTTCCCCGGCAAGGCGAAAAACTGTATCTGCATCTATCTTGAGGGAGCGCCGAGCCAGCTTGATTTGTTCGATCCTAAACCGAAACTGAACGAGCTGCACGGGCAGAAGCTCCCGGAGTCGCTAATCAAAAACGTCCGCTTTGCATTCATCCAGAAAGACACAGCCACGTTGATGGGCAGCCCGCGGAAGTTCCAGAAACATGGTCAATGCGGCATGGAGCTTTCCGATTTTCTCCCCCATTTGGCCACGTGCGTGGATGACATTTGCCTGATTCGCTCGATGTACACCGAGGCGTTTAACCATCATCCCGGTCAGTTGCTGATGAATACAGGCTCGACCCAGTTTGGCCGACCGAGCATGGGCTCCTGGCTCGTGTATGGACTGGGCAGCGAATCGCGTAACTTGCCAGGTTACGTCGTGCTCACTGCGGGACGGGGTACCAGCGGCGGTACCTCGAACTGGTCAAGCGGATTCCTGCCCACGACCTACGCAGGCGTGCTCTTCCGCAATCAGGGAGAGCCCGTATTGAACCTGAACAACCCGCCGGGGCTGACGCGCAGTATGCAGGAAAAGACCATCGCCGCGCTGCATGATTTGAACCAGCTGCACGGCCAAGTCGCCCGCGACCCTGAAATTCAAAGTCGCATTGCCGCCTATGAACTCGCTTTCCGCATGCAGGCCGCCGCGCCCGAGTTACTCGATTTCAGCAACGAAACTAAGGAAACTCTGGAAATGTACGGGCTGTTCCGCAACGATGACGGCACGAGCGGACGAGGCGGTGGTCGCGGCGTTTTCCATTCCTTCGCATTAAACTGTCTGTTGGCCCGTCGGCTGGTTGAGCGAGGCGTCCGTTTCGTTTCCATTTTCCACGCTTCCTGGGATCATCACAGCAATCTCGACAAAGAATTAGCCTTCAACTGCAAGATGGCTGACCAGCCGATCGCTGCGCTGCTGAAAGACCTGAAACGTCGCGGTTTGCTCGAGTCCACGCTGGTCCTGTGGCTATCGGAATTCGGTCGCACGCCTCTGGGCGAAAACCGCCCAGGATTCACCAGCGTTTCGGGGCGCGATCATCATCCGTTCGCTTTTTCGATCTGGCTCGCCGGCGGCGGGATTAAAGGTGGGCAAGTCATCGGCAAGACCGACGAAATCGGCTGGGGCGTAGTCGAGGACCCGATCCACATTCACGACCTGCACGCCACGATCCTGCACCTGTTCGGTTTCGACCACACCAAGCTTACCTATCGTTTCCAGGGCCGAGATTTCCGTCTCACCGACATCGGCGGCAAAGTTATCATGAAGATGCTGCTCTAGTTCGCGGGGCTAGAACCAGCTGGCTAAGTATTGGTTGGCGGCCGAATATCACCGAGCCGAATATTCCAGCGACTAAAGCTTACCAACACCTTCTCCAGTCTGGTATTCCATTATCTCCATTTATTCCAATATTACCATTCAAGCTCGTGCAGTTCCGATAACGCCACTGCCCGATTGACGCCAACGTGCCAACCTCGGTCAGGCGTGACAGCTTCTGCAACACTAACCAGTATCTTCTTTTCGTTCTGCCCGGCCCGCTCCGCCAACTGGTACGACTGAAAGCAAGGTTCTCCCAGCGGCCCTCCTTTTCCAGCAGACGATCCGTTGCTTTGATTATACTTTATGTGAGTGCTCTTGCGAGTGTGCAACATCTCAGGTCACAACGACCTAGCCGAAGAACTGGTCACTTGTGCGGAGCGACAGGTATGAGTCTACGGGTTATATGCCAAGCTACGCTGGCAGTCGGCTGGATACTTACTCTCACAGGATCGTTGGCGGCCCAGGCGCAAGACCGTGTGTCTTACCGCGACCCGAAAACTGGAAAAGTCGTTACTCGTGAAGGCAATATCACTGGCGAGTCGCCGGGGGGCATTACTTTCGTTTGGGGATTAGATGCGCGCAAAGAGTTTATTCCGGTAACAGCTATCGAGGATGTTCGCTTCGCTACCGAACCCCCGGAAACCTTGCAGGCTCGTGCTGCCGAGGCCAAACAACAATGGCAGAAAGCCCTGGACGCCTATCAGCAAGCCCTCAAGGGCGCGGGAAAAGCTAAGTTAGCTGTCCCGTTTATCGAGTTCAAAATCCTGAAACTGCGTGCTCTGCTTATGGATCAACAGGGGGCAGACCCGCTGCAACGAGGGGAGTTGTATCGTCAATTAGAACAGTTCCATAAACGTTATCCCAATGCTTGGCAGACAATAGAGTGTCTGGAGCTGATGGGGCAGCTGCGGTTACGCGATGGTTTGCCGGCGGACGAAGTGTTGGCCGAATTGCGTGCAGTGCGGGATAAGTTCCAGAGCCAGAGCGAGCTGGTCGGTCGAGTCAACTTGTTCGAGGCTCGGGCCCTTGTCCAACAAGCTCAGGGATACCTGCAGAACCAGCCTGATAAAGCATTGGAAATCTACAAGCAAGCACGTGCCAGCTTGGAAAAGCTGATGCAGACCACCACCGACCGTAATCTGCGCCAGGAGATTCTGGTAAGTCTGGTGGAATGCAAGGCGGCCCTGCGTCAGCACAAGGAGGCCGAGGCGGATCTTGCTCTGCTGGAAAAAGAGGCCCAGGACCCGCGGACGAAAGCCCTGGTGCATTTGGCCCGAGGCGACATCTATCGTCTCAGCGAACGTATCCGCGATGCCATGTGGGAATATCTCTGGGTAGATGTGGTCTATAACCAAGACCGCGATTTAGTCGCGCGGGCCTTGTACTGGTTAGTGGACGTGTTCCGCAAATTGGGCGATGAAGAGAAGGCCAAGGCGTGCCAAGAACGCCTGCTCAACGAATTCGGGGACACCGTCTGGGCTAAACGCTTAGGGAAGTAATCTCGCACCTAACCCTCGACCATCCTCTGAAAGGAGGAAGCTGTGCGTGGAACCTACTGGTTTGCCATCTGCGTCGCTGGGGCTTGCTTCGCTTGGGCTTGGGCACAATCGCCTGGCCTCGTGTCGCAGCCCGTGCGGATCACCGAGGAAAAAGACCCGTTTCGCTTGCTCGTTAAACGAGGTGATAATTCTCTACTGACCGCATACTGTCTC
>JANWVZ010000250.1 GCA_025056555.1 Gemmatales bacterium | reverse complement strand
TCTGTATTTTACTGAATTCGCCTACAGGAAGCAGTATTCGCTCCAGTAGTTGCCGTCGAATGCCCGCCAGAACATACGACTGATCTTTCTGCCCATCTACTGCGCAGTGCAATTCGACGCCGCAGGAGCCGTGGATAATCCGAGCGTAATGTCCCGTCGCGATGTAATCGGCGGCGAGTTGTCGGCCGTAGGTCCATAGTCGGCCAAACTTGAGCCAATTGTTACACACCACACAAGGATTCGGCGTGCGCCCGGCTAAGTATTCGTCGGCAAAATAATCCATGATGCGGGTAAATTCGTGGGAAAAATCCAGCGCGTAAAACGGAATGTCCAGAATTTCTGCCACGCGACGGGCGTCGGCGGCGTCGAGTGACGAACAACACCCTGTGTGCTGGCGACGGGGCGCGTCCTGCCCTGTTTTGCCGTTCTCGTGTTGCGGTACATCAGTGGCGCACACGTCGGTATGGACACCGGTACGCATGAACAGCCCGATGACCTCGTAGCCCTGCTGCTTCAGGAGCCACGCGGCCACGGAGCTATCCACTCCCCCACTCATTGCCACCACTACGCGCTTCGTCATGCTCGTTTACCGTTGCGGCCCCCAGGCACGACAATCATCACACAATGGCTATCCCTTTGATAAGCGCATTTTTCAGAGCGCCATCGGCTCCAACTAACTCCAATTAGCTCGACCCACATACGGCTTTCCATTTTAAGCCGCTGTACCAACCATGGGTGTTCGGTGCGGGACGCTCTCTCTTAGAGGGAACAATCATGGAGCGACGGCCACAAGGAACGATTGGTCATTGCTTCTAGCTAGGAGCCATCGCGGGAGTGGACCTCGAGTCGTGTTTGTAGAGTGCGGCGAGCTTCTTCTAAGCGTTGCAATAGCTCGCGTTGGCGGACATGGGGTGTCGTGCGGATGGTGGTCTCGGCTTGGGCCAGCGCGTCTTCGAGGTAACGACGGTCTTGGTCGCGAAGCGTGGGACGGCGTGGCAGCTTGAGGGCGGAGGTGTGGGCCACGAGCCGATCGCCGTTCCAACAGCGCAGCGCCAACCAACCGGACGGCAACTCCGACAAATGGTCCGCTCCGCAGGTGAAGGATAATTCCGCTTGGTAAAGGGGCACACTAAGTATCTGAACTGACGCAGGCGAGCCGACTGTGGCTTCGCGAGAATGATCCGATGCCGCGGTGTTCTTTGCGGGAGTCTGCGACCCATATAAAGAGGATGGCTTATCACTGCCTACCCTCGTCCGGCTGGGCACTGGAGCAACGGTTGCCGTCGCAATGACTTCGCCGCCGGAGATCAATTCCAATTGCGTAAATGGTAATACACTCTCTGCCCGAGCCACGAGCCGATAATCAGACCGTGCCTCTGACCCCGCAGTGGAGTTTTCATCTGCTTGGCGCGTCGGGCCGACATCGGAGGCCTCGGGCGTGCTCTGGGCCGATCTTGGAATCAGTTGCCAAACCTGGGCGACGTCGTTGACTTGCCAGTGTAAGATCGGGCCGGCGGTGACATAGGTATGTCCGTGTTGCACCGCACGAACCCAATCGGCAAGGGTCAGGGGCTTATCTGCACCGAGCCAGGTGGCTGTCCGAACGGTGCCCAATGCCACCATGTTGCTTGTTTTGCCACTGGCGCCGACGAGGGGAATGCTATAGCCGGCGTTGAGCAGAGCATACCAAAGTTGTAATGCGTCGCGGTTCCATGGGGCAATCGCGCACCATTCCAAAGCGTCAATCTGGCCGAGCAATGCCAACGGCAGGCGTTCTCCCATAACGCCAGGAAACGCGGTCCAAATTACTAAGCCCCCCTTGCGATGGCATTGGTTACACCAATCGGCCAAGGTGTAATGCTCAAAGCCAGGCTCGCCAGCGGTCAGCGGGAAGACCAGGCGATGACAGTAGAGGAGTGCCAAGTCGCCCCAGGGCCCACCCCGTTGATAGGTGTTGACGCAGACGGCACAACCATATCGTTCTAACAGCACTGACTGCCCGCTGAATTCCAGCACCTGAGCCAAGCGGGGCAAGTGTGGTTCATCCCAGCGTGCCGCTAAAACGTGTACTAAATCCAGGCCCTCGGCAGCGCCTTCTAAGGCAGCGGCTGCCGCTGGGAGAAAATGAGCGCGCGTGTCGCACCAATACCAACCTGGTGCTGGGTCGAGGAGACGGGGCAGTTGCACGCGGAGGGCAATTTTGCCGAGGCCACGATCCATGTTCAAGGACATCGGGGCATACAACGGCCCGTGCCAGGCTTCCACCCACACTTGTCCTGGAGGCAAGCGCACCTCGCAGGAACCATCAGTGTAAACCCAAACCTTGCCCTCCTGCACCAGATGACCGCCGACTTCCTGAGCCGGCTCAGTTTTCGGATCGTCTAGGTAGCCCAAGGGCACACGAGTTTGCCCGTAAGCATCGCGGATGTGCAGACGACATGGTAAAGTTCGACCCGAGCGGGCATCGGTAACTCGCAGGTGCACCGTCTGTTCCACAATCGGTCCCTCCGCTGCCCGGTCATGCCTGCTTTCAGACACTGCGAATATTCTGGGCTATCTCGCACTGGCCGACTATGATTCCGTATCTTTCACTCAATCAGGGCCAGAATCACCGGAGAAGTTATTGCCTTGCCGATACCCTTTTCCAGGATAGGCATCCTTCATAACCGCTTTTTGTCCCCTTACAGAGCAAGTGTTTCTTGTCCCTCTACGGGGCGAGAATGGAGGGCAGTTGGGAAAAATCCGTTTCCTGCTGCAAGAAGAAGGTCAAGCCGAGGCCGCAGACAGCGGCAAGCATTGTGAGTATGGCCAAGATTAAAGCCGACTGGCCCAGCTTGCGAGGACCAAATGTGTAAGTGAACACGGTCTTGACTATCGTGTTACTCATGACCGCCAAGGAAATGGCCAGCGTAGCCCAGAGCGGAGATACCTGTTGGCGACTTGCGAGCTGGGCTACGCTGAGCGTGATTGCATCCATGTCAGTGGTGCCAGCTAGCAGCGCTATGGTCAGTAATCCGGATTCTTGTCCGATTAACTGAGCGAAGCGCACCGCGAGTAACACAAGCACAAATAAACCAGCCAGGCGGATAGCCGACCAGAGGGAAAAGGGATTAGCCGTCGCGACTTCAAGCGGTTCGGTCGCGGATGATTGACCAAGAAAAGCCAGGGCGTATAGGCCGACTATCAGGCTGGCCAACCCCACCGGAGCAAGGAGCCATAGCAGCAGCGGGAAGTGGGCTAAGCCCACGGCGACGAGGACGCGCAGCCCCATGGCCGCCCACGATAAACCGATGCCCATAGCGCAGGAGCGAAGTAATTCGGGTTGTTCCCGCGCCCGCGCCGATAGGGCCAGCGTAACTGCCGTGCTCGAAACCAAGCCGCCGAGTAACCCGGTGAGTAGTAGTCCCCAGCGTGGCCCGACCACACGCAGGCCCACGTAGCCCAGGAAACCGACGGCGCTGATAAGAACCACGATGAGCCAGGTGCGGTACGGGTTGAACAAGCGGAACGGTTCCCAGCCATAATCTACATCGGGCAGCAGAGGAAGCACAATAATGCTAATGACAGCCAGTTGGAGCGCAGCATACAAGTCCTGCTCCGAAATTTTTCGGACCCAATCGTGGAGGATGCGGCGGAGCGAAAGGATTACCGTAGTGCCGACCGCCAAGCCCG
>JANWVZ010000024.1 GCA_025056555.1 Gemmatales bacterium | reverse complement strand
TCGTCTTCTTGTGGAGTGCCACGGACAAAAATCTAGCTGCTAATCCGATTACGCTCAAATGGGCCGAACGCGAAAGTGGCCCGTGGCACGTTATAGCCGCCGAGTTGCCGAATACAGGCCGTTACATATGGAAGATGCCCGATAATCTGCCCCACATGGTGTATCTCCGTCTGGAAGTGCGCGACTTGGCGGGCAACCTCGCGGTGGCGCAAACCCCGAAACCTGTCCTAGTGGATTTACAAGAACCTGAAATCAAACTCCTCGACATTACACCCCCCGCACAAACTCCGTGACCCGCCAACACTTAGAAAAAAATCTAAATGGCCACTAGGAAGAGCTGTGGCGGTTGCGATATTTGGCGCTGACGCGGTTGAGGAAACGGCGTTCTTCCTCTGTGAGCGAATGTAAGCCCTGCAAGTTGACTTTCTCCAGAATCTGATCGAGTCGGCGCTCTTCTTCGAGGCGTTGCTGCTCCTCACGGCGCCGGCGGCGCTCGGCCCGCCATTGAAGCCAACGTTGGATCAGGCCTGGCTTTTTCTTCCGTGGTTCCTCGGCGCGTTCTTCGAGGCTATACTCACTCTCCGCCATGCGCCAACCAAATCCTTCAGCGGCCACGCCCATTTCCAACGTCAACATTTCCTGTCGGCACGCTTGGTAGATGAACAGGGCCAGGAAGAAGAGCATCAGTTTATCAGCGCCAGTGCTGCCTTCGAAAGTTACCATGACATATAGCGTCAGTAACAAGGCAACGATCCAGCCGCAATAAACCGCAGTGCGCGTCGCTTTATCGTAACCGAAATGTGGCCACAAGGCACATTGAAGAATTCTCCCGCCGTCCAGCGGAAAGCCGACCAGCAGAATATTGAACCAGAACAGCATCCAGTTGACGTAAAACAACCGTGCTAAAAACAACGCCACTGCCGGGGCACCGAACGTCGCTGAGAACCAACTACGACCGTGCACGAAAGTGAGGGGATCGTGCAGGAAGTGCATCTCGCCGGTCTGCCAGCGGACCAAGGAAGGTAAGAAGGCCCAATCCCAAGTTGGCGACAAGGGCGGTAACCAGCCCGTGATCAGCAGGAAGCTCGCGGTCAGCAGGCAAATGGCCAGATTGACGGCCGGACCGCCCAACGTTGTCCACAAATGCGCCCGTGGGGTAAAGGGCACCTGGACGTTGGCCAGTCCTCCAAGGGGCCAGAGCAATATCTCCGTCGCATCACCCCCGACGCGGCGACCGGCGTAGCAATGTCCAAATTCATGTAAAAGCACCGATGCGAATAGTAATGCCTGCATCAGAAACGCGGCGGCCGCGTACCCCCCGGCCAAACCTCGCGCTACCATACCTACCGTGAAAAGTGCAAACAACAGGTGGATGCGGATAGCGATACCATCCCACCGACCTATGGCGAACGACCAAGTCAAGGGTTCACGCATGGCCCAGTGCCTCGGCTGGCGTCGGCAATCACGGGGAAAATCGGCTTGCTACTATTCGACCGTTCCGCGAAAATTGTATCACTCATGCCCTGAAAACGCAATCACGGAGACTGACAACCATGCCCCGTCAGTTGGTGTTTCATGGCCGAAAAATCGAATTGGTGCTCGACACAGTGACCATGCCCGATGGTCAACAACTGGTGCGGGAAATCGTTTTACACCGCGGTGCCGCCGTCATGTTACCAGTCCTGCCAGACGGTCGCATCGTTTTGGTATGGAATTATCGCTATCCCATTGCGCAACGTTTACTTGAATTGCCCGCGGGCACGCTCGACCCAAACGAAACTCCCGAGAGCTGCGCGGCACGAGAACTGGAGGAGGAGATCGGCTATCGGGCGGGTCGGCTGACGAAACTGGCCGAGTTTTACCCTTCGCCGGGCGTGCTTTCGGAATGCATGCACCTGTTCCTGGCCGAGGATTTACAGCCCACGCAGCAAAAACTCGATCCCGGCGAAGACATTGAAACGGAGTTCATGCCAGTGGAAGAAGCGATTGCGAAAGTGCTACGTGGCGAGATCCGCGACGGCAAGACTATGGTCGGCTTATTGCTCTATGACCGCTTGCGCCGCTCTTAGGCGATGCAATCCCGGGTGCATGGACGTTGGCCCGTACCGGGTTGCAGTTCCTGTGCACAAAACGCACATGCAGGCACAGCACTGACCGCACTGCGGAGTCGAATTTTCAACCAAGCGGGAAGCTAAACCAAGGTATCGCGGGGCAAACGAATGTAGGCAATATCCAATTCGTCTTCCGTTTGGTCCGCGTCGTAACAGACGGTAATGGACTCGCCTTCGACGGCGGTAAGCGTGCCGGGTTCATACACTTTCTCAAAGCGATTACGGCGCGCCTGGACGCGCATGCCCACTTCCAAGTGCAAGGGCATCAGTTCGGCTAACGATACTGGGCCGACATCGCCGTCGTCATAATCAATCAAGGCGATTCCAGACTCAATCTGGCGAATGGTGCCAGGATAAAGAAAGTGCGGTTCCCACGGTGCCAAAACGCGGTCCCCCGGCTTCCAAAGGGCGGTCAGTTCCTCCTCCTGTTCACGAGGCAAGCGCAATAGCACTCGCGGAATACGAATACGTCCGATGGGAATAGTCTCCTCGCCATCGTCGTCCGAATAACGCACCAGCACGCGCTCCCCCTGCACAGCCAACACTTCCCCCCAATAGTAACGGTTCACCTCCGGATCGCGGCGTACCTGCACCTGCGATCCTACCTCCAAACGTAAGGGGCGCAGAACCGACTCCGGTACGTATCCTTCATCTCCGTCATCATACTCAATCACCACGCCGCGCCGTCCCACGTGAGCGACAGTGCCCGGATACAGGAAATCAGGTTCCCACGGTGCTAAGACTCGATCCCCAACCTGCCAGCGACTTGTATGTGCCATGACACCATCCTCGTTATCAGCCGCTTACTCTTGTATTTTACACAAAGTATGTTTGGCTAGTACTTCCTCTTTGGCCTGGGCAGTGGAGAAGCGAAACCCAAGCACCTAACCAGGAAAGACAGCGACTCACTTGAGTTATCTTGCGCACTTGGGCGCTGTTGCTGGCGCCGCCCCAAGACGGCTCGGACATTAGCTGAACTCATCCCGGCACAAAGCGCGTGCGGAGCTCGGTCGTCCAAACTTGGCCCGGCATCAGGACACGCAAGCCGCTGGCGATCCCCCGATGATGCAGATTTATCGCGTCAGTAACGCAGGTGTACGGCTCGATGCACACGGCCTGACGGTGCGGCGGCACGAAGAGTACCAAGTCGCGAAATGCTGAGGGGGCTTGTACCCTCAGCGAAAAACCGCGCCGCCGGTCACGCAGCCAGATTATCAGGGGATCGTCTTCTCGAGCGGGCAAGAGTCGGAACGCGTCGTCCCAGGGCGGTAAAGGCATCGGTTCACCGGGCTGCACCAATCGGCGGTCGCACTCCCGCAGCGGCAGGAGCCGACCCGTGGGTAGCAATTCATGCAGCTCCCAACGACAAAGAGCGGCGCCAGGCGGTTGCGCACTGAGCACGGATATTTCCGCGTCGTCGGCAGGCACGGCAAAGTACGGGTGAAAGCCCAGTCCGAAAGGTAAGGGCTTAACTCCGCAGTTGGTCAGGTGTACCACCACCGAGAGTTCCGCCCAGGCTAGCTCCGCAGCTTCAAGCTCAAGTGCCAATTGCCAAGTAACCGTCAAGGCGAAATCGCTTGGCCAGTAAGACCGCCGGTCGGGAGCGTGTTCCGCGAGCTGGAAGCGTGCGGTCATGCGCATCGGGTGTTGCTGCGCAGGCAGCTCAGAAACCGACCAAGCCACATCTCCCACCAGGCCGTGTATGGCGTTGCGTTGCTGCGGGTCGTTGATCGGCAACTGATATTTGCGTTCGTCCCAGAAAAACAAGCCCCCGCGAATTCGATTGGGAAACGGAAACAGTATGGGAAAACCAAAGCGGAAGGGATGTAAGACGCGTTCGTTGGCTATCCCGGGCGGCGCCAATTGGTTAGCAACTGCCCCACCCGGCCAGAGCAGTTCTAACCGCTGTCCACGCCAATGTACACCCCAACGGGCACAGTTATTACCCCAGTCAGGGAAAATCTCGGCCCAAGTGTATTCTTGCGAGTCGCGTAATGTAACTACAGAGCCAGGCGGGAAATACCAGGCGTCTGACGACATGGGGGCGTGCCTTTAGGCCGAGGGCGTTTCGACCGGCGCAGCCGCGCTGCGGCCAGTTGCCAAGCGGTCGCGGTACTGCCAATCATAAAAGCGTTGATACTCCCCACTGCGCACTTGGTGCACCCAATCCTGGTGTTCTTGATACCAGCGGATGGTCTGGCGCAGGCCTTCTTCGAACGGGATCGTGGGACGCCAGCCGAGTTCCCGTTCCAGCTTACTGATGTCCATGGCGTAACGGCGGTCATGCCCCGGACGATCCGCCACAAAGCGAATCAGTGAAGTCGGCTTGCCTAATTCGCGACAAAGAAACTGCGCCACTTCGAGATTAGTCTTTTCGCATCGGCCACCTATATTGTACACCTCGCCAGGCTTCCCAAACTCCCAGATCCGCACTAAAGCAGCACAGTGATCCTGGACGTGGAGCCAATCCCGTACCTGCAGGCCATCCCCATACAAAGGCACGGGTCGGTCTTCCAAAAGATGGGTGATGGACAAGGGGATGAATTTTTCGGGAAACTGATAAGGGCCGTAGTTATTGGAGCAGCGAGTAATAATGGCGGGTAGGTCAAAGGTGTGGACATAACTGCGCACCAGAAGGTCTGCAGCGGCCTTGCTCGCGGCATAGGGGCTGTTTGGTGCTAAGGGTGTGGTTTCTGTAAAGGCCCCCGTCGGTCCCAGGGAACCGTACACCTCGTCGGTGGAAACGTGCAGGAAGCGTCGCACCCCGAACTCCCGCGCCGCATCCAAAAGCACCTGCGTACCCAGAACGTTGGTACGGACGAAAGGCGTGGCGTCGAATATGCTCCGATCGACGTGCGTTTCCGCCGCTAAATGAAAAACCGTGTCAATGCCTTCCGCAAATATTCGCCGGACCAAATCCCGGTCGGTAATATCGCCGCGAATAAACTGGTGGCGGGGATCTTCCCAAATATCCCGTAGGCTTGCCATGTTGCCGGCATAGGTCAGAAGGTCGAGATTTACAACACTTACATTGGCGTAGTGGGCCAACAGATGCCGCACTAGGTTGCTCCCGATAAAACCACAGCCGCCAGTGACTAAAACGCGTAACATTGAATTCCCCTTAGAAGTCGGCCTGTTTTGCCTTTAGGTTATTAGCCTTATTGCATGGAAAGTTGCCCGTGCAGCCACAAGGAGATTATTAGACCTTTTGATATCGCGGGCAAGCAATCTAATCCGCGCCCCTGAGGGGAGGAAAGTCTGTATAACCATTTTCCTTGACGCAGG
Organism: Gemmatales bacterium; assembly: GCA_025056555.1. Lineage (GTDB taxonomy): Bacteria > Planctomycetota > Planctomycetia > Gemmatales > HRBIN36 > HRBIN36. Next base: position 27,563 of record JANWVZ010000024.1, on the reverse strand, counting down.
GCTTGCCAGTCCTTAGATTGAAGCCACTGGCCGAGGGAACTGACGGCCAGTATTAGTACTGGCGGGGTCCAGTTTACGAACCCTTTGCTGAAACTTGGTGAGGTCTGGGACAGGAGATAACACTCGTGACCAAGAAAGAAATTGTCAAGCAGATTGCAGAGGAAAGCGGACTGACGCAAAAACAGACCCGCGACATTGTGCAAAAGGCTTTCGACCTCATTATCCAGACACTTGTGGAGAGCCCGGACCACCGCATCGAACTGAGGAACTTTGGCATTTTCGAGGTCAAACTGAGGCAAAGACGGCGAGCCCGAAATCCGAAGACACGTGAACCCGTGGAGGTTCCGCCGAAACTGGTGGTCACCTTCAAACCTGGCAAGCGCACGGAAGAAATGATTGCGCGCCTGGACATCACAGAGTTTCTATCTGCGCCGGCGGGACGACAGCAGTCGGTCGAATCCATCTCCGCTGAGGCCGTCCCCGAGGAGGTTGTTCCCGCTGAGGCCGTCTTGTCCTCCTCTTGAGCGATATTTTCGAATTTCTTGGTACAACCGCTCAAGTTTCACCATTTTGTTGCCGATAATCTCTACCAGCACTTGGCGTGTCGCTCAAGCCGACACGACCATTACTATCGCTCCAAAGTGCGTGGGGAGAGATTGGTCATGCGCATGACCAAGGCGATGCTCCTGTTAGCGTTAGTCCTCGGGCAATCCGGATGCCTGCTCAACATCTGGTCTAGCGACCCGGAACGTCGTATGAAGCAAATGCTGACAGTTTCTGAGAACCTCCGTATGATAGAAGATGAGTGGGAGCGCTTCTGGCTGTTAGATCAACCTTCGCACCTGACGCCTTATCGCGTGCATGGCGGTATACAATGATGCCTAGGTACAGCTAAGGAGTACCGAACCATGACGCTACTGGGCCGCATTTTTGCCATCCTCAATTTTTTCATGGCGTTGGTATTTCTCGGTTTTGCCTTCAGCGCCATGTCGCTCATCAAAGACCCCAAGACCAAGCGCAGTTGGTTTGAAGTCGCCGAGGATTGGCGGAAACACTCGGAAAATCTGGGGAAGGACCTTCAGGCCCGCGATGATAAGATTAAGGAGTTGGAAAAGGATCTGAACAAAACTAAAGATGAACTGAAGGCTAATATAGACGCGTTGGACAAGTTGCTCCAGCAGGAACGTGCCGCACGTGCCCAGGCGGATAAGCGAGCCGACGATATAGAAAACCGCTTCAAAGAAAACCAGGTGCGGTTGCAACAACTCACTGCTGAGCTGGACCAGAAACAAAAGGAACTGGTCTTACTCAACCAGCGACTGACGCGGACACTGGCGGAAGTCCAGGAGCAGATACGTCTGACGGAGCAGGAGCGGATTCGTCGGGTTGAACAAGAACAGGCACGAAAGGTGTTGGAGGAGCGGGTCAAGCAACTGGCGGAAGAAGTTTCTCGGCTCCATCGAGAGTTGGATAAGGAGCGCACTGCCGCCTTGGCCGCCGAGCCTTTCAAACCGGGGCAGTTTGTTGCCCGTCCTCCGGCAGCGGATGTAAGTGGCCGGATTCTGAAAATTGGCAACAATGGCTTGGTTGAGATCTCCCTGGGCAGTGACCAGGGACTCCATCGCAACCATACCTTGGAAGTCTTCCGCCTGGAACCGAACAATCCTCGTTACGTCGGACGTGTAGTGATACTGGAAGTGGAACCACACCGTGCCGTGGGTCAGTTCATCAATCGCGAGCATGCCAAGCAAGCCCGTGTGGGCGACATTGTGGCCAGCCGCATCATGCTTACCCCTTGACGACAAAAACCTCGTACCACTGCGATTGGGGGCCAGCCTGGGAGTAATCGAATTCTTTCCTGGAAACAGCCGTCGTCGGGAGGTACTCCATGCCAACGCGAGATCATCAAGGCTACGAACCTAAACCCCGTAACGATGCCTATACCATCCTCATGGTGATTTCGCTGTTGGCCATGATTGCTGCCTGTGCCATTATGTATTTCGAGTTGCGCAAGTATCCCCCGGACCAACTGATCGCTCCAGAAACTTCTGCGCCTAAGCCTGCTCGTACTGGTCGTTAGGAAGTTCGTGATCCTCGGAGATAGGCCAGCCAATAGACCGCAGCCACCAGAATCGTTCCACCAGCTATGTTGCCCAAGGTTACTATAATCAGGTTGCTGACTGCTCCTGTCAGGGGCACCCTGTGTTCCGTGTCCAAGGCCAAAGCCCAAGGAAGAAAGAACCAGTTGGCAATCGAATGCTCAAATCCCATCGCGACGAAGGCGCTAATCGGGAAGAGTATGGCCAGGATTTTGTCGGCCACGGAGCGCCCGCCGAGCGTCAGCCACACCGCCATGCACACGAGGGCATTACACATCACCCCCCGTGCGAAACATTCACTGAGGCCCAGGTTGGCTTTAGCCTGAGCGATGGCCAGCGCTGTTTTCCCAACGGCCTTTTCGGGGCCGAGACTGGCGATATCGCCCCAGACGACGAACCCAACCGTGCCCAGGCAACCCAGTACGTTGCCGACATACACGATTGCCCAATTGCGCAACACCTCCGCGGTACTAATCAGCCGGCTGGCCCAGGCCATGGCCAGCAGATTATTTCCCGTGAACAGCTCTGCCCCGCCAACCACGACCAAAATCAGCCCCAGGCAGAAGCTGAGTGCTCCCAGGAGCCTGGTTACGCCGAAACCGAGTTTGGACTCGGTGATTACTACGGTAAAGAACAAAGCCCCCAACGAAATGAACGCACCGGCCAGGATCGCCAAGACGAGCAAAGTCAGGGCGTCCATGCGTGCCTTGGCAACCCCCACTTTCTCGACCTGTTCTGCAATCTCACGAGGTGGACGCGCTTCCATGGCTGATTAATCCTCGACCGCCTGTCCATGATCTCCCCGAGGAATCGCCTTCCGAATCGTAGCTTCAAATGGCGGGGGATTGACTACTTCCTTGAGCTCCTCTTTGATATTGAGACTAATCATGCCGCGCTTGATTTCTTCGATGACCAGCTGCATCGGATGGGTCGCCTTGATGTCCACAAGCCCGCGACCGCCGTGCATCAGTTGCAACTGTCTTTTCAGGATCAGAGTCGCCAGCTTGAAGCGACCGCCCACGCGTGCCACAATGTCTTCTTCTTTGAGGTCGTCAATCATGGCCTATCCCCCCTTTTGAATGGGAGAAGATTGTGAAATAATTTTTTCCAGAAGCCTGCGAAGTTCCACTACCGTCTCGTCAAGTTTGCAATTGACTAATTGGTACTGATAATGATGTGACTCCGCCAGTTCCCGCTGAATAGCTTCCAGTCGGCGTTGCAGGCTGGTCTCGTTTTCAGTGCCCCGTTGTCGAAGGCGACGTTCATATTCAGCCATGTCCGGAGCACGGAGAAAAATAGTTACAGCATCAGGAAAAAGCGTGTGAATCTGTCTGGCTCCCTGGACATCAATTTCCAGGAGTACCCAACAGCCTTCCTGCCAATGTCGCTCGACTTCGCGCCTGAGTGTGCCGTAGCGATGACCGTGAATCTCGGCCCATTCAAGGAATTCACCGTTTCGTAAAGCCGTCTCAAATTGCTCCGCCGTCCAGAAGTAATAATGCACACCGTCCCGTTCTCCAGGCCGGGGGGGACGCGTCGTCACTGATACCGAGCGACGCACCGGTAAATCTCCGGTTGCCAGCACACGGTCAATTACCGTGGACTTGCCACTGCCACTTGGCCCCGACAGGACAATGAGCTTACCGTGGCCCACAGTCGAAGTCATTCGATATTCTGAACCAGTTCGCGGATTTTTTCGATGAAGGTTTTGATCTGCACCACCGCCTGGCCAATCGCCGCATCCAGCGCCTTGGCACCCATGGTATTTGCTTCGCGGAACATTTCCTGGCAAAGGAAGTCCAGTTTGCGGCCTGAGCTCTCCGCTTCGTCCAAGGTACACAGAAACTGGTCGAGATGGCTTTCCAGACGCACGACTTCCTCGCCAATGTCCGAGCGTTCAGCGAAAATGGCCACCTCGCGCAACAGGTCGGTCGGTTGAACTGTAATGCCCTGTTCGCTAAGAAGTTGCTGCAGCCGATCATGCAGACGTCGGCGAAAGGCTTCGACTAAACCCTCACTGCGCTGCCGAACGGCCCGCAACTGCTCACGGATTTCGCCTTCCAGGCGACGCAGTTCCTGGGCGAGGACCTGCCCCTCCTGACGGCGACTCTGCTGCAAGCCCAACAAGGCCTGTTCTAAGACCTTCTGAATAGTCGGCCAATGCTCCCTGGGAGACTGCTCACCCTCCTCTAAAGAATTAACTACTCCGGGCAAGGTAACCAAGCCCTCTAAGTCCGGCTCTCCTTCCAAAGCCAGTTCACGATACAAACTTCGCAGCTGCTCATAGTAACTCAAGAGCGCAATTCGGTTCAAGCTGTAGTCACTGCTCTGCGCCTGACGCACCACCCGTAACTGAACCTGGACGACCCCTCGTTGTACATACCGACGCACGGTGTTTTCAATTTCCGGTTCGAGCCACTGGTAAGGCTCGGTAGCTTTAAGCACCATCTTGAAGTGCCGATGATTCAAGGACCGGATTTCTATTGCGACTCGGATGGCTTCGGAGTCGTAGCGGGCAGTTCCGAAACCTGTCATGCTGACGATCACGCCAGAAAGCTCCGTGCTTCGCGGTCGAGTCAGGATAGCGCTCTGAGCTGAAAACGCTCCCGTGTATTTTCGGACCGGCAAAATGGCTTTTGGTTCTTGGAGGGATTCTTGCAACTGCACGCCCCGACCCTAACCTGCCACAAGGAAATACCTACTGCAATTTGATTTGAAGAATAATGAGGATAATCCACACCAGGGCCACACCAATAGTTAATCGCGTCACCGGCTGGCCCGCGCGAGAACCGAAGGGACTATAGCCACCAGCGCCTCCCAAGGCGCCGATCAGTCCCCCACCTCGACCCCGCTGGATCAGCACCAGCACGATTAGAAACAGACTCACCAGCAGGATCAGGAAATTCAGAAGCCCAGAAAGGAAACCTGCTGCCACGAGCACACCCACCTCCTCCGCACTTAGACTCGGGAATCCGAGCAATCCCTTGTGGTTGGATGGTATGCACTCCATCCGAGCACTGCGGAACAAAAGATTGTATTCGCCAGTTGCGCAGATGGCAATCCCAGAATACACTTAGCTGAGCAATTCCAGAACTGGCTCGTGATCTTCGGTTCCTGTCAGCCGCAAGTCTAACCCCTGGAACTTCACCGTCAGCCGACGATGGTCTATTCCGAACAAGTGCAAAATAGTTGCGTTCAGGTTGTGAATGTGTACAGGGTCGCGGATAATGTTGTAGCTGAAATCATCGGTCTCGCCATAGACGAAACCACGCTTGACACCCGCGCCTGCTAGCCAATACGTAAAGCATCGCGGATGGTGATCGCGACCGTAATTATCCGGAGTGAGTTTGCCCTGGCAGTAAATGGTACGGCCAAATTCACCTCCCCAGATGACCAAAGTGTCCTCGAGGAGCCCCCGCTGCTTCAGGTCCGTGATCAAGGCTGCAATGGGCTGATCGGAATCCATACAGGCGGTCTTGATGTTCTGGGGCAAACTCCCATGGTGGTCCCAACCCCGATGAAAAATCTGAACGAAGCGCACGCCACGCTCGATCAACCGCCTTGCCAGCAGACAGCTTGCTGCCACCGTGCCCGGCTTACGCACCTGGGGGCCGTACATCTGCAGGACATGCTCCGGCTCTTTGGACAAGTCCATCAACTCCGGCACGCTCGCCTGCATGCGGAAGGCCATTTCATACTGGGCGATGCGATCCATGATCTCGGGATCTCCCAACTCCTGTTGCTTTTTCTGATTGAGCTGGGCCACCGCATCCAACATGTGGCGGCGGATTTCGCTATCCATGCCCGAAGGGTTCGACAGATACAGGATGGGATCGCCGATGGCACGCAGCGCCACCCCCGCATGTTTGCTTGGCAATACTCCCGAACCCCACAGCCGCTGGTACAATGCTTGCGCGTCGTAGTAGGTGCTGGTTGGGGTCATAACTATGAACGTGGGCAGATTCTGATTCAGCGACCCCAAACCGTAACTCAGCCAGGCACCCAGACTAGGCCGGCCCGGAATCTGGCTTCCCGTGCAAATGTATGTCACTGCAGGATCGTGGTTAATGGCCTCTGTGTGCATGGATTTGATAATGCATAGCTCATCTACCACTTTCGCCGTGTAGGGCAATAATTCGCTGACCCAGATTCCCGATTTTCCGTGGCGTTCAAAGCTGAACTTCGACGGCGCAATGGGAAAGCGTGCTTGGCCGCTGGTCATCGTGGTCAGGCGTTGATTACCCCGCACTGAAGGCGGCAAGTCTTTGTCGAACCATTCGCGCATCTTCGGCTTATAGTCCCAGAGATCCATCTGGGACGGGCCACCATTCATGAACAGGAATATGGCCCGCTTGGCGCGCGGTCGGAAATGCGGCAACCCGGGTACTCCGTTACCACCCCGCGATTCCTGCGCGACAAACTTCTCCGGCATGAGTGTTGCGAGCACTAACGCCCCTAAACTCACTCCAGTTTTTCCGAAAAAGTGGCGCCGTGTCATGGTCAAGGCATATTCGCGAATGGGGTCCATTACGTGCCTCCTGATTCTCTCTTCGGTCACTGCTCTCCCGGTCGCGAGAGCCCCCACTATTTGTTGAGTACTTCATCTAAATTCAATATCGCATTGCCCACCACAGTCAGGGCAGCCAATTCGACGCTGTCCAAATCGGCTGCGGGCTGCGACTCACCCAGCTGAATCAATTGTCGGGCAGCAGAGGGATTCTGTTGGTAACGCTGGCGGCAATTCTCATAGGTTTGCTGCAACGCGGTCAATTCCGCAGGTTCAGGGAATCGGCAGGTGGCCAAACGAAAGATGTAGCGGATACGTTCGATGGGAGTGCGGCCAGTTTCTTTCATGGCTCGTTCTGCCAGGGCCCGCGCGCATTCGACGTATTGCACTTCGTTCATCAGCACCAGAGCCTGCAGCGGTGTATTGGTGCGTTCGCGGCGCACCACGCAAGCCTCCCGCGAGGGGGCGTCGAACGCCGTCATCTGCGGCGGAGGCGCGGTACGTTTCCAGAACGCATACAAACTGCGGCGATGCACCTTATCCCGACCGGTGTCCGCACGGAATTCCCGCGTATCGCTACCGACGAACGCCACTGCCTCCCAAATGCCGGGCGGTTGGGGTAATCGTACCGGCGGACCGCCAAGCCGTTCCACCAAGAGGCCGCTGACGGATAGCGCTTGGTCGCGCAAAACCTCCGCGTCCAGGCGAAAGCGTGGCCCACGCGATAAAAGCCGATTACCAGGATCTCGAGCCAGCTTCTCCGGCGTTGTTACCGCTGCCTGCCGATACGTTGCGGACGTCACCATCAGCTTCATTAGTTCCTTCACGTTCCAACCCGATTCCTGGAAGTGTATCGCCAGCCAATCGAGCAACTCCGGATGACTGGGCGGTTCACCTTGTCGGCCAAAGTCGTCAGACGTCTTCACCAATCCCACGCCAAACACCTGTTGCCAGAAACGATTCACCGCCACTCGCGCAGTCAGCGGATGGTTGCGTTCCAAAAGCCATTGCGCCAGCCCTAAACGATTGCGCGGATGCTCTGGTCGCAACTCTGGCAGAAACGCGGGTACCTGACGACCCACCTGTTCTCCTTTGCGATCATATTCGCCGCGAATCAATATATAGGCCGGCCTCGGCTGCGCACGCTCCCGATAGATTAGAGTCGTAGGCAGAGAAGCATCGAGCCGTTTTTCCTCGGCCTGAAGACTGGCCACCTGCTCCACGAGTTTCTTGTACTCCGCATCAAAATGCTCAAGATAAAACTGTCGGAGTTGTTCTCTTTGTTGGGGCGTGCGCTGTTCGGGCGCCACCGCTAAAATCCCCGCTATCGGAAAGAGCGGGTCTCCGTGTGCCAATACCGCCACCTCGGTTTCGGTTAGCGCACGGGTGTATATCCGCACATCGTCCACTTCACCCACTAAGGGATGGCTCAGGGTTCGCCGACCGATTTTGACCGAGACGGCATTCTTGGTGGCATCGCGGAGGCTATCCGTTTCTACCCGCACTTTGGCCAACTTGCCGTTGATGTACAACTTCAACCCGCTTGCCTTGGAGGAGCCATCGTAGGTTACGAATACATGCGTCCACTCATTGCGTTTGATTTTCTCTTCCGCGGTGATCTTGATGGCGTTGTCGGGCCAGCGGTGGATCACGTGGGCAGAAACGGAATCATTGAGGATGAAAATATCCCAACCCCGGAAAGCGTTAGCATCCTCCATTTTGGAGATCAGAGTACCGTTGCCATTAGCGAGTTTGACCCAGCCGCCGTAACTAAAGGCCTGATTGCGGTCAAAATCGAACTGGCGAGCATCTACTACTTCGACAAAGGTATTTCCGTCAAGGCGCAGCGCTCCTCCAAATTTTCCAGCCACCCATTGCGGATTGCCGCGAACCACCCCCTGCAGATTGCTCCGCTTATCAGCCGCATTGGCGACCTGGGTGCCAGCTTTATCATCCAGAGGATAATAGCCGAGCAACCCCTGCGTTGGGACTTGTTGCAGTGCCGATGTGCCCTGGCGCCGCTCTGCCTCAACCCCGCTCAACCAGCGTTGAAAATCCGCCTCTGTTTCGCTCGCGCGCTGCTTTTGGCGCTGCTGAAGATGAGAAATCCGGTTTCGCAAATTCGCCAACTGCTGCTTTTGCTGTTCGTTGGCCACCTTCAGTACCGGCGGCGGATCCTTCCTGTTGCCATCCATGTCGGGACCATCCATACTGTTCAGGAAAGCAAACAGGCCGTAAAAGTCGCGCATGGTAACGGGGTCGTATTTATGATCGTGGCACTGAGCACAGGCAAAAGTCATCCCCAGCATTACTGAACCAAAATTGTCCACCCGATCCACCACATTGCGCACATAGACCTCTTCCTCAATACTGCCGCCTTCGTTGGTCGTAACGTGACAGCGCAGGTAACCGGTCGCGATGAGTTGATCTTCCGTCGGATTTGGCAATAAATCCCCTGCCAATTGCCAAGTGATAAACTGGTCATAAGGCAAATTCTCGTTGAAGGCACGCACCACCCAGTCGCGGTAAGGCCAAATTTCCCGATAATTGTCCAAGTGCATCCCGTGAGTATCGCCATAACGCACGGCATCGAGCCAGTAGCGGGCCATGTGTTCCCCATAGCGCGGCGAACGTAACAACCGCTCAACAGCGTTTTCGTAAGCTTGCGGCGAGCTATCCGCTAAGAATGCCTCCACCTCTGCAGGCGTGGGCGGCAACCCAGTCAAATCCAAGCTGACACGCCTGAGCAAGGTAATTCTGTCCGCTTCAGGCGCCGGCTTCAAACCCTCTGCTTCCAGGCGTGCCAGGATGAATTTATCAATTGGATTGCGCGGCCAACTCCTATCACGCACCTCGGGAATGGCTGGTTTGCTGGGGGGCACAAACGCCCAATGTTCCGACCAAGGTGCTCCTTGGAGAATCCATTGCCGAATCAGCTCGATCTGGGCAGAATTCAGCTGCTTTTTGCTCGATTTGGGCGGCATTCGCGCCTGAGAATTATCCGTCGTCAACCGTAAGAACAATTCGCTGGCCTCGGGCTTGCCAGGCACAATGGCATGCCCCCCATCCCTCAGCATTCGGAAAGCGTCCTCTTTGCGGTCTAAACGTAAACCCGCTTTGCGCGCTTTTTCGTCGGGACCATGACACGCAAAACAGTTATCTGACAGAATCGGACGAATGTCACGGTTGAAGTCAATGGAACGCGTCGTACTGTTTGCGGTTGACGTATCGCCGACCGTCCGCGGCTCCGCCAGCAATCCAGCGCCCGTACCGATCAATGCCAAGCACAGCGTCAACCACTTCCATCGAGCCATTCTTTCACCTCCAAAAGCCAACCATACCAGCAAGGCAGGATATCAGCGCGGGGTCTTTAGGAGGGCAGCACTCCTAACATCTCGAGTTTGATTCTATCAGCGGCCTTTCGCCGCGTCCACTGCCTTTCTTGGAGGACTGCACTTCGTCACGCACTCTTCTACTGTCCGCGGCCTGTCCCCATATTATGATGCAGACCTGCATTACGCCGATCTTCGAATTTTTGCTCCGCTCCCGCGCGAGGAGAAGCACTATGGCGGAATCATCTCAAGCTCCCAGTCAGGCCCAAGTCGTTCTGGTAACGGGTTCCTCAGGTCGTGTGGGCCGCGCTGTCGTTGCCGCTCTCCTGGAGCAGCAGGAGCATGTGCGCGGCTTCGACAAATTTCCCACCCAAGGTTTGGCGGACCAGGTGATTGCGGATATCACCGACCGCGCTGCCGTGCGTCACGCTTTTCGGAATGTTCACACGCTTATTCACTTGGCCGCTACACCGGATGATGTGGACAATCCCGTTGCCGATTTGTTTCCACCGAACATCGTCGGCGCCTATGAGGTCCTGGAAGCCGCTCGACTTGCAGGAGTGCGCCGAATCATCGTGGCCAGCACGGCCCAAGTAGTCTGGTATCAGCGGGAGCGCGGCCCTTTTCCGATACGTGTTACCGACCTCACCACCCCCCGGAGTTGGTATGCCGCTACGAAGGTTTTTCTCGAAGCAGCCAGCAGGGCCTTACATGAGTCTTTGGGACTGGAGGTACTAGTGGCCCGACTTGGCTGGTGCCCGCGTAGCCGTGAGCAGGTCGAAGAAATGCACCGCACCTCCTGGGCCCCCGACGTTTACCTCAGCCCGCACGACGTCGGCCGGTTCTTCGCACTTGCGGTTCGTTGTCCTCTTCCCGCCCCGTATTATGTCGCCTTTGTGACCAGCCGACCTGCTAACCTCGAAATTCTCGACCTTCAACCAGCCTTGCGCCTCGGTTATCAGCCACAGCACACTTGGCCGGAAGGCCTGCCGCAAGACTTGCTGGCTCCTGAAATGCTCTCGCAGCCTCCCGCTTAGACAATCTGTCTTTTGGCTTCTGTCCTTAGCCAGTTTGTTTGACTATCGCGTCAAGGGGTTCCAACCATTCCAGGGTTTCATAACTTGAATTACCGCCCCCAAAACCACGGCTGGCGATATTCGCACCATAAACGTTTTTTTCGCACCAATTACCACATTTATCCGAACTAAGTTGCCGGTGGCACACTCTTCGGCTGTGACCAATTACTAAGGAAGTCCCTTCCGAATTACTTACACGACAAGCATCACGGTTGAAGCCACCTAGCTGACCGCGCGACGTAGCATAATCCCCATTAGACGAAATTCTTACTTATTCTCCTCAGCGTGGCAGTCAGTACTTTTCACAACTTAGCATTATTCCCGGCTTGTTTTGCACAGGTTAGCGAACTAACGATCATATGAACAGAGATAACAATTGTACGACTAATAGAAGCTTCTGCTATTGGGTAACGAGACTTGGTAAACATAATGGCCTTGCCTCTCATATCAGCAAAGTCCAAGATATCGGTTCGCCAGATTGTATGCAGTTTTTCCTGAAAATATGCCATGCTGAAAATATAGGCCCTTAGGCATTTGTAGAGTTAGTCTTTCGGTTCAGGCTGACCTGAATTGAGGCCGAAGCGCAATAGGGATGCCCCAATCACTTTCGGGAACAGGGAGATCACAGGATGCTTGATTGGTTGTTCCGCTTCCTTAGCCGCAAGCATGGGCGATGTTCTGACCACGGTCCTCCTGTGAAATACCACACCCGGCTAAAACTGGAGATTCTAGAGACACGCGATCACCCCTCTCTTATTAGTGGCTACGTTTTCCACGACCTCAACCATAACGGCCTGCGCGATCCAGGCGAACCTGGCTTAGCGGGTATCCCCATAGAGCTTCGTAACAGCGCTGGTCAAGTGGTGGCCACGGCAACCACTGGACCGAACGGTTACTATTTCTTCGACCGTGATCTGACTGTCCCTCAGACGGAACAGGTCTTGACGCGCACCATTAACTTCCCAGACAGCCGCACTAACAATTCAATTAACCAAACCGTTTCCCAATTCGATCCCAATCTTGGCCGCCTTACCGCCGTCGAGGTTCTAATACAGGGTCGTGTAGCTACTACCATCCAGGTGGAAAACTTAGACCCTTCTCCAGCTACCGTTAATGCCAATTTTTCCGGCACCCTGACTCTCACAGGACCCGGTCTCAATGTTACTGTAACCACTTCCAGCGATTCCATTACTTATAATGCTGCGGCCTATGATGGGCTTAGCGATTTTAGCGGTGCTAGCGGAACGACCTTAGGGCCGCGCACTGTATCCGGTTCACGAACGATTACGTTGACCGACGCAAACAGTCTCAGCGCCTGGACCGGAACCGGAACCATAACGCTGTCAGCCCTGGGACGCACTACTTCCTCCGCCTCCGGAGGTAATTTGCTCGCCCAAATCAGCGGTACCGCCGGTGCCGACGTCATTATTCGTTACCGCTATATTCCCAGCAACGCTCTGAAACCAGGCAACTATACTATTCGCGAGGTTCAGCAACCCGCTGGATACCTGGACGGGTTGGAATCCCAAGGTGCTTCGAGCATTCCAGGCTCCGTGGGTACTGATGTTATCTCGGTGAACCTGACTAATCAACCTGCTTTGGAAAATAATTTTGCTGAAATTCTGCCTTCTTCGCTTCAAGGTTTTGTGTATCACGACGTAAACGCTAATGGTTTGCGCGATGCCAATGAACCAGGTATAGCAGGCACGACCATCATTCTCTCAGGTACAGATGAATTAGGTCAGCTTGTGCAACTACAGGTTACCTCAGCCAATGACGGATCATTCCGCTTCACTCATCTTAGGCCAGGGGTCTATAGTCTGCAACAAATTCAACCCACTAACTTTTGGGACGGTCGCGAATCCATACAGCCGGTCAACGGAGGAGCAATAACGCCTAATTTCGGGAATGCAGGCAATGACAGCTTTACTTCTATATTGTTAGAACAAGGCAAGATATATGGGAACTATAACTTCGGCGAAGTCCTTCCTGCCAGCATCCAAGGCAGTGTCTTCCAGGATGATAATCTTAATGGTATCCGAGATCCCCAGGAAAGAGGGATCAGCGGTGTTACTATGCGTCTGTTGGGTATAGACGACCTGGGGAATCCGTGGCAACTTACCACGGTCACCGACAGCGACGGCCGATATCAGTTTTCTAATCTGCGGCCAGGGACATATACCGTGCTGCAAGTGCAACCTGCAGAATATTTAGATGGCGGCATTCAAGCCGGATCCGTTGGTGGTACTATAGGCGCGAACAGTGTGGGCCAAGTAACTCTCAACAGTGCTACTAACGCAAGTGGTTACGACTTTGCCGAGATACGTCCGGTGAGTCTGGGCGGCTGGGTCTATCATGATGCTAACAACAATGGACGCCGTGAGCCCGGCGAGCGCGGCGTGGCTCAGGTGCAGATCCTGGTTACGGGAACAGACTATCGAGGCCGCGCGGTTCAATTGAGCACTCAAACAGATTCTTCAGGACGCTTCCTCTTCAGCACCCTCGCTCCCGGCAATTACAGTCTGACTCAAGTGCAGCCCAACGGATACCTCAATGGCAAGCTCAGCATAGGTGGCGCCGGCGGCCTAATTCAGGCAAATTCCTTTGCAAACTTACACCTCCTGCCGGGAAGCATCGCGACGGATTATTTATTCGGTGAACTGCTGCCAGCCTCTATCTCAGGATATGTGTATTTAGATGTCAATGGTAATGGTATACGCGACGGTCGCGACCGAGGCTTGGCAGGCGTGACTATCATCCTCACCGGCACTAATGATCTTGGTCAGACCATTCGACTGACCACACAGACGGCCGCCGATGGAAACTATAATTTTGTCAATCTTCGTCCCGGAGTATACGCTGTTTACGAGGTGCAACCTGGCGGTTATGACGAAGGTGTTGTCACCATCGGTTCTCTAGGCGGTAGGATAAGCGGTACAAATCTGATCACCAACATTCGTCTAAGCTCCAGTCAGCGGGGGACGAATTATAACTTTGGCGAAAACGAACCTCCTAAGCCTGATCCGGCACCTTCACCTCCACCCCCGCTGCCGAGCAAGCGCAACTTCTTAGCATCACGCCGACGAAGCTAAGTCTGTCCACTGCTCGTGCTTTCGACCAATCAGCGATGGGCTTTTCGGGAACAGGGTATATTCCATGATAGGAAATCATCGGCACCAATGCATGGGTTGGTGGTTTAGCTTAATCTTAGCAGTTATGCCGGCCCAAGGGCAGGCACATCCGCCTTCACAGAATGCTTCTCCCCCAGATAATTCGTCAAGTTCCGTTGCTCCTGTGGTTACACTGGGCATTCCGAAAAAGACTGCCTCAGCATCACCTGGCGCCACAGCTACCCAGGTGCAAGTCGGATTGGGAATACCTAAGCGGACATCAAAGCCCTCTGTTGCCGAACAAGGAGCAGCGCAGGTAAGAGGAACTTTATTAGACAGCGAACCCGTGCAACCAGCCTGCTTCTGGCCATATCACCCGCATCCCGTATTGCGGCACCCAGCCACACCGCCCGCGGCACCGATAGCGGTCGAACCGCCTTTATTAGTATCGCCACCCTCTCCAGGAGTATTGTTCACCCCCACCGTTGCAGTAGCCGATGGCTGCGATGTCGCGAAAATCTATTGTCCCTCCAGTGTAGTTTGTGAGCCTTGTCCCGAACTTTGCTCCTCAGTTGTAACTCCCCTTTGTGCGCCGTGTGACCCGTGCGCTTACGGAGCATGGAACTGGGGTTGGGCGAATTGTCCCCCTGCGGACTATCGTGGGGCACCTTACGTCTTCTATGCTGACTTAGAATATCTCATCTGGTGGATGAAATCCATGTCCATACCACCGCTGATTACGACAAGCAATGCTAACGACTTAGGGGTTTTGGGCCGACCCAGCACTCAGGTCTTACTAGGGGAGAGTCTTGATCACGACGCATTCTCAGGAGGCCGCTTCACCCTGGGTTGGTGGTTCGATCCCTGTCGGGTCTGGGCTATTGAGGGCACCTTCTTCTTTCTGGCAGAAGAAACACGCCGCGATCTATTTAGTTCCAGTGGTATTCCTATCCTGGCTCGACCATTCTTCAATGCTCAAACCGGCCAAGAGGATTCCGAACTGATCGCCAACCCGTCCTTGCCCGGATTATTTCCACTGGCCGGTCAGGCCGAAGTCACCTTAGAAAGTAGGCTGATAGGATTTGAACTCAATCTTGTGCGAAGTTGGCTTTACGGTGCCAATCCCGCTTGGCATAAACAATATAACCTCGATTTCGTCTTTGGCTACCGTTATATGCAACTGCGGGAAACTCTAACTATCCGCGAGGATTTGTTAGTACCGGAAGATAGCGGCGACATTCCGGCGGGGACGCGTTTCCTGATTGAGGATGCGTTTGCGACGCGCAATTCCTTCAACGGTGGCCAAATCGGCTTGCGCGGAGAACTCCGCTGGGGAAGCTGGTTCTTAGACGGCCGGGCCAAAGTGGCTTTCGGCAACACCAGTCAGACAGTAACTATCAACGGCTCCACGGTCATTGTGACACCGGGCACGGGCACGATTAGCGGGCCGGGAGGTTTATTAGCGCTTCCTACTAACATGGGCCGGTTCCAGCGTGATACCTTCAGCGTCGTGCCTGAATTTGGCGTCAACGTCGGTTATTATATAACTCCTTACATCAAGGTCTATGTCGGTTATACTTTCCTGGGTTGGACGAATGTGGTGCGGCCTGGAAACGTTATCGATCGACAGGTGAATCCATCACAGCTTCCGCCGGGCGGTATATTAGTCGGTCCTGCTCGACCCGCATTCCGTTTCCGCGATGGCGACTTCTGGGTGCAGGGTGTCAACGTCGGTGTTGAGATGCGCTATTGACGTTCGCCGGTGCTGCCATAGACATACTTCTTGCTCATTATCATATATTGGAATGGGCTGGCTTATTATCTTATCAATATTGGCCGCCCTTCCCGAGCCATTATCAGATTGTTAGAGCTGGCCTACTTCATGACTCAGGGACTTCCACCGGTAACCGCCAGGAATGGTCCTCTTGCCATTTATGCGCCCGCTAAGGTTAACTGGTTTTTAGAGGTACTCGGGAAGCGCAGCGATGGTTATCATGAAATCGTTACCTTTATGGTGGCAATCGACTTATGTGATTGCTTGGTTGCCTTCGAGGAACCGTCGAAAGAAATCAGCTTAGAGGTCAAGTACCCCGACTCGGCAGATAATACAAGGTCGCTGACATTATCTAACAAATCTGATAACTTAGTATGGCGAGCGGCAGCAAGCTTACAAGAGGCAACGGGTTGTCGGCGGGGCGTACACCTGGTATTAGAAAAGCGCATACCTGTTGGAGCGGGGCTCGGGGGCGGTTCGAGCGATGCCGCAGCCACCTTGTTGTTATTGAATACGTTTTGGGGTCTAGGCCTCAGTGGGGCGGAATTGACCACACTTGCGGCTCGGTTAGGTAGTGACGTGGCTTTTTTCCTTCACGGAGCCGCGGCCTGGTGCCGGGGACGGGGCGAGAGAGTTTCTCCTTGGCCGATGGCGCGTCCGTATTGGCTTGTATTGATAGTCCCTCCTTGGCCTGTGAGCACAGCGAGCGTGTACGCCCAGGTACGTGTTCCTGCCGTACCTCGGTCTGAAGAGGATTTCTGTCGGGCGCTGGTGGAAGGTAGCGTGCCAGGCATAAGAGCACCCATGTTCAATCGCTTGGAAGAAGCAGCCTACATCGCCTGTCCCGATCTGCTCAAGTTGCGTGAGTTTTTGGGGCAGTCTGGCTTGGCTCAGGTTCGACTAAGTGGCAGTGGCGGGACCTTCTTTTTTCTTTGCACGGACTATGAAGAGGCCGAGGCTCTTAGTGGGAAACTTATGGCGCTGGCGACGAAGCAAGGTGCGATGCCGTTCCAAATCTACACAGTGCCAACGCTCGACGACATTGGTTACCGGGAACGTCATATACCGCGTCCCTATAAGGGGAAGTTCGATTAACATTTCCTGAACCAGTTGAAAAATGCGTCGAGGGACGCAGGGGCAAAGGCGAATCAGAAACCTGTCAGCCACAAGCGTCGGGCGGCGTTCCGGCGACGTCGGTTCCGCTCGGGGCGTGCGACCACGTTGCGAGCAATCGGTCAAGCTATAATGAGGAAAACAACTGGCGCGATACTTCGACCGGCAAAGCCATCGCGGCGAGACGGCAAGGTCCGAGAGCTGGTCGTTGGCGAATGCCGGACGCGCCATAGTGCGCTGGCTCGAAGTCGCGCCGCAACAGAGGGAGGCCCATCCATGTGGGAAAGAATTGCCTATCATGGTATCACCTTTGACGACGTGTTGTTAGAGCCTGGCTACAGTGAAGTCCTACCCCGCGACGTAGATGTACGCACCTGGCTGACACGCAACATTCGTATCAATATCCCGCTGGTTTCGTCGCCCATGGACACGGTAACGGAAAGCGACTTAGCCATCGCATTAGCCCAGGAAGGTGGTTTGGGGATCATCCACAAAAACATGTCTATCGAAGATCAAACCCGCGAGGTGGCGAAGGTCAAGCGTTCTGAGAATGGAATCATTACCGACCCAGTAACGCTGCCGCCCGATGCTACCGTGGGCCAGGCGCGGCGAGTCATGGAACAATATAAGGTGAGTGGCATCCCGATCACAGAAAACGGTTTTCTCCGCGGCATCATCACCCGCCGCGACCTGCGCTTTCTGACCGATAATCAGCAGCGGGTTTGCGAAGTTATGACGAAAGACAATCTTGTAACGGCGCCCGAAGATACGACGTTAGAAGCGGCCAGTCGGATTTTGACGGCAAATAAAGTCGAGAAACTTCTGCTGGTGGACGAAAATAATAGACTGAAGGGACTGATCACCATCAAGGACATTGACAAGATGATGAACTACCCCAACGCCTGCAAGGATAAGCGAGGGCGGTTGCGGGTAGGGGCGGCGGTAGGTGTGTATGATTTCGAGCGTGCGGCTTCGTTAGTCCGCGCTGAGGTGGACGTTCTCGTCGTGGATTCCGCGCACGGACATTCAGCGAATGTGCTCGAAACAGTCCGCAAAATTAAACGGATGTTCGACATTGACGTGATCGCAGGCAACGTGGCGACCGCAGAGGGAGCGCTGGCCTTGGCCGATGCGGGAGCGGACGCGGTAAAAGTGGGCATCGGCCCCGGCTCGATTTGCACCACGCGGGTGATCTCGGGCGTCGGCGTGCCGCAAATCACTGCGATTGCTAATGCGGCCAAGGCGCTGGAAGGCACAGATATTCCCGTGATCGCCGACGGCGGCATCCGTTATTCTGGCGATATTACTAAGGCGCTAGCCGCGGGCGCGCATAGCGTTATGATCGGCGGACTCTTTGCCGGGGTAGCGGAGAGTCCTGGGCAGGTGATTATCTATAAGGGTCGCACTTTCAAAGCGTATCGCGGTATGGGTTCGCTGGGCGCTATGATGTCCGGCTCCAGTGAGCGTTATCGGCAAGCCGGACAGGACAAGGACGGTGCGCCGGGCAAGCTTGTGCCCGAAGGCGTCGAAGGGCGCGTCCCTTATAAAGGGCCGCTCTCGCCTTTCGTCTATCAGCTGGTAGGTGGGTTGCGCGCAGGTATGGGCTATTGTGGATGTCGCAACATCGAGGAACTGCGGACACGCACCCGCTTTATTCTGGTCACTCAAGCCTCGGTGCGGGAGAGCCATCCCCATGACATTGCTATTACCCAGGAAGCCCCCAATTACAGTACCAGCTACGAATACGCGGAAGCTACTGGTGACTAGTGGGAACCACGGTTCGGAGACTGCGAACCTGAAGAATGGTGGCATAAGGCCCGTCATGTTCATGGGCCTGTTGGCGTCCGTGTGGGTGGGTGCTGTGCAGTCGGTGGCTCAAGAACCGGTGCGGGATGTTCCCACCGTGTATCGGTTGGTCTTGCCCGCGCAAGTGGAGAAACCGTTCGTAGAGCTGGGGCCGCCAGTGCGCGGTTCCCCTCCTGGCTTTCAAGATTCACGGCAATCGGAAGCACGACCCGGCTCTTTGCCGGTAGTGCGTACTGGAGACAATTCAGGAATTCAACCGACACTCGTACCCCCCCATGGCTTCGAATTGGCACCGTTACCCACCCATCTGGTACCCGAGCCGCGGCCGCAAGCAGCCGGTGCCGCTGGGCAAGTGGCGCCGTTGACTAAGCCGATGGGACCGCCCATTGCCGCCTATGTTGAGCCTTTAGAAGTGCCAACGCCCGAACGGCTCTTTCGACTGGAATCGGAGCGGGAGCTGCGGGAGCGTCTTCGACAAGAGCAGCGCGATCAGGGGGCGCGTGCTACTTTTCCGGCGGACGTGGCGGTCGCGCCCCCTGGCGTCACTTACCAAGGACGGGCTTGGCCCCGCTTCGTGAACACTATCCCCACTTCGGTTACTGCTTACCAACCTCTTTACTTCGAAGACAAGAACGTCGAACGTTACGGCTGGGACGCCGGCATCTTCCAGCCGTTACTGTCCGCAGGAAAGTTCTATCTGGATGTCGCCTTGTTGCCTTATCACGTCGGTACCCAGTGGCCTTGGTCTTTGGAATACAATGCGGGTTACTCCCTACCCGGCGATCCAGAGCCTTACCGCCTCTATTGCCCACGTCTCTCATGCACGGGAGCGGCGCTCGAAAGCCTCGCCGTTCTCGGCATCATTGCTTTACCGTGAGAGCCATCCTTTCACTCTCAATACTCCTAGCGCGTTTCGCGTCGCATTCTGCTCCGTTGCGCACCTTAATCATTGGCGGCGTTTTTGAAACAGGCAGAAGTCAGGTGAGTTGGGCACACGGAGTTCCTGGCAGCCGTATGGTCAGTCCATGACAAGAGTCTCGACCGTCCCATCAAGTTCATGCGTCTTCTTGGTTTATTCGGTTCAAGTTCACCAAACCCCGTCCGGTCTGGCGGGGTGGCTGGTGGCTCCTCCGAGGCAGTGTTGTACCCCATTCGTTAAACAAAGACTCCGCTGAGTAGCGCTCATGAGCACCAAGTTTCGGCTGTGCTTTACGTAGATTCGGGACCACTGAACTCCATGTCAACGTGAACTCCATGTCAACGGAACGGTGGGCCGAGTTGTGCTATCTGTAGCGGTAGCCAAGCAAGGATGAGCGGCTGAAACAGTTGGGCGAACCAAACGTCGCTCAGCACGCTGGCCGATACTGACAGCGCTGGGGAGGGCGTCGAGCGGCGGGGAAACCGCCTCGACCAGGAGAAATTTGTGCTGCGGGAACTCAACATCCTGGCGCTGCTGAAGGGTGAAGAACACTACGTTTTTGTCTATCACGACGAGGCCCGAGCTGAAGTGGTGCAGGTCATGCGGGATTGGGCCTCTGATCCGCGGCTGAGTTTTTCCTGGTTCGACGCTGCGGTGCTGGCGCAGCGCGTCTACAAACCATTGCAGGATTCATCACTGCCCGACAAGCAACGCTCGATACGGTCGCAGCGTTTCGATAGCTGCGACCACTGAATCTGGCCCATCGCAGCACCAGCAACCAGCGCCCAAGCCACGAAGTAGATCATCTTCAGGATTCTCAGCTGAGTATGAACGTCCAAGAGGCTTTGGCTGCATTTCTGACTCATTTGCGCGACGAGCGGGATGCTTCGCCGCATACCGTCAAATCGTATCGCGAAGACTTGCAACAAGCGCTCGAGTATTGGGAATCCTCGGGCCAGGGTGCGACTCTTGTGAACACCATTACCACGCGTCAGGTGCGAGCGTATCTGGCCTGGTTACACCAGCAGGGATATTCGCGCAGTACGATTGCGCGACGTTTAGCAGCGTTGCGTGCCTGGTTCCGTTTTTTGTGTCGACAGGAAGTGCTCGAAGAAAATCCCACCGAAGGCATACGTAGTCCACGCCGCGAACAGAGGATTCCCGCCTTTCTGACCGAAACCGATACCGAGAAATTATTGGCATACCCGCACCGGCAAGGGCGCCTGGCGGCGCGGGACCGAGCCCTTTTGGAAGTGCTGTACTCGGCAGGATTACGCGTCAGCGAACTGGTGGGCTTGACTTTGGAGGACATCGATCTGGAAGGCGGCACGGTTATGGTGCGGGGCAAGGGAAAGAAAGAACGCCTTGCAATCTTGGGCCCGGCAGCGCAACGTGCCGTGCGGGATTGGCTGGAAGAACGTGGCCAGCTTCTGGCCCGACTGGGTCGGCAGTCGGCGGCATTGTTCCTGAATAAGAACGCGACTCCGCTGACGGACCGGGGCGTGCGCCATCTGGTGCGCAAGTACAGCGTGCAGGCCGCTGTGCCCGGTCGCGTTACGCCCCACGTCCTACGGCATACCTTTGCCACTCATTTGTTGGATCGCGGGGCTGACATCAGGGCAGTACAGGAATTACTTGGCCACGCCAGCCTGTCAACGACACAGATTTATACTCACGTCACGACCCGACGACTTCAGGACAAATATCGCGCGGCTCATCCCCGCGCCTGAGAACATTTTGGGGACCAACCATGTTCTGGACACGGTACAAGTGGGTGGGTGGAACACAGCAGCGCAGGCAGACAAGTTGCTGGTCGTTGGTCCTGATGCTGAGCCTGAGCGGAAGTACTCCTGCTGAGGTGCTGGCACAAACATCAGCGGGGATTCCTTGGCGCACGGATTACGCTCAAGCCCGTCGGGAGGCGCGGGAGAAGCATTTGCCGCTGTTGTTGGACTTTACCACAGAATGGTGCGTGCATTGTCAGCGAATGGATGCGACCACGTTTCAGGATGTGCATGTGATCGATCTGCTGGCCCGGCAATTTATACCGGTCAAAATTGATGCCTCGCGTCAGCCATCCCTGGCGGAAGCCTTGCGGATACGTGGGTATCCTACGTTAGTGTTAGCTCTCCCGGACGGTCGCATTGTGCACACTTTGGAAGGCTATGTGGACGCAGCTCAGCTCACGCCTTACTTACGCAGCGTCGTGGCGCAATCGGCGACAGGAAGCGAGTACGCGCAGAAGTTGGAAGAGGCCGTACGGGCCCAATCCGCGGGTGAGTATGCCCAGGCGGTGGCGCATCTCAATAGTTTACTCTCCGATCCGCAAGCCTTGGCTGTGCATCTGCGGGCTAAGTCCGTTTTAGAGCAAATCGAACAGCAGGCACGGCGCGAATGGGATGAAGAACGTGGCAACACCAGGCAGCGCAGCACCGAGGAGCGGGAGCGTGCCTGGCAGCAATTGGCCCAGCGATTTGCTGGTACGAGCGTAGCTGCGGAAATCCGCCAGGCGCTTGCCCAGGTGCAGCAAGCGCGTCAGGCAGAACTTGCCCAACGCCGGCAGCAAGCGGTTGCTCTGCTTCAGGCTGCGCGCAGTGATTTTGAACAACAAAACTGGCTGGCGTGTCTGGAGCGTTGCGACCGACTTCTCCGCGATTTTTCTGACTTACCGGAAGGGAAGCAGGCCCAGGCCCTGCTCAATCAGATCAAGGCTCAGCCTGAGCATGTGGAACGTACCTGTGATCGGCTGATCGAACGCTTGGGTGAATTACACTTGGCCCTGGCGGAATCCTGGTTACGCCAGGGGGAACCGCAGTTGGCTATTGCAACCTACCATAAGATCGTTACTCGCTTCTCCGGCACTCGCTTTGCCGAAATCGCCCAAGTGCGCCTAAAACAACTCACTCAGGATCCGTTCCAGCAAACGCAATTCACTCCTTGACCCGATATGGTCCACAGCGCACTGCCTGGTCAGATTGTCCGAACAAGATGGCCCTCCCGGCTAATTCACCCCCTTGAAAGGAAGCATCTCTCCGTATTCATGAGGAGCTTTGGAGTAAATTCAAGCCCGCTGCGATGTTCTGTCCGTCGTCGTTGGCTTTCGTTGTTTAGGAAACCATAGCCTTGGCTGAGCCGAGCATGCCAACGTCGAAGCTCAGTTCTCGCAGCGAACGGCTCGGAGTGATTTAGTCGCATGCAAGGCGACAGAGCGGTTCCACTGGGATAGACTCCATGATAACCGCGGATTGGCTCGCACAGAGCTATCCAGTAAGATGATGCCCAGGGATGGCCCTGACGATGAACTGGCAGCAAACGGCGACACGCCTGTGAGAACTGGGGAGCGCTATTCGGGCGCTCAACAGGTGAGGTCAGCTCCAGGAGCATAAAGCACACCAGGAGACAAGCAATGCTCATTCTGGAAGGCAAGCGGGCGGCTACTTGCTGTGACGGTATCACGCGACGGGATTTTCTACGCATCGGCGGTCTAAGTGCTGGCGCGGTTGGATGGACCCTCAGCGAACTGAATCCACTGGAAGCGGCAAATAACACCTCGGAGAAATCGTGTATCCTGTTATTCTTGGTGGGTGGACCTAGTCATCTGGACACCTTTGATCCCAAACCTCATGCTCCGGCGGAGATTCGCGGACCTTTCAGGCCCATTTCGACGCGGATACCGGGGGTCCAGATCAGTGAATTGTTTCCTCAACTGGCGGCACGGATGGATCGTATCGCCTTGGTCCGAACGGTACATCATCGAGAAGCGGCGGTTCATGAGGCGGGACATCAGTTACTGCAAACTGGCCGATTGTGCCGACTGGATTGCGAATACCCACATTACGGTGCCGTAGTGGCAAAACAGCGTGGTCGGCGTTCGTCGCTACCGGCCTTCGCAGTCGTGCCTGGCCCTATCGGCAATACCGGCATAAGCGTCAGTCATGGCCAAAGTGCGGGCTTCCTCGGTGCTGAATATGAGCCGATTTATTTAGCCCCGCATCTGCCCCAAGCCGATCTGGCACGCCTCGATTCCCCGGCCGGATTGCTGCAGGCGTTCGACACAGCCCAGTGCCGCTTGGCTGACGCTCCGCACAATGAAACGAAACGGGCATGGTTTACACCGGCCTTGCGCCGTTGTTTACGGTTGGACAAGGAACCGCCTTCTTTACGGCAACGTTACGGCGAGCACACATTTGGCCAATCCTGCTTACTGGCGCGGCGGTTGGTAGAAGCTGGAGTGCGACTGGTTACCGTCAACATGTTTGAAACCGTTTATGACACCGTAACCTGGGACTGCCACGCTGACGGAGCCTCCCTCGGTTCCACGCTGGAAGATTATCGTCGGCTATTGGGGCCGATGCTCGATCAGACTCTGTCTGCTCTGCTGGACGACTTGGAAGCCCGCGGCTTACTGGACAACGTACTGGTCGTCGCCATGGGAGAGTTTGGCCGCACGCCGATGCTCAACGCGCGCGGTGGACGCGACCACCACACAGGAGCCTGGACCATCCTTTTTGCAGGGGGTGGGCTGCGCACCGGGCAGGTCATCGGACGCACCGATGCTTGGGGCATGTATCCGGAAGATCGCCCGGTGAGTCCGATGGAGGTAGCGGCTACGATTTACCGTGCTCTAGGTATCGCCCCGCACGCGCTGTTGCACCTGCCGGATGGCACGGCAGAACCGTTAGCCGATGCCCCGCCCATTGGAGAACTATTCGGCGGCCCAGCTTGGGCCACGGCCTGATTGAGAGCCATAACCGCGGCCAAAGCGGAATGTCGCATACCAAGCTGGACCAGGGCGGCTGCTGTACTACCGGGCAGCCGTTCGATTCGCGCTGCCAGCTTCTTGAGGCGCTCCCCTTGAAAAGCACGTTTACGGTATCAGTGGGTACCCCCCTAGGCAAATTCGCGAAAGTAGGCGCAAATCAGAGAGTGGACTTTTCCGCGTGTCGAAGCCGACCATGCTGCCGGGACGATAGATCGTAAGTCATTGATAAGAAAATACTTACGTCACAATTGCTGGTCCGGCATGTCGCAAGGCAAAAGCATGGGCATTGCTCAGAAAAATGCGCGGCAAATTTCGATTTTTTTCAATTTTAAAACAGCCGTTGCCCTTGCGACAAAACAGACCTTTTTTATAACATAATCAACTTACTGGTATTTGGCGGTCACATCATGAGCACTTTTGTAGGGTGCGTAATCCGCTTAGGCCCCGCTGGCTGTCCTGCCGAACTACTGCGTTCTCATGCCGCCCATCCGTGTCGTCCCGCAAACCAATGTAACGCCAGTCTCACGCCAGGGCTCGGAGTCTTGTGCTCTTTTGCGGGCCGATTAAACATCTTGGAGCTTGTGGAAGAGCTCCTGGACATGCAGGTCTCACGCTGGGGCTTGGAGTCTTGTCGTCTCTTTCAGACCGATCAAACAGACCCAGCACCTGGACAGTGAGCCGCGGGCTGTTATTCCCTACAATAACGAGGGCAATAGTCCTCCTTAGACTTGGCCCCTTGGTCTCAGGCGCAGGATAGTCGGTACATATTTGCCTGACCAGCAAAGATAACGAACCCGTTTGTTATATCCTTAATCTCAGGCGCAGGATACCAGGTACATGTTTGGCCTCCAGTACTAGAAGGAGTAATCAGACATGATTAGACCTCAGGCTCAGGCACAGGATGCCTGGTACACGTTCGGGTCAAACGTTATGCGTTGAAAGACCTCGAGCATATCCCGTATTCCGCGACCAGCATCTTCCAGGCACATGAGGGGGATAGGTCGCACCTGTGGACGCAGCCCCCGAAAGGTACTGCAGTGGCAGGATGCCAGGGAGTCGGTGTGGACGCTAGATAGGTCGCACCTGTGGACGCAGCGCCCGAAAGGTACTGCAGTGGCAGGATGCCAGGGAGTCGGTGTGGACGCTAGATAAGTCGCACCTGTGGACGCAGCGCCCGAAAGGTACTACATCAGCGCCTGGAAGTTCGCCTTCGCAGCCTTGGAATGCTGACCGGGACCCGCAGTGGGCAGGCCTTGATTCTTGCGCATGCTTGCCTACCCCCAGGCTTCGATCCCCCACCTGGCCCGGGGCCCGAAGTGGGCGCGCCTTGATTTTTTGCGCCTGCTTGAGTGCAGGCAGTATTTCGCGAGAATACGGCGGTCCGGAGGGTTGCTGGAGAACGATCGCCATGACAGGAACAACCCGACGATTCGGCAGCGTGTGGCGGTGTGGTTTCGCCTCGGTCTGTCTATTGTGCCTCGGTCTATCCTGCTCGGTCTGGTCAGCTGGGAGTGGCAAAGTTGCGCAGGAGGAGGGACGGGGAGCGTATCGGAATCCACTGGACCTGAGATTTACCGACAATAGCCATGTGGCGGTAGATTTGACGGGAACTCGCGAGACGGTGACTGTCTCCCTGGTAACCGGGAAAATCGTAGGCCGTCAGCGTTGGCCGGCTGAACAAGCGACGCCCGACGCGGAAGCCCCCAAGGTGCATCAGGAGGAATTACGACCGCTTCTGGAACAGTTGCGTCCCCCCGGCGCGGGGCCGATCCGAGCCTTGTGGGGGAAAGCAAACCACGGCTGGATGATACACACCTGGCCACGCTCTTCCCTGCCAGCGACGCAAATAACCCAGGGATGGGTTTTCACCAGTGCTCTGACCCGCTGGACAGGACAGATTGGATTTGTCTTTGAGACGGCAGTGCTTGACGAGCCCGAACGGGGTTTTGCCGACCCGAGTGACATCGTCCTGTCAGCAGACGGCAAGCGGGCCTACGTCGCCTCGGCGGGTGGCGACTTCGTCGCCGTTCTTGACTTAACTCAGTTTTCCCGTGTGGCTTCGCGCGTGGTTTCCGACCAGGTCAGCCGGCCATTACAGCCGTACCTGCGGACCGATGATTTGGCCGCCTCCCGATGGCTGGTGTCAGCTCGGCTCCCGACGGAGAGCAACCCGCGGCGACTGGCGCTGTCCCCAGACAACCGCTGGCTGGTGGCCAGCAATTTCCTGAGTGATTCTTTGAGCGTATTCGATGTGTCCGCGCTGCGACTGGTCAGGCATATCCCTCTAGGCGGCCCGCCGCCGGACCAGGTGCGTCGTGGCCAAGTCCTGTTTCATTCCGCCCGACTGACCCATTTGAGTCAATTCAGTTGCGCCAGCTGTCATCCGGGCGGCGGGGCGGATGGTCTGAATTGGGATTTGCCCCGCGACGGCATCGGCAATCCGAAAAACACTCGGGTGCTGTGGGGCAGTGCCGACACTGCACCGTATGGTTGGCTGGGAACTTCCCCGACCTTGGCCGACCGCATTCGGGGTACCCTGCGCACCGCCCATCGCTACGAACCCAGCGAGGAAGAACTTGCAGCTTTGGTAGCCTACGTGTCATCGTTACGGCCCCCGCCCCCTCTGGAACCGACCAAGGAGCTGCGCACCGCATTTGAGCGCGGCCGTGCGCTATTCTTTGGCAAGGGGGGCTGCGCGACCTGTCATCGGCCCGATTCTTACCAAGACGGTCTGGTGCATGATGTCGGTACTGGCGAAAGGGGGGAGGAACGTTTCGATACACCCTCCTTACGCGGACTGCGCTATAGTGCGCCGTACCTGCACGACGGCCGGGCAGCCACCTTGGAGGAAATCTTCACTCGCCATAACCCCCAGCGCCGTCACGGGCAGGCTCATCTCTTGAGCCGTGAGGAACTGGCGGAGTTGCTGGTCTTCCTGAAGTCGTTATAAGCTGAGGACCTGGCGGAGTGGTGTTGCGGAAAATAGTTGGAGCCGTTATAAGCAAAGCGACGCCCGACTTTTGCCAACTGAGTAGCTGGCACACCGCGCGGTGAAGGAATCGGCC
>JANWVZ010000249.1 GCA_025056555.1 Gemmatales bacterium | reverse complement strand
AAGGAAACCAGTTCACGATCGAGACGACTTCGTTATCACCGAATACCAATGAAGGCAACAGAGTCCAAGACTCCAACGCAAGCCTCAAAGTGCAGAACGCTTCGTTGTCGTGAAATATGGGGATAGCTCTTGTTCCACAAAGATAAATCCCGATTCGCTTACTTTGCAGGGACAAACACAGAGGGATAGGGTACTTTCACCAGACGCATATGTCTGCGTGTTTGCAATAAAGTGCTTGGAAGTCCTGTCCATCTTGCGTGGAGATCAAGTGTGTTAGCCCATATATGTCGCCTTTCATCAGAGAGATCAGTTGGGCGTGAGGTCACGAAGTTATTCCCCGACCGACGCCAATGATTGCTCAGGCGGCTCTCGATTGTTCCTGCGATGAAGGCTCAGGCAGATGGTATTGCATGACGTAGGCATCCTCGCCGGTGTCGGGATAGTATTCGCGCAACACGCGGACAGCATGAAAACCGAGCGCTTTGAAAAATAATTGTGCAGGCAAATTCCGTTCCCGCACCTCAAGAGTTATTTTGTCGCGACGTTGCTGAGTCAGTTTGCTGATTAGCCGCTCCACTAATTGTCGGCCAATACCGCGGCGACGAAACTGGGGATGCACAGCCAGGTTGAGCATAACCATTTGGCTTTTCTGGAGCTCGTAAACAATAAAACCGACCAACTGCTCGTGAGTTTCCGCGACCATGCCGATGCAGTTGCGCTGTCGCAGGGCGTTGAGAAAATCTTCTTCCGTCCAGGGAGTGTCAAAGCTGGCTTGTTCGATGGCCAGGACTTCCGGCATGTCGCGTTTGATCATCCAGCGGATTTGCACGGCCAAAGGCTGACCCCGAAGCATGGCCCGTCTCATGGGCAGCTCTCCCCTGTTCCACCACAGCCCGACCCTTGCGGTGTCGCGGCTGGCCCCATCTTACCTGACCCCATCTCAATCTGACTCGAAGCGCCCCCGATAGCGCTCCACCGGATACTTGGCAGCGTTTTTCTCCAGCTTCGCGAAGACGGCTTGGCTGAGATCGATCTGGAGAGTATTGGCCAGTGCCAGCACATAACAGGTTACGTCGGCCAGTTCCTCAGTAATGGCCTGACGATATTGCGGATCATTCCCCCGTTGGCGAGATTCCTCTACATCGAGCCATAGGAAGTGCTCCATCAGCTCGGCGGTCTCGATGGCCAAACCCATGACGAGATTCTTCGGAGCGTGGTAGCGTTGCCATTCACGCTCCGAGACAAAGCGCTCCATGGCCCGACGTAATTCCATGATGGTAATGGTGCAGTCGTTCATGATGCCGTTTTCCATCAGTCGTCATTCCTGGAGTGCTCGATGCTGGTGCTACTGACCTCATTGCCTTTGCTTGGATGGTAAGTTCGGCTTACCCTAATAGTACCTGGCTGGCACCATCGCTGCCTGACTGACGACAGTGCCCAGCCATATAAGGAGGCCGCTGTTTTGTGTCAACACGGTTTGATGGGCTGCAAAAAATCTGGACGATAAGCGGTCAGGATCGGTGCGCAGGTCGGCCCGAAGCCCGTCCGCATCTCGCCGACCTGCGCAAATGCCGTCAGATTCTGATTACACCGTAGCTTGTGAATAATCCTTTAGGAACCAAAGTTCGGTATCATTGATACCACCGCTATGCCCTATCTCTACAGGCGAGGGTTGTTTCAGGAGGTAGAAACGCTTTTTACGCCAAGTGAGATTTGCCACGCAGAGATGTGGCCCGCCAACCTGGGAAGTTGAGTATGGGAGCGTCAGCGGTATGCTACGGAAATGTCTAGGTCGGGGATGAAAACCTTTCCGGCGACAATCTGGTGAGTTATAATGCGGCCCTGCCGAACTGCGGGTTTGTCCGGAAAGTCCGCATAACGGTCGTTGCTCAGAATATAGGTGCTTTCCTCTTCCCCTGCTAATTCCAGAATGGTTTCGTCAGCGACGCAACGCGAAGGAACGACATGCACCTCGGCATACCGTTCGAATTCACCGCGGATTTTGCTGTCACCGGTTTTCAGGCGAGCGCGAATCGAGGCATCGAAAACCAGATAAAGCTCATAATCCTTAGCCAACACTGGCACAACCGCTTTCAGTGCCGCCAAGCCTATGAAGCAATTGCCTTCAAAACAGAGGTTATTGCCATCCAGAACAATTTTTTCAATAGAACGAGACGCCCGACGTGCTATTTCGGCAGCACGTTGGTGGAGCTTCTGCAAATCGCGTTCAAGTACCCCTCGGCGCAGTTCGAGCTCCCGCATTACTATACGTGGTCGGGGATTCCCTAACTGCTTAAAACACTCTTCATGTATTTGGGCCTTTTCCCGAGGTGTGCTGGCACGTAAGAGTCGGTCCTCCCAACATTGTGCAATCCGCAGGTTTTCAAGTACCTGCCCCAACTCTTGGCGACAGTGGCTGATTTCTTCAAGCACACCGGCCAATCGCACTTGGACACGACGCCACCGTCGTTCCAAATGATTGAGCTGAGCTTTCTTTTCATCCAGTTGTTCGCGGACTTCCACCAAACGTTGCTTGTGTGCCCCTACGTCGAAATTTTGGTAACTCTCCCAAC
The DNA here is from genome assembly GCA_025056555.1 of Gemmatales bacterium. Lineage (GTDB taxonomy): Bacteria > Planctomycetota > Planctomycetia > Gemmatales > HRBIN36 > HRBIN36. The sequence goes on along the minus strand of JANWVZ010000249.1, from coordinate 1,099 downwards.
GTGAGCGGACTTGTTCCAGTTCCAGACGGGCCCGCTGCCAATCGCAGTCCAAACGCACCAAGGCTTGCTCTTGCTCCCGATACCGTTTCTTATGGGTCTCTAATTCTCGGCGATAGCGACGTTGCCTGGGATCGAGCAGGGCTAGAACGTTCCAGAAGGGTGCAAGTTTCGCTTGCAATGCCAACTCCAGTTTCCTCAACTCCTGCAAGTCATTCCGCAACTTATCGCACCGTACGGCCAGACCCTGACAGTAATTCTCCCGATGGTGCAATTCCTGCATCAGGGCTTGAGCATCAATCGCTTCATGTTCTTTCAACTTGGCGCTAAGTTCTGCGTCGAGTTTAGTGAGTTCCTCAACTTGGCGTCGGAGGGTAGAGAGTTGCTCAGTCAACGGATTAAGGTCTTTGCCCGAACCAATTGCGCACAGACTCATGACTTCTGATTGCGTACCGCTCATAAGTTTGGTCTCCAGGAAATTCGTCAGCCCTCATCTGGCTTGCCCTCAAATAGCTCGTCGTCGGAGCCCACCGGGGCTTGCCCAATTGCTCAGACCAAGAGAATTTCACTGTCACAGGAAATAACGATCCTTATTGGGCGGATGTGACAACAAAGCCTGGAAATCAGCCGGTGACTCAGCTTAACCAAGTACACATTCTGTCAAGCATGGAATAGCTCAGATAACCAAAGAAGAATACGACGTTCAGTAAACGAGGAAATTTGAGGCAGGCGTTAGCTGCGAGCAAGGGTCGAATGCGGTGCGTTTTCGGCGGTTGTGTTTCAGACCACCTTCCAGGCGGATTTGATAAGTTGTAAGTTCGGGTCTAGTACAGTGTGTTGGAGCCGTAGCCAGTTAGGAAGTCTGAGGTCGCGGCTGGACACGCATGCGCTTTTGCACGTCCGTTTCGACATAGCCATAGACTTGTTCATGCTGAGCCACGGCCATCTGCAGGGCGAAAAGCAAACGCTTGGCGGTATAAAAACTCATTACCACACGGTGCGTCAATTTGACCGGTTCGTTCGGTGACGGGGTCGCTTGCGTGTTTAGGCCGAAGTCGAGAACTAATTCTTCAGGAGTCCCCGTCACTCGGGCAAAGTTTGC
>JANWVZ010000248.1 GCA_025056555.1 Gemmatales bacterium | reverse complement strand
AACAGCACGCCCAGGGCCAACTGTTGGCGTCCACACCACGCGGCGCCAGCGCGCCGCCGGATTCTTCCCGTTGTTCCCTCAGAAAACACGGAGCGCCTCCTGCCGCCTGCTCTGGAGCAACCCAAGTGCTGCCCATTTTGCAGCTGTAGCGCAGCTGTACGAAAATTATCACGAAAGTCAACGCGCTACTTTGCTAACTTGTCCTGTCCTTTGGCCCGATGGAGGCCCGCCTCCGTGCTCACCGGCCGCCACAAGGCCTCAGCCAAACGACAAAATATTCGTTCTTAGATTCTCCAGCAAACGCTGCCGTGGCGGAATGGTTTCAGGACTGTCGGCGTATGCAGTCTGGGCGGAACTCTGGCGTTTTTCGCCAAACCGCGCCGGCGTCGCTTTGCAGCAGGAGTCAGTACCGTTCAGCGCGGTTTATTCGAGGGAGCGGCGAAGCAGAAAAGGTGTTGTCGGCCGCGAATGAAAAGTCGGCCATCCGCCACGGCTGGGGTAGCGAACACTTGCTCGCCGACCCGTCCGCGTCCCAGGGTGCGGAACGTCGGGCGGGCAGCGAACACAAATACTTCGCCTTCTTCGCTGACGGCGTAAATCCGCTCGCCTACCAATATCGGCGAGGCGGAGAAACTGCCACCCCCTTCCAAACGTTCCATCCAGACGCGCTCGCCCGTCGCGGCGCGGATGCAGCCTGCAATCCCTGCATCGTTCACGAAAAATACGTATTCGCCTCGAGCCAGCAGGGTCGGCACGTAAGGCAGGAAACGCTTATTCTCCCAAACTACATGGGAGTCGGGGACGGCACCTTTGTCACCCGGGCGAAGCGCCACGGCATGGCGCGAACCGCCCCCGTCGCCGCTGGTCGCCAGGATTAGGTCTTGGGCCAGGATGGGCGAGGCCACCGTGCGCAACGGCATCCCCTCGAAGCGCCATTCCCAATGCCAAAGCTCTCGACCCGATGAGAGGTCGTAAGCCGTGATACCGGCGGTGCTGGCCACAATCAGTTCCGCGCTTCTTCCAGGCCGTTGCAGGACAAAGGGTGTTGAATAACAGGCACGGAAAGGTTTGCGCGGCGCTTGCCAGAGCAATTGACCGGAGCTGGCCTCAAAGGCCAATAGCACCGAAGTACCATCCTGATCGTTCGCGATAATCACTTTCCCCTCGTGCACGATGGGGGAATGCCCTGCACCATGCTGACTGGTATAGGTGCCCAGGTCTTTTTCCCAAACCGTCTTTCCTTCCAGGTCACATGCCACCAGCACGTAGCTTTCCCCCGTCCAGAACAGGGCATAAACGCGCTGCCCATCGGTGGCAGGTGTATTGGACGCAAAAGTGTTCTTGCGGTGTTTGGCCGCAGGTTTCCCGCTCCAGCTCCGTGTCCAGAGCACCTGGCCTGTGGCTGGTCGCAAAGCGATCAGAAAACGTTGCCGACCATCGGCACTGGCGGACTGCACGAAAAGACGATCTTCCCAAATCACTGGCGAAGAGTTGCCTTCCCCGGGCAGCGCTACCTTCCAGGTCGCCTCTTCGGGACCTTTCCAGGAGAGGGGCAGATCGGCCTCTGGAGCCGTTCCCTCACCGTTAGGACCACGGAATCTTGGCCAGGTAGCGGCGGGCAGCCCACTGGTGCAAGCGAAGGCCAGTACAAGCACCAGGCAGCGGGAGCAGCGGTAACTCATACTCCTTTCTCCTCCGGGTTCAGGCAGGCTCACCAGGTGAGAGTTATGTCATGCTTCGGGCACAACGTCCACATTGTATTGCTGCCGATCACGTTCTGCCAATGGGGTTGCCTGCGTCGGCCGCGGTCGGGCCATCGAATGGCTTCGGCTTGGGGAAAATTCAGCAACCAACGCCGTCGGGTCGAAACGCCGACGCGGTGCCGCCTAATCGTGAGCTATACTGGAAGGGCAACGCGCCTTGGCGGGTCGCGGTCGGCCTTGATGTGCCAACGGGGTGCCACGACTCGTCGGCCAGTGGATTATTCTCATGCAGCAGCAGATTTTGCTGGGCCGATACGAAATCCTCCACGAGATTGGCAAGGGGGGCATGGGCCGGGTATTTCTGGCCCGTCAACTCGACTTACCGCGTCAGGTGGTTATCAAGCTGATGCGCGAAGAAGTGGCCCAGGACCGGGCCTTTCGGCAACGCTTCGAGCAGGAGATGTATCTGTTAGCGCGTTTTCAGCACCCTTATGCCGTTACGTTGTATGACGCCACCCTGGATACCCCGGAAGGGCCGTGCCTGGTGATGGAATACGTCCGCGGCCAACCGCTCGATGAAGTCCTCAAACGCGAGCGCCACTTTTCCCCGGCTCGGGTGGGACGATTATTGGCGCAGCTGTGCGAAGTGCTGCAGGCGGCTCACAACCTGGGCATTCTGCACCGCGACTTGAAGCCCTCCAACATCATGCTCCTGGAGCCCGATACCCCCTATGAAAAGGTGAAAATCCTCGACTTCGGTTTAGCGGAGCTGTTCCGATGGGTGGGCAGTCCGGTTGTCCACGGGGTCGAAACCGGGTTGGTCGGCACCCCCAACTACATGAGCCCCGAACAGATTCGCAACGAACCGCTGGATCATCGGTCCGATTTGTACAGCCTGGGCGTGATTGCCTATGAGCTGTTGACGGGGCGTCTGCCATTCGAGGCAGAAACCGCTATGGACATCCTGCTGGCTCACACCCAGGAGCAACCTCGGCCCATGTCTCAGAGCGTGCCGTTCGTTCCGCCGCCTATCGAAGAGGTGGTGCTCAGCTGTTTGGCCAAGCGGCCCGAGGATCGCCCCAGCTCGGCCTGGGAGGTGAACCAACGTTATCAGGAAGCTCTCCGTCAAACTCAAGAAGCGGCCTGGCCGAAGAGTGCGTCGCCCACACCGTCGGCTCACGACACCGTCCATCCTCACTCCACTTCCCGGCTCTTTCCGCCGCGTTCTCCTTTTTCAAAACACTATGTCCTCGAAGCCTGGATACCCCAAGCCCTGGCTGCCTACAAAATCCAAGGTTTCGTTGCCGACGTGCGGGGCGAAATCTCGCTTCAGGAAGACCAGCGCCTCGTGCTCCGCCTGGGAGGCAAAAACACCCCTTACGACGTCGGTCAACAGGGGGGCCTATTGCAGCGCTGGTTGGGGCGACACTCCCGACCTTTTGAAGTGGAGTTGCTCTTCGAGACCCTCAACGCTCATGGGTCGCGCCTGCGGATTAGCGTGGCAGTGACTTACGTCGGTCGTTTACCTTTGCCGCGCTGGCCAGAGTACTGCGACAAAATCCTCCAGGACCTGCGCGGCTACCTCATGGGGCAGACGGTTTTTATCTCCTCCCCGTGAGGATGGCGCCTCGTCCCTCGGATGACCCTCTCACAGATCAGCCCGAATCCGGACGGCCACGGGAGGTCCCGGAAGGATGGGCTTCGTCCCTCGGATGGCCGCGACTCTCGACATCTTGTTTTCTTGAACAGGGGCAACCACAGGGCCGGACTGCGCGAGCCATTCGCTTCAGCCTGCTTAACCGCTTGCATCAGACGTTTGTCGGAATACCTCCGCCGCCTCGTCGGGCTGAGTGATATTGCATTGTGCCCCTTGCTTCTGCTGGTACAAAGGTTGGGCAGCATCGCGGCGGAGCTGCCCTCACTGACAGGTGCGATCTCTTACGAAGTCCTGAGCGATCTCCTTACTTAGGCCAATCCCG
>JANWVZ010000247.1 GCA_025056555.1 Gemmatales bacterium | reverse complement strand
ATCCCACAGCCGCACCGTGTTGTCCCAGCTTCCCGACACCACATACTTGCCGTCGGGACTCACCGCCACGCTATTGACATCATCCGTGTGCCCCGTGAATTGCCGCACCTGTAGCGAAACCTCCCGCTCTATGGTCGCCACATCTGACGGTTGCCCACGATCATCCACCGCGCGGAATTCGAGTACCAACCTGCCCGGCCTGACTGGCGCGATTCGCACTTGGAAATCGCTGGCTTCCTGCCAAGTCGCGATACCTTCCTGACGATACTGGATGCGCACGGCATCGCCATCGGGGTCGCTGGCCGCCACGATGACCACCAGAGGCTGGCCTACTACAGGTGGGTCAGGTTGCAATCGAACAATTTCAATTTGCGGCCGTTTGTTGACCAGTCCTGGATAGAAGGCCGGAAGCCAACCCAGGAGCAACACACTCAGAACTGGGATCAGTAAAGTTGCCCCCAGACTAGCAGCGTAGGTATCTTCGTCTAAAATTTGTGCGCCTGGAGGTTGCTGCGACATACGATACCACAATACGAGGCCGGCCGCTAGGGCAGTGCAAAAGCCCGACGAAGCTCCCAAAACCCCTCCAACAAACCGGCCACAACTCAATTGGTGCCAATAAAGGTAGCCGACGACAGCGCCTAACAAGCCTCCGCATAGGAACACACCTGGGAGGATGTCTTCCGAGGGGGATTCGGACGCCGCTTGGATGATTCCCGCCAATATAACGAAAACTACTCCGAATAAGAGAAAGCCGTAAATAGAAGCTAACAAAGCTCCTATCACTGCTCCCAAGATACCGCCACCCACCGTACCGACCGCGAGCAGAAGTGCCCACGGGCCCAAGAGTGTCTTGATAGGTATGGCGGCCTGGTAAGCGCTTGCCTCGGTATCCCGCAAAGCAGGAGGTGGCGACGAGGCACTTTGGGGAGAAGCTGCAACCACGTTGGGCGCGGTTGAACTATGAACAGGTTCAGGAGGGTTGGCAGGCTTAGGCGTGGGGACATTAGCCCCAGGGGCTGGTGCAACTGAGGGCGCTGCGGCCGACTGAACGGTAGCGATGCTGTGTCTCACGACGCGCGTTGCCCACCATGGGGCCTCGTTGGGTGGTAGTCCAGCTGGCGGGCTGGGAGGCGGCAACGGTGCGGGCAGACGCCCATAAGGAGCAGAAGCAGCCGTTGCTGTGTCGAGCCGGAGTGGCCCAGAGCCAAGTACAGTTTCACGTCCTGAAGTCGCTTCAGGGCTCAGCTCGTCTGCAGGGCCTAACCCTCCCAAGCCGCTTCCAGTGATCAAGATGGTTCGGTTGATGCCGAGCAACTGATTGACCAAGGCCACTTCGCTAGCCGATAAGGCCCGCACGGCATCCGTGCCATCATGGAGTAACTCGCGCAAGGGCGGGGTCGCCTGCGGCGGCTGCCCCAGTGCGAGTACCAAATGTCCCACCAGGTTACGTACGTTCGCATCGGGCGATTGCCATAACTCGCGCAACAGCCGCGACTGCTGAGGCGCAGTAAAGTCCCGCTGATGAAACAAGAGGCTGTCGCCGTCGTTATACTTTTCCCATAAGTTCCTGCCATGCGCCAGCAAACTACGTAACGCGGTGTAAATCACCAGGTGCGAAAACCGGTCCATCTCCATACCATACTGCCGCTGGGGATGCTGATAATTCGGATGGCCCGCTTCCGTGGAGGGGAACTCCACTAACGCCGGTACACACGTCCCGTCATAATCCACGAGCTTGAGGCTGACGCTGTTCGCTTTTGTGCCGGGAATGAATAAAACGTTGCCGTGTTGCAAATCCCCGTGGGCAATCTGGTCGGCCTCCAAACTTTTGGCCAATCTGAGCCACAGCTCGGCCATGGCTTGTAGTGTTCTCGGCCCGTACCTCTTATCGAGCAAACCTTCGACAAAGTCATCTAACCGCTGCCCTTCGACCCATTCCATCTTGACAACGGGAAACCATTGGCCGTTGACGAGAATCCCCTGCGCAAGATAGAGGAAACGCACACAGTAAGGGACATTGCGTCCCTGTAGATGAGCCTGTAGTTTCTGATACCGTTCCTGCAAGCCCGTAATATCTCGCGTGAAACACTTCACCGCCCATTTGCCGCCGCTCGGGTGCTGAAGCTGAAACACCGCGGCGAAGTTGCCTGTCCAGACTAGGGGCAACCCTTTATAGTCCGTTTGCGCCTGACACTCTCTCAGCTCCCAGTCACAAAAGCTCGTCCTGGGGTTTTGTATGGCTCGTTTATACTCACTGGGAGTTGGTAAATGCATGAGTTGGAAATCGCTGGTGCTTCAAACGCTTATCACTCCGAGTGACACGTCATCATTTTTGATGTAACACAAAGCGCGCAGTTCGTTAACCCACTCCTGGAAAGCAGCCCATTGTTTAGCTTCTGGCTTATCGAGAAAACTTCTTCGCATCTCCTGCCAGAAATCGTGCCCTTGCTGGCTTTGTTGTAACAGATAAGCTGCCAAGGCATCCGTAGCTAACAGGAAGACATCGCCCGAATAATAACCGCTGATCTTCCAGGTCGGAGGAACCACGGAATTTTCCTCACCTTTGGGGTGCGAACACACTAAAGTCGGCATGTCGGTAATTTCCTCCACGCGAGCTAACGGCGTGACTCTGCGTACTTGGCCGTCGCGTAACTGAAACAGGCAGACATCGCCGACGGCAAAACTGACCCAGTAGCCATCATAATCTCCCTGGATACATGCTTGGTGAATGCGTTTGGCAAAGGAGTTTGCTGGTTCAGCCACGTCCGGTCCCAGCTTTGGGCAGAGCAACAGTCCCAAGAAGGCGGCAAAGGAGCCTTGCTGCACCTGCCGTTGGCCGTACCAAGGTAACTTTGCTGCATCCTTGGCGATACGCTCATACCATTTTTGCTGCTGTCGTGCTAACCAATCGCGCCAGCAAGCCAGCCATGCCCGTTTGTTTGTTGTCTTTGGGATCTGCCATTCGTGGGTGAATCCCTGCACTAATATATCGGCCCACTGACGCGCAAAAGCGCTTCCTGTGGCGCCGTCGGCCATGGCGACGCGTGTCTGCTGGGCTTCTTGAAGCCAGGCAAAGGCGTCCTCACATTCCTCTGGGGCGTTTCCCTCTTTCTGCACCCAGAAGTGCCGCACTTGCATCCGCGGCGTCTCCTTGCTCTAACGCGCGACCGAGCGCGTGGCGATGGTGCCTATGTCAAGAAATTGCACTACGGATACCAAATCGGCTTGGTAGGCGAAACCACGTGCTTGGTCCCCCAGCCGCAGGTTCGGGTACATACTCCTGGCCGCGCGCAGTAACGTCGGGGGCAGAACACTGGAGATGCGAAACAAGAATCGCGCATACTGATCGGAAAGTATGGCGTGGCTATCGGGAAACAAAATAGGTTGGCCCGTGCTCTCAGAAATGTGGGCGTTGAAGAGCAAAACTTGGCCATCTTGAGTAGCGAGATTACGTAGTCGGTTCGCGACGCTCTCAACCTCAGGCTCGGTTCCTGGATCGGGTTGGCCGTCTGTGATGTTCATGACGATGGGCGGAAAGGCCAGGGGATGCTCTTGAACAAATTCTGCAACAACTTGGTACGCCAATTCCAGTGCTGGAGCCATGGGGGTGTTCCCGTCCGCAACGGGTTCGAACCAGATGGGAAATTTAATTGTCTCGGTGAAACACCCACCAGCACCATCATATACTTGTCGCGTTCGTTCTTCGATT
>JANWVZ010000246.1 GCA_025056555.1 Gemmatales bacterium | reverse complement strand
CCCACGGCGCAATAGCAGCACCTACGATGATGACACCACGCAAAGCGCCCTACGTTTCCTTATGGAAATAGACCGCGTTCTGAAGCATAAAGAGGAGCGAATACATCGCACCGTTCAGTACGGACTGGCCAAACTCCTTGAGGCCCAATACGGAAGCGGCGCTTGGCCGCAACGCTATTCGGGACGATTACCGGCTGTGGCCAACCCCCAGGCACGCGCTCGCTGTCCCTCCGACTGGCCTCGCACTCATCCAGGCCGAGGGCACGATTACGGTATGTATTACACGTTGAATGACCGGGTTTTGGAAACTATCGTCTCCACCTTACTGCGGGCTCACGAAGTTTATGACCAACGCGACTATCTCCAGGCAGCGGTCCGAGCTGGCGAGTTTCTGCTTCGGGCTCAATTACCTGAACCGCAACCCGCTTGGGCGCAGCAATATAACCTCGACATGGAACCCGCCTGGGCTCGAACTTTTGAGCCGCCGGCTGTTTCCTCCGCGGAGTCGGCCAGTGCCATCCGGACTCTCCTGCGACTTTACCTTGTAACAGGCGACGAGCGGTTCTTTCGGCCGATTCCCCCGGCTATCGACTGGATGCGGCGTTCGCGTCTAGCCAATGGTCGCTGGTCCCGTTTTTACGAGCTACAAACCAATCGCCCCCTGTATTGCAATAAACGCTATGAACTCGTTTACACCGAGGACGACCTCCCAACACACTATTCATTCCAGGGCGAATACGGCATACCTGCTTTGATGAAAGAAGTCGAGCATCTGCAGCGTGTCGGACGGCAGAGGTTTCTTGACCAATCCAAACGACCAATAACGCGGCAAGCGCTTCGTTCGCGGCTCGACCAACTGGAGCCAACGGTGCGAACTATTATAAAAACACAAGATCCAGAGGGACGCTGGCTCAATAACCACGAAATCAGAATGGCCACGTTCATCAGGAACATGGAAACCTTAGCCGAATATTTAGAGACCTACGCCGTCTGGAAGGATTCCGAACAATATTAGCGGACTTTCAGGTAAGGGAGGCTGCGTGATATTTGGCCCGAAAGGAGTGTCGGCATGAGACCAGTGCGCTTTGTGATGGTGGGTGGATTTTTAGGCGCGGGCAAGACCACCACGTTGCTGGGATTAGCACGGCATTACATCCAGCAGGGACGGCGTGTGGCCCTGATTGCCAATGACCAGGCGGATCACCTCGTGGACACAGCCTTATTCCGCAGCCTGGCCGCGGCCTCCGAAGTTGCAGGCGGTTGTTTTTGTTGCCGACTGAACGACCTCATCCGTGTCGCGGAGCAACTGACCGCTCAGCAGTGGCCTGACATAATCTTCGCCGAACCTGTGGGAAGCTGTACGGATCTGGTGGCCACGGTTATTCAACCCTTGAAACGCTTTTATCCCGCTCAATACCAGGTAGCGCCCTATGTCGTATTGCTCGACCCGCATCGAGCCCGGCGTATCTTGAGCGGCGAGCGGTTCGGCGGATTTTCGCCCAAAGTAGCGTACATTTTTCATAAACAACTCGAAGAGGCTGATGCTGTTGCCGTCAACAAGCTCGACCTGCTGAGCGATGCCGACGTGCAAGAACTCCGGCAACTGCTCCAGCGGCAATATCCCGAGAAACATCTTTTCTTTTTCTCCGCCCGCACGGGCCAAGGCCTGGAGGAACTGATACGCTTTCAGGAACTGCCGGGGCGTTATGGTACCCACATTGCCGAGGTGGACTACGACATCTATGCCGAGGGAGAAGCCGAATTAGGCTGGCTGAACGCTATTGCCGAATTGCGGGCGGAGCTAGCATTTATTCCCGACGTACTTTTGACCGCAGTACTGAATCGCATTCACGAGGCGTTGCAAGTATCCGGTGCCGAGGTGGCCCACCTGAAGGGTTTGCTCCACACAACGCAGGGCAGTAGCGCGGCGAACTTGGTCCAGCTGCACGGCCGCGTGGAATTGTCCCGTTGTTGTGCGCAGCCGACTCAATGGGGGCAAGTTATTCTCAACGCCCGCGTTGCCTGCGACCCGGAACTGTTATGGCAAACGGTGCGTCAAGCAACCGAGGCGGTCTTTCGTGAACATGGTGTAACGGCCCACTGGCTGACGTATCAGCGTTTCCGTCCCGCTCGCCCCGTGCCCATCCACCGCTTCGCGGAAGCGACGTAGTTGCGGCATAGGATCCCTGGGTGTCCAAGTAGCAATACGCTACAACAACCGACTGCACTGATTCTCCGACTCAAGGATTCGGCGGTGAACAAAAACTCGGCCATGCTCATTAGCTTTGGCCCCCAGGAAGGATGGTGAATAATGGGCACCCTGAAACGATGCAATGCGTTATGCATAACAAACCATATCGGGACCGTAGTAATACTGAACATTGCGAGCATCGTTGTTGTGGTTGGACTCCTGGTGCCGGCGGGCGCTGCTCACCCCCAGGCCTCGAAGAATAAGCCGCCTCACCTGGAGCGAATCGTAACCACTAAGGACGGAACTGGTTTTTCGCTGAGCCCCTCAGGTAGGCGGTTTATTCCCTGGGGTTTCAATTATGACCATGACGAGGAGGGTCGGCTTATCGAGGATTATTGGGACAGTGAATGGGACAAAATAACGCAGGACTTTCGTGAGATGAAACAGTTGGGGGCCAACGTTGTAAGGATTCATCTGCAGTTAGGCCGATTCCTGCCAGTGCCTGATGTACCTAGTGCCAAAGCCTTATCAAAGCTGCGACAGTTACTAGACTTGGCGGCAGAAACCGGGTTGTATGTGGATTTGACGGGTTTAGGCTGTTATCACCGTCGAGAAGTACCGGCATGGTATGACGCCCTCGACGAAGGACAGCGTTGGGAAATCCAGGTGCGTTTCTGGGAAGCGGTAGCCCAATGCTGTGCGGGACACCCCGCGTTATGGTGCTATGACCTGATGAACGAACCGGTAATTCCAGGTGGGAAGGTACCGGGAAAGAATTGGCTCGGGCCGGAATTTGGTGGCAAATGTTTCGTGCAGTTCATTACCTTGGATGCGCGAGGACGCCGTCGAGAGGAAATTGGCGAGCAGTGGGTGCGGACGCTGGTGTCGGCCATTCGTCGGCACGATCCACATACCCTGATTACTGTCGGGCTTTTGGACGGTAACATCGAGCGGCGCAAGTTTCACTCCGGCTTCGACCCACGTTCCTTAGCCTCTTATCTTGACTTCCTGTCGCTGCACATCTATCCGAAAAGCGGCGAGATTGAGGAGGCAGTAAAGCGTCTTGAAGAGTATGCCGTTGGTAAGCCTATTGTCATCGAGGAGATGTTCCCCTTACACTGCCGAGCAAGTGAGCTGGAGCAGTTCATCGTCCAATCGCAGCGATATGCCAGCGGCTGGATTGGTTTTTACTGGGGAAAGACGCCAGCGGAATTACAGCGTTCCCATGAGTTGACTGACAAGTTCACTTTAGCATGGCTGGAGTTGTTCCAAAAGCTGGGCAATTCCTTGGGTAAGTGACCATAGTCAATGCTGCGCGTGTAACATCGCGACACAAGCCTCGATGTTAGCCTGGCGCGCACGGAGCTAGCGGAATATTAGACGTGGTGATTCCTGCGTATTCCGGCAACAGAGACGGGCCTAGATTCCTTGAATTGATCCAGCATACAAAACTGCTTTATAGGTATTACTTGCTGCAGCGAGGCCTATCACGCTAAAGGTGCTACAACTCACCTAAACTCCGCGATAGGAGGCTGAGGCCGGGTGCAATAAGGGGATACTGTTAGGCTCAGCAAGAAGAGGCTTAGCGTCGTTTCACTGCGTCTTGGCGTTGTGAGGACAGGGTTTTGGCCCAGCTCTT
>JANWVZ010000245.1 GCA_025056555.1 Gemmatales bacterium | reverse complement strand
CTGCGGTATCGCTGGGAGGATCGCTCCGGTTTCTTCGAGCAGCCACCCGCCGGACCGGCCATCTATGCCGTCTGGCACAATCGGCTGGCGCTGTGTTTGGAGGCTTACTTCGGTTATGCGCGGCGTCGCAATCGCACGGCGGGTCTGGCGGCGCTGGTGAGCGCCAGCCGCGACGGTGCGTTGCTGGCGGCGATTCTCGAACGGTTCGGCGTGTTGCCGGTGCGCGGTTCTTCCTCACGTCGCGGCGGCCAGGCGCTGGTCGAACTGGTCTCGTGGGCCGAACGCGGCTACGACCTGGCGATCACGCCCGACGGCCCGCGCGGGCCGCGCTACGTCGTGCAGGAAGGCGTGATCGCGCTGGCGCAACTGACCGGCCTGCCAATCGTGCCCGCCGGTTACCGGCTCAACTGGAAACTCCGCCTCAAGAGTTGGGACGGTTTCCTGGTGCCGCTGCCGTTTGCGCGATGCGAGTTTGTGATCGGCCGACCCGTGCGGGTGCCGCGTGACGCCGACGAAACGCAGCGCGAAGCGCTACGCCGTCGCCTTGAGGAGGAACTGCGGGCCATCAGCAGGGACTGATCGTTGTGATCGTTGTTATTTGAGGCTTGTGGTCGCGGCAGCCAGCCGCGCCCAGTCAGGATTGAGCGGCGTGTTCGGGATCGGCAACCTTGCCCATCGCAGTGTTCGCCCGTCCTGCAATGGCCACACCTCCACGTGCCCATCCGCAAACGACAAACCATACGCTCCACCATGCCGCACCGCCGGCGCATCCAACAAGCCACGTCGCCCCTCCATGTCCACCGCGAACCATCCGTCGTTGATGCTCCGCTCGTGCTCATCAATGAACACCCACGTCCGGGACGGACCCGGTCGCACGACGTCTTGCTCGCGCCTGAACACCACATAATTGCTCTGGCCCTTGACCCACGTACCGCCCATCCAGCCGTTCATGGCATAGCTACGCACCCGCAAGCGCCCCTCCACCGCGCTTGAATCGCCCGCACACCGGTAGAGGCCCAGGGCCCGTGCGTACGCATAGAAGCTGCCCCACTCGATCCCGTGCCGGTTGGTCGAATCCCGCACCCCAGCCTCTACCGGCGGATACACCACCACATCATCGTCCATGCTCCCGCGCACCCAGGCGCAGGTGTTGACCTGACCCCGAAAGAAGTAAAAGGAAAGTGCCAGCCGACCCTGATGATCATCGGCGTACAGTTTCCAAGCTGCGGTCAGTTGCTTGAAATTGTTAACGCAAACCACCTGTTGCGCCCGAAGCTTGGCGCGGGTGAGAGCCGGCAAGAGCAAACCAGCCAGCACTGCGATAATCGCCATTACCACCAGCAGTTCTAGCAGCGTCAAGGCCTCAGGGCGCGTTCGTCGAGAGCACATTGGTGGGCCTCCCCGGATCCTGTGGTTGCGCCGACTCGATATCGGCTGTCATTGCGGTGTTGGTTGCGCGGCAGGTTGGGCGGTCTTCATTGGAGGCTCCCAAGGCAGGCGAACCTCTCCGATATGGCTAAGAATGAGTTGCTGCCGCTGCTTTACCAACTCATTCGGCTGCAAGGGATTCCACCGCTTGGGCGCTGGCAGAATCGCCGCAAGCATCGCCGCTTCTTCACGGGACAAATCCTTCGCTGCCTTGCCGTAGTAGTGCTGTGCTGCGGCTTCGATGCCATAGATGCCCTCGCCCAGTTCGATGACGTTGACATAGAGTTCCAGAATGCGGCGTTTGCTCAGGAGCAGCTCCATCCAGACGGTGTAGTAGGCCTCCAAGCCCTTGCGAATCCAAGAACGGCCCTGCCACAAAAACAAGGAGCGTGCGCATTGCTGGGTGATGGTTGAAGCCCCGTGTGGAGGACGTCGCCTGCGGACCGACTCGTAAATGGCAGCTTTAATTGACTGCCAGTCGAACCCATTGTGGTAAAAGAACTTTCGATCTTCGCCTACCAATGCTGCATGCAAAAAATAGGGGGACACATTTTCGATTCCAGTCCAGGAAACACTTTGCCAAGCGCCACGTTGCCGCTCACTTTTTTTCAGCACCACCTTTCGAAGCATTAATGACATTGTTCTCGGGGTTGAAATCGCAGCACAGCCGACTTCGATCGGAGGCAACAAGATGAGTACCAAAATAAACGCCACACTTCCTCTTATGCACCGCCGTACTGTTTTTGGGCTTGCTGTGCCGCGATTGCCCATATGTGAGACCCCAGCAGAAGCGCACTGCCTGCTACCATGTAGCCCAGAACCCATATAGCGGCTCTATCGGCCGTCGCAGGTCCGCCGGGAACAATCACTTCGAGTGCTCCTGTACATGAGCAAGGGACATCCTCATTGCCGAGCCAGCGAGCAACTCGATAAGCAAAAAAAATGGTCGAGAGCCAGAGGACCAAGGAAGCTTTCATCCGCGCGCTCTTCGAAAACAACAAAAAAATGGAAACACATATTTCCAAAACGCATGCCCCCAGCAATACAACCCCCTTGGGCAAATCAAGCGTTGAATCAGTCTCCCAAATCAGCTTCGGGTTTTGTAGCACTGTTGTGATTTTCCCGACTGCAGTGACGCACAAGACAATTGCAAGCGATAAAAAATACGTCGTAATTAGCCTCAGCTTTATTTCCATCACACGCTAGCTGTGTTTCTTATCGCCTAATGTCGTGCCCATCACTGACTTGGGTGAGAGAGCCTGCTATCCGAACGGCCACTCTCGAAAATTATAACAGCCAACACCGGCTGCTTGCCGCCAGCATTTTTTTGGCGAATTGATTCAAATTTCTGCTATCAAATAGTACAATCGAATTTATTTGGGTGTCGGGTGTCAGGGAAACGGCACTGGCCAAAACAGATTTTGTGGTTTGAAATGTTGAATCGATGACTTTCATTGGCATTCGCACGGAACACGAATAACCCTCCTGATGGGTGGGGACGGGTATGAACAATCGCAACCACCGGCGGCTGTCACACAATTCCCGACCTCCGCTATTGCCAGCGCGTTGGTGGGGGTCGGCATCGTCGTGCACCAAACGGGAAGTAACGTTGCATAACACCGTTTGCACACGTCGTTGGTAGACAACAAAGAAATGTTCTTATAGCAAGATCCCTGACATACGCCCCCAACCAACGCGCAGTCTCTCCAATCCCTGCCCCGAACGCTTTCACATTGCTTGAAAAAAGATCGCCCGAATGCCAGGCTGAAGATCAGCGTGATTGCACCAACCATAATAAGGCGAATGTACTGTTTCATAACAGGATATTTGTAGTGTGTTTTGTAGTTGTCAGCTGCCGGGGAAACAGTCGTCGTTTCCGGATAAAATAATACGTAATCAAAACGACGGGAATGAAAACCAAGCCAGCGACTACAGCCCTCGTGAATGTTTTAATTGCAGCGCCTGCATTTTCCTCCCATGAGGTGTCCTGGAGCCTGGTCGCGAATAATGGTAGTTCATGGAGTTCCAACCAATCACCGTCTTTCGAAAGGTATCTAAAGGAAAAATCCGATCGTCCATCCGTTACAGATGTGTTTGGGGGCAGCTCGGGCCGAACAGCCCTTTGAATATCAGCCGTGATTGTGGCATTTGTGACAACAACTCGAATAAAAGCTGATTTTACGGGACTATTCGCCTCAAGGCGATAGCGCAGCTCGGATTGACGTGGAACTTCCATTCCATTGATAATATCCGTGGTTTGAACCGTGTATTCTGCCCAGAGTTGCCCGTCTTTGTACGTACCTTCGAATGCGCGAATCTCATCGAATCTTTTGTTCGCTTTCGCCTCCATCAATGCCTTCTTTCTCCTGTCAGGGTCCACGGTATAACTCGCGTACAGAGGCAA
>JANWVZ010000244.1 GCA_025056555.1 Gemmatales bacterium | reverse complement strand
CCACGAATGCGCGCAACACGTCGTTGGCACCTTCGCCGATAAGGTTGATGCGGGCGTCGCGCATCATGCGTTCGTAAGGCTCGTCGCAGAAATAAGCCTGGCCGCCGAATATCTGGATCGTGTCGTTGACGATGCGCCACAGGGCTTCCGAGGCGAAGAGCTTGACGATGGCGGTTTCCAGCATGGAGTCGCCCGCCTGTGCGTCCAGGAGCGAAGCGGCGTGGTGGGTGGCCGACTCCATGGCGAAGATGTCCGCGGCCATGAGAGCGAGTTTTTCTTTGACCATTTCGAAGTCGGCTAACCGTTGGCCAAATTGACGGCGTTGCACAGCATGGCGTGTGGCCGCTTGCAGACATACTTTGGCGGCACCTGTGCACGTAGCGCCGAAGGTAATGCGGCCGTAGTCAATTGCGGTCAGGGCCAGTTTGAGTCCTTCGCCGAGTCGGCCCAAGACGTTGGCCGCAGGTACGGGCATGTCGTGGAAAGCTAATCGGCTGGTCACCGTGCCACGAATGCCACATTTAGGCATGCGGGCTTCCACGATTTCGAAACCGGGCAGGTCGGGTGTAACTAGGAAAGCGGTCACATGCGTGCCTTGGCGTCCTGGTACTGGAGTGCGGGCCATCACGGTCAGGACGCCTGCGATGGCACCGTTGGTGATGTAACGTTTTTCGCCGGTCAGGTAATACACCTGACCATCTTCGGAGGGCGTGGCGCGGGATTGGACATTGGCGGCATCGGAACCAGCTTCGGGTTCGGTGAGCGCAAACGCGGCCAACTGTTCGCCCCGTGCCAGTGGCGGTAACCAGCGCTGCTTCTGCTCTGGCGTGCCGGCAAGCAGGATGACGCGCAGGCCGATACTGTGGTGCGCGTTGAGCATCACGGCAATGCTGGCGTCTATGCTCCCCACGGCCTCCATAACCCGAACGGCCGCGGATTGCGAAAGTCCCAGTCCGCCGAATTCCCGAGGTACAGTCAGTCCGAACATTCCTAACCGGGCCAAGCCTTGCATCACCGACTGGGGAATGTCGGCCAAGCGGTCAATTTCGAACGGGTCGATCGCGGCGTCGGCAAACTCGCGGAATTGGGTGATCAGCTCGTCGGCCGCCTGCTGCTGGGATGGTTCTAACATGGGCCAAGGTGAAATCAAATCGGAGCGAAATTGTCCGAAAAACAGACTGCGCGCGAAACCCATGCGACGTGTTTCCAGGCCAAGCACTTCCTCGGCCTGGCGAATCTGCTCTTTGCGCCGCTCTGTCACAACAGGCATGGTTCCTCCTCCCGTGTTCCGCCCGGTCAATAAGCGTGTGCTGTCCAGTGCGCCTCTGAGGAACGACCTGGCCTTACGATGCTGTCCCTCGTAGAACCTGGGCGCACTACCGAGCTTCCTATGCCATTTTACGCCGCTATCGCAAGACGAGTTTTTCCGAGGCGAGGTTGGGTTTCCTCGGGGAAATAGGGTGACTTCCAGGCCAGCAAACCCTAAAATGAAATATCCGTAAAAAAGAGGCAATCTCCCAAATAGGTTACCCATGCGGCTGGTGCTACTGGGGCCGCCCGGAAGCGGTAAAGGAACACAGGCCCACCTGCTCCAGGAGCGGTGCGGATTAGCGCATATTTCGACGGGCGATATTCTGCGCCAGGCCGTGCGGCAGAATACGCCCTTAGGTCAAGTGGCCCGTCCCTACATGGAGCAAGGGCGTTACGTTCCCGACGACGTGGTCAACGGCGTAATTGCCGAGCGATTTCGTCGCGCTGACCGACCGGAGCGTTTCGTACTCGACGGTTATCCGCGAACGCGGCCACAGGCCGAGGCGCTCGATGCGGTCTTACACGAAGTAGGGCTGCCGCTGCACCGCGTGGTTTTGCTTACTGTTCCCGATGAGGAACTCGTACAACGCATCAGTGGTCGGCGCAGTTGTCCAAAGTGCGGGGCCGTTTATCATCTGCCCAGGCATCCGCCTCAACGGGAAAATCAGTGCGACCGTTGCGGCGCTCCATTAGTACAGCGCGCCGACGACCGAGAAGAAGCGGTGCGCGAACGCCTCCGCGTTTACCACGCCACTTTACCGCAAGTCATAGACTATTATCGAGAGCAAGGTAAATTGATCGAAATAAACGGGCTGGGAGCGCCGCAAGACATTTTTCAGCGACTTAGCGACATTGTCTCAGCAGACAAGTGACTATATTGGGCCTGATTAGATGGTAAATAATCGCTAGATGCCACGACAAATGCAACTAAGCTGCCATGATGCTGAAGCGAGTACAGGCGCAGAAAATCGAATATAAACGCCCCGAAGATATTGCGAAGATGCGGGAAGCCGGGAAGATCGTGGCCGCCGCTCTGCGCATCGCACGGGAAATGGCCAAGCCCGGCGTACGCACTGTGGATATAGACCAGGCGGTGGAGGAGTTTTATCGGCAACAAGGGGTGGAGCCGCTCTTTAAGGGACATCCAGGTCGGGTACCGTTTCCCGCGACGTGCTGTATTACCATCAACGAGCAAGTGGTGCATGGCATACCTGGCCCTCGGGTCTTACGGGAGGGCGACTTATTGAAAGTAGATACGGCCTGTAAGAAAGACGGTTGGTGTGCTGATGCGGCGATTAGCATAATTGTGGGCGAGGGAAGCCCTGCGATCCGTCGCTTGGTTCGCGTCGCGGAAGAAACCCTCGAATTGGCCATTCGGGAAATGGGACGACGCCAATGGTGGTCTGAAGTGGCAGGCCAGATGGAGAAATTCGTCAAGCAGCATGGTTACTCGGTGGTGGAAAAATACGTAGGCCACGGCATTGGTCGTACCATGCATGAGCCGCCTCAGGTGCCTAATTACACCAATTGGGAACTGAAACGTTCGGATTGGCGCCTGGAGCCGGGAGTTGTTGTCGCCGTGGAGCCAATGGTCAATATGGGCAATAAGGAAGTTATCACGCTGCCCGATAAATGGACGATAGTTACACGCGACCGCCTGCCGAGCGCACATGTAGAGCACACCATAGCGATCACCGAGCATGGCGTAGAAGTATTGACCCGCGACTAACAAGGATGTCGGCTAACCATGTGCGGGAATTGGTTGGCGAAGGCGACGAGAGATTTGGATAGAAATATACAACTGCATATGTGGATTGCCCCCAGAGATAAATTCACTGCGATATAATGTTAGCCTAACGTCTGTTGGCCGCGCTAGAAAGGCTATATTGATCAATTAGCAGCCTGGTGGATTTATAAGACAAAAGGCAATAGAAGCTAGGTACACCTGCCCGAAGCTAAAGACTTAGATTAATTAGCCCATGAGCGCGAAATACTTAGTTAATTGCCGCGCTGGAACAAGTGGCGCAAGCTTTCGAGAGAGTGGCGTAAGGCGTCGAGTTGATTCTCGAGTTCTTTACGGCACTTCGTGGCTTCCTTGTGAACTTCGTCTGCCTGGTTGCGAATCGTGGTTGCGCATTTTTCGATTTTTTCCAGTCCCGTGAGAGATTTTTCCAGCTGTCTTAATGCATTTTCAAGAACTTCGATATCGGCACTGGCGAGGGTGCTCTGCTTGGCCGCACGGACGCATAGTGCTAAGGCAACAAGCACTGCGCCTTGCAAATATATATCGGTGCTTGGATCTTCCGGGTCCCATAACGTGAGGATGTCGTTTTCCTGACGAAACAGGGGAAGCATATCTTTCGGCGCGGTCTTTCGCGAGAAGACGAAGATGCCCATCTGGGCTTCTCGGTTTTGCCGCGCTTGGGCGAGTTCCTCCAGGGCTTGCCTCTCGGTATAGCTCTGCTGTGCCTTGGCCTCGATGACAATGCGAGCGCCCGCAGCCGCAGAATCGTTGTTCAGTTGGATAATAATGTCGCCGACTTTCGAGCGAGGCGACTTATTGATTCTATCGCCCACGAATTCGACCAGGTGTCC
>JANWVZ010000243.1 GCA_025056555.1 Gemmatales bacterium | reverse complement strand
GATGAATCGCCCAGCCCCTCGCGACTGGCGCCGGCTTCGACTCTGAAATCGGAACAATACCAGGCAGAGTCGTTCATAGACAGCACCCATCAGGTTACGGAGCCCCGCAAATATACTTGCCCGTATGGACGGGTAAATGCGAACTGCCGTCACAGGTTAGAAGCACTGCTCCAGCAATAACTGGGGTGGCTCTGCCGCTTCCCGTAAAGACCATGTTGCGTTTCCATGAGCTGTTAGACTTGCCATAAGGTTGTGCACGCTCTTGGAACGATTCCCATCCTTTAGTTCAGCGGGCTGAAACCAGCGCGGGCAATTATCTGAAGCTGGGCAAGTTATACGCGAAATACACAGTCGCCTGCCGTTGCATGTTGTCGTTTCAGATTGCTCATAACAAGGCGAGTTTTTCCTTAGAATGGTAGCGTTCAGGAAAGTCCCGTTCCTCGGCGCAATCCATCCTCACTATCATGCGGCATGGGATATCCAGCGTTGTCACACCCCTCTCCGATTGGCAAGTCGTCGCACAAGCTCAGGAATAAGCTGCAAACCGTACCCAATCGCAACGGGAAGATTCTTCCTCCTGGCGCAAAACAGTTAACTCGGCCCAACTCGCGCTCGCAGAAGGAGGCTCACTATGTCTTGAAGTCAATACAACAAAACCCACACTGAGGATCATCCACCTCAAAAGACAAATACGGTGGTCAAGGCACTCGACTCAAGTAGCGTTCACTCCGCTAAGGAAACTTCCTTGACCCGACAACAATTCGCTTTGAATCTAAGGCAGAAGTAGTCCTAAGCAGAGTTGAGGTTCGCCCGTTCCTGGCATTGGCGGACAACGGTGGAAGCCAGCCCGCTTTTTTTGCACTCAGGGCCAAATGCGACCAGGCTGCCCGGTTTCTGTGGAGCTTTTTCGGCGGGGAACCATACAGTCTAGGCCCTGATCAGCCGATAATCACGATACGACCGCGTCTGTCAGGCAGAAGGAGGTCTCGGCGTCCGACTGGCGAAGCCATCAGGGTCAAGTGCCTTGCGAACGGGATATTGGCTGGGGGTGATAGCGGGAGGGATGTTGTGCTTGGGGGGTTGTGGCACGGAAGCCATCCCAGTGCCGGAAGTGCGAGGCACGGTGAAGTATCGCGGTCAGCCGCTGCGTCAAGGGGTGGTCGCCATCGTCAGTGATCCGCAGCGCAGTCGGCATCAGGTGCTGGCTGTGGGCATTATCGAGACTGATGGCTGTTTTACCTTGCGCCGCGAGGAGGGCGGGGGGATTCTACCGGGTTGGTACCGTGTCAGTGTGCTGAGTATTGGCGAACCACGGCTGCCCGAACACTACAGCGACCCAAACCGCTCGGGCCTCTTCTGTCAGGTTGTACCAGACGGGGACAATCGCCTCTGTCTTCAGCTGGAATAGCCGCGTCCTCGTCTCGTCGCATCTTGAGGTTTCGCTCGTTCTTCACGCCAACGCTTAAGCGGTGTGCCTAGAATGGATCGTGCTTAGCTCGAACCAACGTTTCATGCGGAAAGGCCTATGGAGGACATGAAAGAACTGGTCATTGCGGCCATGAACCATGATGCCGAGGCTGGTGAAAAGCTCTTCGAGTACTTGCGCGTCCGGTTTCGCAGAATCGCCGCCAAAATGTTGGGCCTTAAGCGCGACGTCGCGGTTACCGAATCGGACCTCCTGCAAGAACTAAACCTACGCATCTGGAAGATGCTCCAGGGCGAATTAGGTTTCCGGGATGCCAGGCATTTTCTGGCCCTGGCCGGTCAACATCTGCGCTGGGCTGCTCTGGAACTTCTACGGCGACTTCCACCTCGACCCATGGTAAGTCTGGATCCCGGTCAATACCCGGCTGGGACCGCCGGCCCCGTTACGCCAGCGGAAAGAGACGATCCTCACCACCCCGACCGCCAGGAAGCTTGGGAACGATTTCATCAACTCATTGACCAGGAAGGAATCTTGGACGAAAACGAGCGAATGGTAGTTACCCTGCGATGGTATGAGGGTATGAAACAGAGAGCCATTGCTGAACTGATGCAGGTCAGCGAGCGCACGGTTAAACGCTATTGGCATAGCGCTAAGAAGAAGCTCCGGCAACACGTGGACCTGGATCTGTTGCGCTAAATTCCCCGTGCATTTCAACACAGCCTTTATAAGCCATCACGGAAATCAGCACTCAAATAGACAGTGAACAAAAAAGCCTCCACGAACACGCTATGGAGGCTGTCCTCATATACATTGTTAGCCCGACACTGGCCCTGAACCTGCCTCTGAGCGGAAGTGCTCAGGACTCTGTAGTGGCGATGGTGTCGTTATGGGCGGGCGGTGTTACCTTCCTCCCAAACGTTCCAGTTGTTGCTGCAACTCCACCAGGCGCGCCAGGAGTTCCAGGGCCCGCAAAGCCTTTGCTTCATCGGGGACTGTGGGGTCGTTTAATTCCAGCACGGCCGAACCCATAGTGTCGCAAGTTCGTGCTGCACTACGAACCGTCGCGACGACCTGCGGATCTACGCCGAAGATGGGAACCGCATACAGGTCAGCAGCGCAG
The DNA here is from genome assembly GCA_025056555.1 of Gemmatales bacterium. Classification (GTDB taxonomy): domain Bacteria; phylum Planctomycetota; class Planctomycetia; order Gemmatales; family HRBIN36; genus HRBIN36. The sequence goes on along the minus strand of JANWVZ010000243.1, from coordinate 1,393 downwards.
CCCTTGAACAGCCGGGAGGTAGCCAACACGTCCCCTCGCTGTGCCGCTCGTTCTATGGCTCGGCCGTAGTTGTTCATGATTGTCGTGACTCGTAGGACGTAAGCATCGGTAGGGGTGATTTGGGCGGAGGCGCGTGTCGGCACCACGACCATACACACGGTTAGTCCAGTCATTGTGGCCAGCAAGGCAGCGAGGCGATGCGGATTGCGCATAGGAGAGGCTCCTTAGTTCGGGGCGCTGCCGACAACCGCCGGCACTCCTTCTGGCGGCTGCAGGGCGCCGGTCTCAGGTATGCGATGCCGTGTTCTTCCTGGGCATCTATCTACCATAAAAAAGCGACGCCTGAGCCAGAAAGGGGACAACGTTTCTGACAAAATCTTGCCCCGGCGTCCGCGGCTGGCTCTGCTTGTGTCTTCCTTGGACAGGCGAGGACAATGACCCTTACGCTCAGGATATTGCTTATCCTTCGTCTATGCCAATACTTGCGACATGGCGATGAGCGATGCTATCAAGTGTCATGCTGTGCGTAGGAGCTGCCGTTGTTACCTCGGTCGCCGAGGTAGTAAATCCTATTCACCTCATCCTGCGACTTGCCGAGCCGCAGCTGATACCGCAAGGTCAACGGGTATCTGTGCCCAAAATACTGGTTTTCGATGGGCCACTTCAGAAAATTCCAGCTGGTTCATCGGGCGGACTCTGAGAATAAATTCCTTGTAAATGGCTTCACTACGGCTCAGGTCGGCGCTTTACAACTGCCTGGAGCCTTGGTTACAATACGCTGTGTCGAAGGAAGCCTCCTAGTCAGGGAACAGCGTGGCAGGCATGGGCCAGGGGCAGCTTTTCCTTGGCAACCCCAAGGTCGTGATGTCGTATGCAGCAGCGCTATATTGTTCGTTACGGAGCTTTGCGGAATCTGGGACTCTTTGCATGGGAAGACCAGGAAGCGCAACCGCTACGCCGCGGTACGCGCGTTTTGGTAGTCACGGATAGGGGCACAGAGGTCGGCGAAGTGTTGTGTCCGGCCACACCGAGCGCGGCAGAAAGTCTGGGCGTGACCCGCCTCGGTCAGTTGCTCCGCGTGTTAGACGATAATGATGAACGGCATCTGGTGCAACTTCGGGTTCAGGAGCAGCACGCCCGGGAGGTGTGTCAGCGTTGGATCGCCCGCTTGGCGCTGCCGATGCGAATTGTCGAGGTAGAGCAACTCTTTGGTGGGGAGCGGGTGGTGTTCTATTTTCTCGCTCAGCCTCCGGAGTCGCGGGTGGATTTCCGCGAACTGGTGCGCGAAGTCTCCCGCGAACTGCGGCAAAGGATTGAGTTACGGCAAATCGGTATCCGCGACGAAGCGCGCCTCCTGGCCGATTACGGTGACTGTGGCCGACCGGTGTGCTGC
>JANWVZ010000242.1 GCA_025056555.1 Gemmatales bacterium | reverse complement strand
GCCACGCCCCTGACGCCCAAGAGCGAGGAGATGGTGGCTGACGCCAGCAAGGCTGGCGGCATGGACGCGGCCATGCGCCGGTTCGAGCAGATGCTGACGCAGGCGTTTCGGGAGATCCGGCGGGTGCTGCGTCCGGACGGCATTGCGGTGATCGTGTTTGCGCACAAGACCACCGAGGCGTGGGAGACGGTCATCAACGCGCTGCTGGAGGCCGGGCTGTACATGACGGCCTCGTGGCCGATCCACACCGAGATGCAGGCGCGGTTGCGCGCGCAGGAATCGGCGGCGCTGGCGTCCTCGATTTACATGGTCTGCCGCAAGCGCGCGGCGGATGCGCCCGTGGGCGAGTTTGGCCGGGTGCGGCGCGAGATTGAGGAGCGGGTGCAGCAGAAGCTGGCGCAGTTTTGGGGCGAAGGCATTCGCGGAGCGGACTTCTTCATGAGCGCTATCGGTCCGGCAATGGAAGCCTTTGGCAAATACGCGCGGGTGGAGAAGCTGTCGGGCGAGGCGGTGACGGCCGCCGAGCTGCTGGAGTACGTGCGCAAGGTGGTGGCCGAGTTTGCGCTGTCGCGGATTTTGCACCAGGCGCAGTTGGGTGGTGTGGACGCGCTGACGCGCTTTTACCTGCTCTGGCGCTGGACGTACAATCATGCACGCGTGCCGTTCGACGAAGCCCGGAAGCTGGCGGCGGGGGTGGGCGTGGAACTGACCCAGCAATGGCTCGCTGGCGGATTGGTCAAAAAGGACAAAGAATACGTTTGTGTGCTCGCGCCCCAGGAACGTGCCAAAGACAGCAGCTTCCAAAGCAAAGAACGCTTCGAGACGATGGTCGATGCTTTGCATCGCGCCTGCATGCTTTATGAGAGAAACCGCACGAGGGAGCTGACCGAGCATCTGGGGCAGACCTACGGAGCCAACGAAACCTTCTGGCAGGTGGCCCAGGCAGTTAGTGAAGTTCTCCCCGATGGCGACAAGGAAAAACAGGTTCTCCAAGGGTTACTCTATAGTCGTAGGAGCCAACCTTTGGGTCAGCAACAGCAACTATTTTCAGGAGAATAGGTGATGAAACCCTGGATACAAGTTGTTACACCGCACGCAGACATCCGGATGGGCCGACTTGACGAATCGGTGTATGCCGCCGATCTTTCGGACGTGGTCGCCGACCGCGGACCGCTAGAGTACCGCGACGCGACGATGTTTTTCCGCAAAACGTACCTTACTCAGGGGTTAATCAAATTGCTCTCGAGCGTTCTGGGACGGCTTTCAGGTCAGAACAGTGGTGAAGCGGTTATCCAGATCCAGACCCCTTTTGGCGGTGGCAAAACACACAGTCTGATCGCTTTGTACCACTTTATCCGGCATGGTCGGGAACAAGCAGCGGCGCTGCAAGACATACTGGGAAAAATCGGCCTGGAGAGGGTACCTGATGCAAGAATTGTAACTTTCGTGGGGACCGCAGCCGACCCGCTCAAGGGCAAAACCCCCTGGGGTGAGTTGGCTTGGCAACTGGGGCGGTATGAACTGCTGCAAGAGCATGATCAGAGACGTCGTGCACCGGGCAAAGACCTGCTACACCAACTCCTGAGTGTTCAGCCTACGCTGATTTTAATGGACGAAACTGCCGAGTATGCGGTCAAGGCACGCGATTTCCGTGATCAGCTAGTAGCGTTTTACCAGGAGCTGACCGAGACGGTGAAGGTGCTGCCCCGGTGTGTATTGGTCGCCACTTTGCCTTCTAGCACTCCCTATGGCGAAGAGGGCGAGCGTGCACTGCATGAGCTGCAAAGGGTATTTGGGCGTGTCGAAAACATTCAAACACCCGTGGAAGGCGAGGAAATTTACGAAGTCATCCGTCGGCGGCTGTTTGAGACCGTAAGCGAACCGCAGGAGGCTCGTCGCACGGCGGAAAAGTTTGTGGAGATGTACCAGGAACTCGGAGACGACCTGCCTAAAGAGGTACGCGAACCAGCCTACCGCAACCGGATGTGCCAGGCATACCCGTTCCACCCGGAGTTGATTGAGGTGCTGTTCGAGCGTTGGAGCACATTCCCTACCTTTCAGCGTACCCGCGGCGTATTGCGTTTATTGGCGCTAGTGGTGAGCGAGCTTTATCGTACACAACATCAGGCGCCGCTAATCCTGCCGTCCCATCTTAGTCTGGCTCATCCATCTATCCAGGCCGAGTTTTTGCGACACGTGGGTAACGAGTACCAGGGGGTCATTGCCTCAGACATTGCCGATGGTGGCCATGCAAAATCAGAACGGATCGATCAGGAGATGGGTTCGGAATACGTTCGCTATAGTGTGGCGAGCGGTTTGGCTCGGGCGATCTTTTTTGCCTCATTCAGCGGCAGTAAACGGCGAGGAGTGGGAATCCAACGGTTGCGTCTAGCCATGCTGCAGCCGGGTCTGCCCTCGGCTATTATCAGTGATGCCTTGCGACGGTTGGAAGAGGAACTTTGGTATCTACACGTAGAGGGAGGTCTGTATTGGTTTTCCAGCCAACCGAATCTTAATCGGGTTATCGTCGAAAAGGAAGAGGCGATTAAACCGGAAGAGATCACAGAAGCAATCCGCGAGAGTCTAGAAAGACTAGGGGGCAACGAACTCCGCTGCATCCTCTGGCCGCGGGTATCGCAGGACGTTCCGGACAATAAAGAATTGAAACTGGTGCTTCTCGGACCGGAACATACGCGTCCATCAGGTGCCACAGACACGTTTGTCCATGAGTTGTTGGACAGATGTGGGCAGACTTTCCGCACTTTCCGGAACACGGTGTTCGTGTTAGCGGCTGATGAGAGGGAGTTTGCCGAGGCCCGCCAGAGGGTCAAGCGCTACTTGGCTTACCGAGCGATCCGTAACGATCAAACCCTGTGGCAGCAGCTCACGCAAGAAAATCAGCATAGCCTGGAAAACAAACTCAAAGACGCCGAAGCCGCTATCGTTCACCCCTTGATAAGCGCCTACCGTCACCTTGCCAAGGCTAGTGAGCAGGGAATCGAATGGTTGGACCTTGGTTTGCCCACAATTGGAGCTAAAACCTCGCTTTCCCAACGGGTGCGTGAACACTTGCAACACATGGATCTGTGGCTCGACAAGATTTCACCCCAGCACCTTCTGGACAGAGCAATGGGAACTGAATCAGAAAAATCCGTAGACGACATCTATGATACCTTTCTGCGATATCCAAACCTGCCGGTGCTGCAAAGCAAACAGGTTCTGTACGATGCGATTGTCATGGGCGTCCAGCAAGGGATTTTCGCCGTACGAATCGGAGAGCGTACCATCTTCAAGCAAACGATCTCCGTCGACCAACTCGACTCACAAACGCGTGTGGTGCGTGGAACGACGGTAATCGATTCATCAGAGCAACAATCACGGCGGGACGATGGCACCACGATCACGCCTCCAACTGGAGGAACTGCTCCATCCGACGGTACCCCCCCACCCCCACCAACAAACATCCACGAGTACAAGCTGGAAGCCGACATCCCTTGGGACAAACTTTCTGAATTTGTCCGCGGCGTAGTGATGCCTCTACGGAACAGGGGGGCGGAAATCAAGTTAAGAATCCGGTTAGAAGCACAAATTCAAAACGGAATTAGCCAGACAGTTCTCGACCACAGTATAAGGGAAACGCTGCAGCAAATTGGAGCCCGAATTGTGACAGAGACCCCTGCCCGCAGTCCCCAACGCAGTAACGGGTAACCAGGGGTGGAAGGGTGGGGGGGTGGTGGAAATAATGGAAAAACCGGACCTGATGTCGCAAGCCTGAGCTGAACCTAGCCATATGCTAGCCGTGGGATCCGACGGTCCCACCAAACGCGGGCCGACCCTCGAGGGAGGACCAACCTGATGGTGTCAGTCGTCGATGACGTGACTGCCGAAATCATCGCCCTGAAAAAGCAACGGGATGCCATCATCCTGGCTCACTATTACCAACAG
>JANWVZ010000241.1 GCA_025056555.1 Gemmatales bacterium | reverse complement strand
GTAGGACCTTTCCCGGGATTCTCGTGAATAAGCTGAGCCACGGCGTAAACTCTCTGTCCATCTGAGGAGATGGCCAAATTGATGTAACGCTTGTCACAACCTTCGCGTCGTTCTTCGAGCATGGCCAGGGCCGTAAGTTTTGCTGGCTTTTCCGGCACGTTACCTTGTTGCGCCACCGCTAGGACCGCGAAGAGGAGCCCACTTCCGAACACGAGAGCCACCTGGTGCCGCGTAAGCATAGGTCTATCCCCCTGTGATGATCGTCATTGTCCAGCCAAAGCTGAGTGTCCGCATCGGCCATGAATTGTCGAAAGTGTTCGCTATGTCCTGAATATGGTCGGGGCCTGCGGCCCCATCGCGCTCACGGGTTTCGGCTTAGTTGCTCTGGTATTTGCCACAGCCGAATCGTGCCATCTTCACTGCAGGAGGCCAGCCAACGACCATCGGGGCTAATGACGACATCAGCGACGCCCTTCTGATGGCCTTCCAGAACAGCCAGCTGCTTCCCTGTTTCTGTGTCCCAAAGATAAATCGCGCTCGGTTTGGAAATCTTCTCCAAACGCAGTGCCAGTCCTGGGCCACGGCCGACAACCCAATTACAAACATCCTCGGCCGCGGCAAACCAGCGACCGTTTGGACTGACTGCCAGGGCTACCGCTGCGCCGCGCGTCGCACGCGAATAAACGACCTTACCGTGTTCATCGCGCACCGTGATAACTCCCACGCTGTCGCCTGGCTGAGCGCCGCCTGCTAAAGTTCCGTGGGCTGCGATGAAATACGTCTTGTCCCTAACCTGGGCCACCGCCAAGTCATGCACGCAAGGCGTGCGGCTCAGTAACTCGTTATCCAAGGCCCAAGCGCGAAGCTGATTGGTTTTCGGTTGCCAAACGATGATAGGCTGGTAACTGCCGCCTAAAATCAGATGGTCTCCGTCGCGCGTAAATGCGCAACACACAATCGAACTACGCTGCGAGTCGTCCTGGTTCGCTCCCTCAACCTGCCAAAGGTACGACTTTTCGCCAGTCTGAACCTTCCAAATATGGACGACATGACCGCTTCTCCCACCAATTGGGTATAGTCCTGCCAGAAATTGACCGTCAGGAGAGAATCTCAAGCCCCGGACCAACCGGGCAAACGGCGGTGGTTCCGTCTTGAGCTGCCGCACAGCTTTCCCGCTAGTCGGTTCCAACAGCCGCACCTCTTCGATGCCGCCCAGCGCTAGATGCTTACCATCGGGAGAGCAAGCCAGTTGTCCCGCGGTTAGCTGGATGTCTAAACCTTGTTGCCAGAGCCGCTTTGCTCCTCCCTCTGCAATGTGCCAACATTCCAGCACGGCAGGTGGCCCTGACGCCACCGAGCGTTCGACGATCAGTCCATCGGGCGTCTTTATCTTATCCACGCGGAACTTCCGCAGGAGGTTCGCCCCCGCATAGAGCCGTTGGCCGTCAGGCGACAACGCTAAGTCCACGTACATCTGCGCCTCAACATCAGGATGAGGCTGATGCAACACTGCGGTAGGCTGAAGCCGCACCACTTGCTCCTCTGCCTGGCCCCCGTTAGTTACACACCAAGTAAGCAGGATTGCGACTTTCACTATCAACGTCCAAGCTGCGACACGGGTTCGCATTAGTTTCCTCCTACGTTGTCAGGATCAGAGATACATCTGGTACTGTCAGAGATATGACGCACTCGCCGTCGGCAAAGTTTGCCACGAGGTTTCGTGTTACCCCTTGAGCGACAAGGTTTGCGCCAGCTGGCGTACTTGGTTAGCTTCGCATCGGGTTGGCAAACTAAGTAGGCCGGGAATAAGCCTACGCTGACCCTTCCAGCCGCCAAAAGTGACTCCAGCCGTATATCCCGAATAGCCGATACTACACAAGAAGACTATGAGCTTGGCGAGGCTACCGAAGTTGGCCCCGAAAGGCTGGCCCATGCGCCATCACTGCGCCTTTGCAGCTTTTAGCTATGCCGGGCTGACACTCCTGATATTGGCTGGTTGCCGAAGTCAGGGGTGGTACACCGAAGCAGACACGATGTGGTGGCGGGTTCGCGGCGCGGCTCCGCCCAATCAGGAAATCGAATCTCGTAACTATCTACTCGCCCGCACGCGAGCTCACCAATCGTCCGAAACCAGTCAGACGCCGGCTTCACAACCACCATCGGAACACACAGCCCGAACATTGACTGCGGTGATACGCGACGAACAACCGTCCGACAAACCTCGTCCTCTTTCCGACGAGCAATTCCCTGGCCCCAATCAACCGCTCGACTTGGACAGCCTGATTGCGCTGGCTCTGGAAACACATCCTAGCTTAGTAGCAGCCCGCTGGGACGTTGAAGCCGCTCGTGGCCGCATGATTCAAGCTGGCTTGTATCCCAACCCGGAAATCAGTTACGAAGCCCAGAACGTCGGCGAACGTGGTCCCGCAGGTAACGGCGGACTCCACGGTTTTGGGATCGAACAGGAGTTCATAACGGGGGGTAAACTGCGGCTTGCCCAGCAGGTCGCGCAATACGACCTGGCGGCCACCGATTGGCAACTCGTCGCCCGCCGCTATGACGTACTTACCCGCATTCGCCTCGCCTGGGTCGAATACGCTTTCGCCCAAGAGCAGGTACGGATTCTGGAGCAATTCGTCCGTTTAGTCGGCGAGGAGGAAACGGGTTTAGTCCCGTTAGCACGGCGACTGGAAAAGGTGGCAGGCCTGCGTTGGGAACTGCTCCGCGCCGAAATCGAACTGCAGAATGCCCGCGCCCAGTTAGCCGCAGCCCAACGTCAAGCGGAAGCAGCAGGGGTAGCTTTGTTGGCCACCGCGAATCTGCCTCCACAAACTTTGTTGGTGCCGTACCCTGCCCTGCCCCCTAATGTGCCTGAATACGGTTATGATGCCGCCCTCGCAGCTATCTTGGAACGTTCCGCTGAACTGCGACAAGCGGAACTCGCTGTCTATCGCGCGCACCAGGAGTGGCAACGTGTCGCGGCTCAAAACATTCCCAATTTCCGCGTCCGTGCCCTGCCCCTCTATTCCGCCTCCGAGGACAATGCTCAATTCCAGATCGAGGTACGCGTGCCCATTCCAGTTTTCGACCGGCAGCAAGGGAACCTATTGGCCGTTCACGCCGAATTAGCTCGTAACGCCCGCTTTGTGGAGAGTACTCGCCTCGACCTGACACGCCGACTCGCAGAAGCTCATGGCCGATACTCTGCCGCTCGTCAGCAAGTCCAAACCTACACCGAGCAAATCCTTCCTCGCGCCGAAGAATCGCTTAGAGTAATGCGGCTCATGTTCCAACGCGCCAAAGCTGAGGAATTGCGTTCAGCGTTCCTCGGTCTGCTCGAAGCGCATCGCGCCTGGCTCGATGCCCAACTCGGCTACCTGCAAGTCCGACGCAACCTGTGGTCGGCCGTCTTCGAAATTGCCGGACTGGTACAACAAGATATCGTCGAATCCATCCCATGAAAGTTCGCCCCCGGCATGATGCGATAGAAATCTCACACCATCCTTGTCTATGAGTATCCCAATCCTGGGATGCGGACAGTCACCTAGGGATCGGAAGCTCGTTGCCAGCCAGCTAATGATTCACAGCCTCGGTCGCGTCATCGCTTCAGTGCCCTAAATAATAGCTCAGCCACCTTCTCGATGCGACCAGATCGCTCATAAACTTGATTAACCTACCTGATCCCTCCATCGCTACTATCGGCTACCGTCTGGGTCAATTCTCGTAATCTGCGGTTTATCTTTTTCAAACTCCTACCTCTAATAACCGCCTGCCTACTCACCTGCCCTTACCGTAGCAACCGTTATCCACTAGTCACCGATCCGTGCCTACCTGCGTAACCAGCGGTTTAGTGCCCATCCAATAGCTCGCCGCCGTAGCATGCCCCAGTTACATATGCTAACCATGAATGATCCATGCTAAGCTGACCTACCTCTCTGGAGCTACTCGTCC
>JANWVZ010000240.1 GCA_025056555.1 Gemmatales bacterium | reverse complement strand
GGCCGTGGCGCCCGACGGCCGTTGGGTCGCAGGTTGCTACGGAGGCAGCCGCCGTAATGCCTCGTCAATCTTACTCTGGCCCACAGCCGCCAACCTGCCGTGATCTCGCACGAACGGGGTACGTCCTCGGGCTTTCTTCAGGTCCCAGGCGTTTCCCTCCTGAAGATGTGCTCTTAGGGCACGTTCACCACTTGGGAACCAGGCACCTGAACGTGGAACGTTGCCAGTTTCATGAGATCAACTTCACACCCTTGGCGATCCGAGTTAGTAGCTGTCCCGTCATACAACCAAACACCAGCTCAGCCGACCACTTTGATATGAGCTGCAAACAAGAGGAGTAGAATATGCCGCGCGGAAAAAGTATCATTGTGTGGCGTCGGGCACGGATCTGGGGCTACTTAGCGTTCTGGGCCTGCGTGATGGGTATTTCGTTAGCCGATCCCACCTTAGCACGCTTGGGCCAAGAAGGGGCGAAGGCAGCCCACGCCGTGAAGCTCAAAGAAGTGCACCAGTTTGTCCAGAAAGATGGGGATAAGCCAGAGCGGTTTCTATCGGTGAAATTTTCGCCCGATGGGAAACGCCTGTATGCCACGAGCCTGGCACCGCAAGCGCGGAAGGTGTATTTACGGGCGTGGAATCTAGACGACCGTAAATTGGCTTGGCAGCAAACTATCGCCACGGAAGATAAGGAAAACCCCATGCTCGACTCGCGCTTGAAACTGTTTCAGGTGGATGTTTCGCCGGGCGGTTCTTATGTTTTGGTGAATGATTGGGGACGGGTGCAACTCTGGGCAGGGAGGAACTTGGTTAGCAAAGGCTTGCACGATAAAGAGGTAGTTATCCATCGGGAAGGGGAGTTAGCTTTTGAGCTTAAGGTGGAGGTGCCCGCGATCAACGAGAGGCATATCGGTTGGGTTTCCGCCGCACGCTTCTTGCAAAGCGACGGCATTCAGTTATTGGCCGCTTTCGGAAGCCCACCGAGACTGCGGCATTGGTGGCAGATATCGAGCTTGTCGTTACCGCCTCGACCTGGGTTCATGAATGAATTGGATGCGAAGAAAGAATCCCAGACCGCTGCCGAGTTCAGCGGTTTGCTGAAAGGGAGTCGAGTCACCTGCTTGGCACCGCACCCGACCGACAGCCATCTAGTCGGTCTTGCTGGCGGCAACCTGATCTGGATTTGGAACTGGAAGACCGCGAAGGTGGAGAGGCGGTGGGAGATTTATGACCATACTAAGCCACTGACCGAGAAAGGTAGCTTCATCGCCTACGAGGGGGTAGGGCAGGTGGTGCGGGTTTACGATTTGGAAGGGACATTTTCGAGCGGCGAACTGCGTTGGGTTTCCGCTCACGGCGATAACGGCGCTCCATTTGCACCGTCAGGGCGTATTCCCACTTGGAACGTGAACGTCGGAGGTAACTTGCCCTGGCAGAGCGAAGGTTTCGTGGAAATCTGGAATCGCGAGGGCAAGAAGTTGCATCGATGTGTGCATCAAGGCGCGGTGGTCAGTGTGGCTTGTGCGAAGACCGCGCCGTGGTTGGTTTCGGCGGAGTTCAGGAAACAGGTCAAGTTGGTGGCAATTGACCAAACGCCAGGCCCACCAGAGCGCCCCGTTATTCTGGAATATCTCGACTTGCCGAGCTGCATCTATGTGTGGGATTTGGACGGTAAGCTCTTGGCCCTGGGAGAAGGTCATCAAGCGGGCATCACGGATGTAGCTATCGCGCCCAGCGACGACCTCATCGCATCGTGTGGCATAGGCGGTACGGTGCGGTTGTGGGAGGCACCAAAACCTAGGTAAGTTTCGCGCCCGCATTTAGCCTCGTAGCGGTCAGACGCTAAATCAGCCTGGCCTTACGATACGCCGCAGCGGTGAAGCAAGGACGTCCGAGCCAATCGGACGACCACCGCCGTAGGCGCGTCTCAGCATTTACCGCGCGGCATGGCCCGAGTCAGGTGTTCTAACGGGCAGCGCTTGCGTTCCCTCGATAGTCAGCTTGTAACGCAATGGCTGTTTTGGCTAAAATGCAGCAGGGTTTACATAAACCTGAAGAGGGTAAAAGGGACAAATGAGATGTCAGAAATCTTATCTATTCCAGGGCGGAGTGTACCGCGGTTTCGGCGGGTGATACTGAAGCTCAGTGGCGAAAGCTTCAGCGGCAGCGGTAAGAGCGGCATCAGCCTGGAGGAAACGCTGGTGATCGCCCGCCAGGCAAAACGGGTGCATGATACTGGCGTGGAATTGGCCATTGTGGTCGGTGCGGGCAATATTCTGCGGGGAGCGCAATTCAGTGCGGGCGGCGAGGTGATCAAAGAGGCGACGGCCCATTACATGGGGATGCTCGCCACCGTGCTCAACGGGCTGGCTTTGCAGGATGCCTTGGAACATCTCGGTTGCGAAACGCGGTTGCAGTCAGCCATTCGTATGGAAACGGTGGCTGAGCCGTATATCCGTCGCCGCTGCTTACGCCATCTTGAAAAGGGGCGGATCGTCATTCTGTGTGGCGGCACAGGAAACCCGTTCGTGACCACCGATACTGCCGCGGCCTTGCGGGGGAGGGAACTTCAGGCCGACATTTTGTTGAAGGCGACCAAGGTAGATGGTGTCTATAGCGATGACCCTGAACGGAATCCGCATGCGGTGCGCTATGAGCGTCTCACGTATTCGCAAGTATTGCGCGATAACTTGCAGGTGATGGATATGGCGGCTATCCATATGTGCATGGAAGCGCGACTGCCCATCCTCGTCTTTAACGTCAAGCGCGAGGGCAGTATCGAGCGGGCGATAGCAGGCCAGCCCATCGGTACGCTGATTACCAGCGAATAATGAAAACGGAGAATTGGCTTATTGGCAATGCCTTGACGGCGACCCCACGCCTGGGACCGGTGCCAAGTTACGGGAGAGCTAATATGCTTGCCGACGACATTATCAAAGACGCCCAACAACGCATGGAAAAGGCGGTCAACCACTTACGGGAAGAATTACGTACCATCCGTACAGGGCGTGCCAGCCCCGCTTTAGTGGATACGATCAAAGTCAATTACTACGGGACTCCGACCCCGTTAAAACAACTGGCGGCCATCAGTACGCCCGATCCGCAGCAGATTCTGATACGCCCTTTCGATGCCAACGTCTGCAAAGACGTCGTCTCGGCCATCCAGCAGAGTGATTTGGGGTTGACGCCTCAGAGCGACGGCAAGGTCGTGCGCCTCAACATTCCGCCCATGAGCGGTGAGCAGCGGCAAAAGCTGGCTCAGCGCGTCAAGAAATTGTGCGAAGATGCCAAAGTCGCCATTCGTAACATTCGCCGTGATGCTAACAAACGCATTGAACAGGAAGTGAAAAATAAGACTATGAGTGAGGACGACGAGGAACGTGCTAAGAAAAAGATACAGAATTTGACCGACGAAGAAGAGAAAAAGGCCCAGGAGCTGGCGGATAAGAAAATCGCGGAAATTATGGAATAATCAAGGGGCGTCTGGGCGGTCAGCTTGGTTCGGACGGCGCCGTTTGGGGCGAAATGGGACAACCGGCGTCCAGGTAGGACTGCAAGATAACCTGAGCCGCGATCATATCGGCTTTCTCGCGGCGCGTTCTGGGAGTCCAGCCCGCTTTTTGCATGAGCCGCTCCGCTAACTGCGACGTCAGTCGCTCGTCCCAATAGGCGACACGCAGGCCAGTAATTTCCTGGAGCCATTGTCCGAAATGGCGGGCCGCCTCCGCGGCGGAGCCTTCCTCGCCGCTCAGACGTCGAGGCAAGCCCACTACGATACCTGTTATGTTTTTCTGAAACACCAGTCGGCGGAAGTAATCCGCATCCTCATGTTGGGATCGGCGATGATACACTTCCACAGGCGAAGCAATCCGTCGTTCCGGATCGCTGATGGCCACGCCGATCCGTACTTCTCCGTAATCCAGACCCAATAAGCGTCCTTGTGGTCGCATGGTGCCTCAGAGGTAGTTTTCCGCT
>JANWVZ010000023.1 GCA_025056555.1 Gemmatales bacterium | reverse complement strand
GAGTGAGGTGGCGGTCAATTTCCCCGACACGTTTTTTTCGACAAGCGGCGAACGGTGTGGTCGGTAGAGCACGATTAATTACTTCCTGGCCAGGAAAGATGGCAGGAGATACTCCACCGCGCGGCGGACGTATTTGCTGAGGATGTCCACTTCCACGTTGACGGCATCGCCGATACGGCGAACGCCCAAAGTAGTCTGGGCCAGCGTGTAGGGGATGAGCATGACGCTGAAGCAGTCGCTGAGCACTTCAACCAAAGTCAGGCTGACCCCATCCAACGCGATCGAGCCTTTCGGCACCATGTACGCCAGAAGATCGGGGGAAACACTAAGCCAAAGCATGTCGAATTGTTCCTGATGCTGACGCGAGGAAACCGTGGCCAGACCGTCTATGTGTCCCTGGACCCAGTGGCCGCCCAGCGCGTCCCCAAGACGCACCGGCGGTTCCAGATTCACGACCTCGCCGGGCTGCAGGCGTCCGAGGTTGGTGCGTGCCAAAGTTTCGGGGCCGAGGTCGAAATGCAAACGTTCCTCCTCGACCTGGACTACCGTCAGGCACACGCCGTTGACGGCCAGGCTGTCCCCCGATTGCAGCGCCCGCGCTAAATGGGCCTGGCTGACCGTTAAGCGTTTGCCCACACCGGTTTCGCGTAAGTCGTGCACCGTTCCCAGGTGGCGAATGATGCCGGTAAACATGCCCACCCTCCAGTAGCCTGCAGCATACGCCAACCTCCTCGTACCTGAAGCCATTCTAGACTGACGGCGAGGCTACCGCCATTTCACGACGCGTCAGGGGGGCACTCTGGCAAGACCAACCAACACACCCCTTCGCTTCCCGTAATCCCGGCTGCGCAGAGGACATGACAGGGCCGGTTTGTCGGGTCAGCTTCAGCACGAGGCGAGAGGACAGCTCCGCTGAGTCAAGAGGGTGTTCCGCCCAAAGTGCACCGCGCAGGACATCGTCCAGTGGTGGGAGCGCGCGTCAACCGCCGCGGAAAAAAGCGGTGGGGAAAAACGAAAATCGCGGCAAGCAGGCAGTCGGCATGCAGGCTCATTCCGGACGCTGGGGAGCGCGGTGTTGTGGCACTTTCTGAAGCTGCCGACTACGCTCTTCCTGCAAACGGCGCAATTCTTGGATAAGCTCCTGGATGCGTTCAAATTTTTCCCGGTCAATGCCGGGGCCGTCGTTATTGAATTCGCGGATCATCTCCTGGAGCTTGTTCCGCAGCTGGCGAATTTCTTGCTCCAACGCATCCCCCTGCTCCTCCTGCTGAGCCTTGGGCGGTAGTGGGGCCGGCGCTGCTTTGGCCGGAACTTGCTGCGCCGGCGGGATTATCTTGGGCACAGCGGGGGCAGGAGCATCCTGGGCCGGTGGAGCTATGGGGACGGGTAAGGGTTGAATCTGGATCTTGGGGACAGGCTGAGCCGGGGCAATTGGTAAAGGCAGTACGGGAACTGCGGGCGCTGGCTGAATCACGCGAATCGGGGGATTGGGAACTGCCGGGCGAGCGGGCGGCGCTCCCGGCTCCGCGGAAGCGTCGGAACGGCTGGCTCCGCCTTGTGCTGTCTCCTGAGGGTCGGCTACCTCAAAGACAATACGGAAATTGCCAGATCGCAGCTCCACAGTACCTCGTACCCGGTCGGCCAACAGTTCATGGAACTGGCTGCGCATGGCCGTTTCGCATTCCGTCAGTTTACCATTGCGCTTATCCACGGCATGGACCAGATTGATGTCCATAACCCGACGGCCGACGTTATCCAGGGGCGTACGCTGCCAACTGGCGCACAAAAGAAGGGGCATCTCTTCCAGGCGTTCCAGGATGAGTGTCTGCAGGGGCAATTCGGTCTTCCAGCGCAACTGCCCTGAAACACGATCCCAGGCGAGCAGTGGCCCCTCGACCAGCAGGGTGCGCATCATCGTGCCCTGCGGGAAGAGCTGTCGCCCATTGCCGAACGCCAGGACTCCGCCTCCGACGAAAGCCCGATTGGTCTTGTTATAGACCAGATACCAATGAAAATCGTCGGCCAACAAGTAACATTCGCTCTGTTGCAGCACCGCACCTTCGGGGATTTCGCAACTGGCCAAGGTCCGACCCGTCCGCATGTCGAGGATGAGCAGATGCGGTGCCAGTTCACCGGCGCGGTCGTCGTTGGCTGCGCGCGGAGCCAGCGCGAGGCGGGCGAGAATTCCGGGCACCAGGGATTGCGCCTGACCCAGGACGTTATGCAGACGCCTCGACCAGACATTGCGACCGCTCACCACATCGTAAAGCCGCCAGTTTTCCTGGTTGTTCGGCTGGGCCTCACATAGTAACAGATAGCGGCCCAGGATGTGCTTGCGTTGCTGCCAGGCCGGCAGGAAGTCGGGCACCGTGAGTACTTCGCCGCTTTTCGCCGAAAAGACCAGCGTCTGGTGCTGGCCGGAGCCCCCTTCGCCCCGTATCACCAGACCGATAACTCGTTCATCGCCGAACAATTCGGCCGGCGCACTGGCCAGACGTTTTTCCCAGAGCACGCTGCCGGTGCGCGGTTCGGCTACGATCAGGCCGCGATCCTTCACGAAGTAGGCGACGTAGTGCGTTGTCGCCAGGAATTGGGTGAAGAGGCGTTCGCGGGTGCCGTCGGGATAATTCACCGTCCAATCGTTCACCGACGGGTCCCAGTACAAGTTAGGCTGAACGCCGGGCGGCCAATTCTGCATAATTTCGCTCAGCAGATCACGCTTCCAGGCAAACTTTTTCTCGTTCAAGTCCAACGCATAGAGGTGGCTGCCCCAAGTGAAAAAGATCAGGCTTCCCACCCCCTGGCACCGTGTCGCCTGGAAGAAATTCTGGGCATGGATGTTCACCGAGACGCTTCGGTGTTCCAGGGGTAACGAGCGGAGCACCTGACTGGCATCGTCGCCACGTCCGCGTTCGTAAATCCGCAGTTGGTTGGGAAACTGATTGATGGCGATAGCCAGGGCGTAACGCTGCATCGAGGGCCAGCGTACTTCGCTGGTATCGAGACGAATTGCAACCATTTGCGGGAAGGTACCCGACTCGATACGGTATCTAATCTCCGGACGGCTGGGTAACCAGGTTTGTTTCCCGGCGTCCAGGAACGGCAGGAAGCGTTTATCTGTCGCCAGTTCGTCGAGAATCTGACGACCGGTTTTGCCGTCGCGCACGGGGATGTCCGGGAAGAGTTCGGCCAGACGCGTAAAGTAGAACAATGCGGTTTCCATGTTGCCGTTGCGGGCATGGAGTTGCGCCAGGGCTTCCAGACCGCGCGCGGCAGCGGTTTCGTCGGGATGACTGAGCAGAGTCAGCAAAGTGTACTCAGCATCAGCGAATTTACCGGCACTCACATAGCGCTCGGCCAAGAGCAGGCGCGCCTGCACGCCGGATTCGCCAATCTCGCCCATCAGATGAATAAATCGTTGCAACGCTTCCAGGCTCGCCGAGGTTCGCACATTCTGCCATTCCTGCTCGACCAGGTCGAGGATGGCACGCCGCTGCTCCGGCGGTATAGGACGCTCCAGCAGCGCCAATAAGCGGGACTCGGCCAACTGCTCCGGCAGGACGTTACCGCCCACATCCCCCGGTAACGTCACGGCAGCATGGTTGCCCAATTTGCCGAACTCCAGGTAGGCTTGGAAGGCATCGCGGAATCGTCCCTGGGCTTCGCGACCCCGCGCGGTCAAGTATAAGAACACCGCGCGCCGTTGCCTCTGCTCGGCCAGGCGCGCCGTCTGTGCTTCGGGGCTTTCGTTTGGCGGTTCTGGTATGGCGACCAGCCGTTCATATTCGGCCAGGTCGTGCTCATGGGCGGCGAAGTCGCGGTACAGGCGGATGGTCAGGGCGTCGAAGAGCTTCTGCTGCGCCCGACGCCGCAGCTCATACGGCATCTCTTGCTCGAGCGCCAGACGGAGATCGGCCACAGCGTTATCAATCTCACCCCAATGCAGACGCAACACACCGCGCTCGGTCAGTGCGAAGGGGTCCTTGGGATTCTTCTGCAAAGTCTGAGCGATTTCCGCTTGGCGAACCGCCAATTGCGGATAAGCCACCAGACTGGTCGTTCCCTGCACCAGAACGTATCCGTTATGGAACAACAGATTGCCCAGCGGTTCCTTCTTGGGGGACAGGCTGCGGCCCAGAATCGCCCCATCCTGCAGGCTGATGGCCAGCACTTCGCCAGTACGGGTCGGCAGGAAATACGTGCTGGCATTGGCCACACCTCGACCGGCGGGCATGGGCACACTCACGCGCCACACCAGCTTACCGTCGGCCAGGTCGAGCGCCCGTACGCGATCCCGACTGACGACCACAACCCGCCCGTGATAAATCCCCGCCACGTACAGATCGCCGGCCTCCTGAGGAATTGGCCCCCAGGCATTCGTGCCGTCCTGCAGGTTCAGGCAGTAGAGGTATTTCGTGTCCGGCGCGGTGAACACCACCTTGCCCTGAGCAATCATGGGGGCACTATAGTACCACCGGGGCTCCATCAGTTGCAGGACGCCCGATTGACGGACTGCGACCTGACGCGGGAAATTGCTCGGATCGTCCACGCGCGTCAGCAGCGAATCGTAGGGCTGCGCCCACACCAGCGACCGCGACAGTAAATCCACCCCCAACACTATCCCGGCATTCGTCGGGCACACCAGTATCCCATCGCTGTAGGCTAAATGACACGCTTCCATGCGCCGCTCAGGTTCCTCCAGGACCCGCCGCTCGACGAAACACAGAGGTTGCACCCAGTTCACCGCGCCCGTGCTGGGCTCCAGGCACACCAGACGAATCTCGCCGTTCGATTCCGCCAGGATGTAGAGTTTCCCGCCCAAGGGTAACGGCGGCCCGAGGAAGAACGTATCCGCCAGCGGAGAATTGGCGCCGAGTTTGGCCACTTCCAGCGACCAGGCTAACCGTCCGCCGTCCAGATATACGGCCGTCAGATTGTTCCCATGAGCCGACGAGCCGATGCTGGGCGGTAAGCCGCCGGGCATGAACACCGGCATGTTCCGACGAAATACAATCGGCGGCAGGGGCGTATCTTCCACGATGTAGGCGCGGTCGCTGTCCACGCTGACCGTGCCCAGCAACGTGTTATACACAAACGCACGCGGTCCGCTATTCTTATATTGATTGATGAGGTTGTAAACTTCCGGCGGCCGACCGCCAGAGGCCAGGAGATTATCCAGGTTGTACTCATACTCAGCGGAGCGCCACAGCACTTCCCCGGTGGATGCGCGAATGGCCTGCAAGCCATGGCTGGTGCGGAAGAGCACCATGTCGCCGAAGCTGGCCGGCAGCCCGCCGGGCAATACCACACCACGGCGTTCCAGGGCACGCGTCGCTGCCTCGATCTCGGTGCGGGTGCGCGGGTCGCGGTAAGTGGGCAGTTCGTAGGCGGTTTCCAGGAAAGGCGCAGTTCCTTCGCTGATGGCGGTGTGCTGCAGATCGCCGCCGAAGATCGGCCAATCGAAGCGTTCTCGTTGGAAACGCCCCCCAGCACTGGCGGCGGCCAACTGGCGCAATTCCTTAGGGCTTAATCGTGCCAGGCCCGCGGGCAAATCACGTTGCCAATCCCGCCGACTCAGTTCCTCCCACACCTGGTCGCGCAGACTGGTTTGACCCGCCCGCTCGAAAGCGAAGGCGGCCTTGACCAGGGTCAAGGTCGGCAGCTCCGCCAGGCTGCCCACGCGCTTGAGCAATCGTTCAAAATACAGCGCCGCGGTGATCGCGCTGCCCTGATCCAGCTGCATCGTCCCCAGAGCCGCCAACGCCTCCGCGCCGGCTTCGGTGTACAGGAAGCGCACCGCGACTTCCGCCAACTTGTGCACGTCGCCGCTTTGCAGCGCCTGCTGCAGCGACGCCCTCGCCTGCGCCCCGTAATACTGTTCATAGTGTTGCAGACCTTCGCGGCCCATGCTGGCCAGCAGCCGATTCGCCTCCGAACGCACACTGGCCCACCGCCCCTGGCTATCCTGCATGAAGCGGTCTTCCTTTTCGTCCAGCATGCCCTGCAACAGTTCGATCGCCTGCCGCCATTCTTTTTCTTTAATCAGTCGCTGCGCCTCGGTGATCTTGCGTTCGGCATTACGATCGCGTGGCAAACGCACCGGTTCGGGCTTGCCTTCTGGTTTCGTCGGCACGTTCGAGCTGCCCGGCGGCAAGCGTCCCACTTGTCCCAGTGCCCCGAGGCTCCAGAAATCTCCGCCCAACATTAACTCCATCACCAACCACGTCGCTACTATTCCTACCCCTGTCAGTAGCGCCGCCACGGCTCGCTGACGTTTCATACTTGAGCTCCTCTGCACCACACGACCGTTGTCCGTTTTACGCTGCCCAGGCTGCTTCCTCGAGCGGAACGGGCTTCCCACGTCAATAGCATTGTGCGGGCTTCGACCCGAAATTGCAAGAGGCACTCCCTCAATGGCAAAAGACCCGGCCATTGCGGAGGCCTGAGCGGCACTCGGCTCTCCACCGCCCGATAGACAGTATCCCTTCTTAAGACGAATATCCTCCCCCTCAGTAACTGGGCGTCTTGCCACGCCGAGCACTGAGCCAGGATTTGGTGTTCGGGCGGGAGTAGCCTAAGGCACTGGGCGTCTCCCCACCTCGAGCGCTGATAGCCATGCGCCATCATAGGCCAGCCACTTTCCGCTGCGGCCACGACTGCCACCATCGCCCACCGTGGCTCGCGGGGCGAATGCCTATCCTGCTCCGCACGCTCGCAGCTGCGGCTACGCCCACCGGGAGCGCTGCCTTTCTCCTGAGACCACGACCAAACCGGTTTGACACCACGCTCGGAAACCGAGACTACACTATGGGTTCGCGGGCTTTCTCCTGAGACCACGACCAAACCGGTTTGACACCTTCCCTGTTTACTGGGCCGTCAACACTTCCACACTTCCCGCCTCTTAGCGACACAGGGCATCTGCTTTACCTTGGGTTCCCAGCGCAGTGCTAAGCAGCACCAGCGACAGCGCCAACTTCTCGATGACGCAGATACACCTCGACCATAGCATCTGCGGGGGGAATGTCAGATTCTCATTCTGTTCGAGGTCACCGAAAGTAACCGCCATGGTGCAACATTGTGGGTTTCAAGCCTACCCCTTATCGGCAGATGGGCCTGATTTCGATTAAGACTGGTTAGTGAAAGTCAGCCAAGCCTATGGGGCCAGCGATGGTAAGCCCACAGGTAAGATCGGACGCCCACGCGTACCTGGATCAAAGGCTGTCGCAAACGAAAGCGGCAAGCCTTTGAGCGGAACCGCAGAGGCGGCCTTGCGGTTTTCCGCGACCGGGCCATGTAAGTTCTCCGCGATTTTCGGGTACCCCAGGGCGAGATACTGCCTTTTCAAGATCAAGGCGGTACCTTCTGGACCTGGGAATGCACCCGCGTCCTTGTCGTCTGGGGCAAAGAAAAGCCTGTTTTCAAAGGACATCGAACGACCACCACGGCCAACTAATATGCATCTTCATCAAGGGAACAAAGAAAAGTCTGTTTACCAAAAACATCGAACCGTCGAGCCGCGATACTTTGTGCTCGACAAAGTCAAAGATAAGGTGATCTCATGTGTGCCCCGGCGGCTGATTGCAGTTTATGTTGTGGATAACGTCGTGGAACCGTTGCAGGAACACGGCCTGACGGGCTTTTGTTTTCATCCCGTGTGGCCACAGTAAGGTGAGCTTTCAGCCAAGGCGTTGGCAGATCGGATGTTCCGCCAGTTTTTTGCATAGACCTCGGAAAACAACGAGGTGGCCCGCAGGAGAGGCGTTAGTAAATCAGTTGTTCCGGCAGTTTCGTGCTTGGCCCTGGGAAAACAACGAGATGGCGAGGTTGGAAGCGGACTAGCGAACGCATCAGTGTTCTTGCTGCCAGTGGGCACTACGCGACGAACCGGCTCAAGCGGACGCAGGGAATCAGTGCCGTTTCAGCTTGGGCGTGGATGGATGGCAACGGGATGACGGGTGTCGGCAGATAGCGGATCACTAGGGGCGTGGCTCAGAGTGCAAGCGGTCAGCCAATACTACTGGCTCCAGGTCGAACTACTTCTTGCGATGACGAATCTTGCTCCGCATACGGCGTTTTTTCCGTCCGACTTTGCGTCGGCCCTTGCCGCGTCTTCGACTGCCCATGTGGGGCTCCGGTGGGGTTCGTCCTATCGGCATATTCCTCCTTTCCGCAGTACCAGGACGAGCCAAGTTATACAACACGTGCCAAGTCGTGGCAACCCGTCTTTAGTTGGTGATCGGTGGCAGCTCGCTCCGACAAACGTTAACAAATGCACGGTACATGGTCAAGCAAGGATGGTGAAGCTGGTGATCGGTGGCCGCTTACTCCGAGAAACAGCTTGAGAGCGATGGCGCCGTGCGGGGGCACAGGCCCGATTTGCTCATCTATTCACGTTGGGAATACTGCGGTCCAGGAAGTCGCAGCGGAACCATCGCGGTTATCCAGGGGCGTTCATCGTGGGTCGAAGCCGAGCACGGCGTGATTATTCTGCCGAGGAAGCGACGAAGAGGGCGACGCCATGGGTAAAAGCCAATGCTACTAAGATGATAATGTTACTTTGAAGGTCGGAAAAGTGGCAGAGGCAAAGGGGTTTTCAAAAATCGGCAAAATTGCGAATTTGCCCCAGGTTTTCCCGCGCAGTGCCCACCCAGTCGCCGCCAAGGAGATTATGATTCGTAAGTCTAAACGCTGAAATAACTTAGGAAATAATCGTCTCGTTGGCGCACGAGCTGATTTCGCAGGAAAACGCCACCTTTCCAAAAATATACGGATCCGCATTTTGCCTAGGGGGGTTGTCGTAGCCAGCCTGAGGCGGTTTGGACACGAGCAACTTGGACTGGGCCAGCGGATTACGCTTCGAGCCGGAGTATGCGTCCGCAAGTGGTCGGCGAATCGCTCGAAAACCGCCGTCAGGGCGAACTTCTCGAACTGGCGCAAAAAGATGTTGGCGGCTCGGAGCGGACAAGGTGGTCGGTGCCAGCTTAGACAGCGAGATGGAGCGGGCTAGCGGTGGTCGTGGTGATGTTGCCGGGCCTGCTCTGGGGCAATGTGCCAGCCGCATTCGCGACAGACAGGTGCCGTGTCGTAGCAATTGTGACAGTAAAACGGGCCGCCGAAGAAAAACTGTTCCAATCGTGGCCGATCTTGAGCCGGGATGTCGGCCGCAGAAGCAGGCAGGGGTTCCGTGCGGCCGCAACGGTCGCAGTGGCGTTGCGCGATTTCTCGCAGGTGTTGGGCATAGTGGTCGTGCAAGCCCCGAGGCAGCACCCCCGTGCCCGCGCACAGCGGACATCCCATATTCAGCTGGGCAATAATCGCGCGCCGAATGAAGTCGCTCTTGTTGGGTAGCTGGTCGAGAATCTGGGCCAATTCCGGCTCAACCTTAAAGGCGACCAGGACTGCTTTGCGGGAGCGACGCCGTTCGGACTTAGAGGTACGGCCACGCAAGTCGGAATCGTGGGGCTCAGCGCTAAGCGGCTCTTCAGGGAGGTTTTGGGGCATGGCTCATCGTCTGGCTAGGGATGGACGCTGCTGGGATGACCCAGCAATTGGCGGACACGCCGTTCAATTCGACGAAGCACTTCTTCATCGCTGGGATAAGGGGAAGGCAGGGCCGGACGCAGGCGAATGGGAACGTCGTCCATACGATACACGGTTCCGGCCACGTTGATGCCATAAACGGCCGTGGTGAAGGCGACGGTGGCGTGGCGAGTCGTCGGCGTTTCCTTCGGGTCCAGGGCGATGTAAGGAATGCGGCGGAGGTGTTCTCGCGCAGGTTGGGAGAAATTGGCCAGCGGGTCGGAAGCGATAATGAGAGCGGCATCCGCTTCGCCCCGTGCCAGGAGATCAGCCGTGGTGTATTCGCCGGGGTTGAACCGTGGATAGCCTCGAGCCAGATTGACGCCGAACGGATACCCGGTCTGCCAGCTGACGACATTATCCGCGCCGGTCACATTACCGTGGCCCCGCATCGGTTTGATGTAGAACTTGGTGAACTGGTTGAGGTCGCGGGCCAGAGCTAATGCTGCTTCTACGTTGAGATGTTTGCCTCGCGTCATGGACAAACCCATGCCGAAGAAAAGCACGCCGAACTTGCACGATTTCATCCGCTGTGCCAGGTCCTTCAGCTGGGCCATGGACAGGCCCGTTTCTTCCTCGATGCGCTCATCTACCTCCATGCCTTTGACGATAGCTCGCAGTGCCCAGAGAGCCTCGAAATCTTTGCGCGGTTTGATGGCGAGGAAAATGTCCGCTGCGGGAGCAGTCTTGGTTCGGCGGACATCCACCAGAACCACGGTGCGATCTTTGCGTCCTTTCGGAACAAACAGGCC
The DNA here is from genome assembly GCA_025056555.1 of Gemmatales bacterium. Lineage (GTDB taxonomy): Bacteria > Planctomycetota > Planctomycetia > Gemmatales > HRBIN36 > HRBIN36. Next base: position 22,739 of record JANWVZ010000023.1, on the reverse strand, counting down.
CCGCGGCATCGTCGAATAGCGGGTCATGTGTCGAGGATGCGACTCTGCAGGATTACAACCCCAAAAGATGACCAAATCGGCGCGATTTTTGACTTCTCCCAGAGAACAAGTGACTTCCCCGACCCCCTGAAACGCCATGCCGGAAGGCCCATGACAGACCGAAGTCGTGGTGTCCACGCAGGCCCCGATCCAATCGGCAATGGCTACCGCAATCCGCTGCGCTTCGCAGGTGGTGTCGGAAAGCCCATAGACTACAGGATAACGCGCCTGCACCAGAATCTGCGCCGCGCGCTCAACGGCTTCGTCCAGGCTGACCGGCTTGCCTTCGATGGTAGCCAGGGGACGATTTTCCGGATGATGATTCAGAAACCATGCCTTACCCAAAACACAGGCGTTCTTGGCTTCGACAATGCGGTCTCCCTGCACCTTGAGCACCATATCGTCGCAGACGCAACCGCAGAAAGTGCAGGTAGCGTTTTCGATGACGCGCAAACTTTCCGCTGAGGTACTCATGATCCTTGCTCCGATGAGTTCAGGTCGTCCGCAGGCGGGCCAGGTGCCACCGGCCCTGGCTCGATGACCACTTCGATCCCCTTGCTGTCCGGCATTCCCGTGCCGTGAGTATCGCCGCCCATAAGTCGGCTGGAGACTTCGCCATAGGCGATGAACACGACTCCCCGAGGCAATTCCCCACGCTTGTCCACCTGGGCGATTACTTCCGCATCGCCCCAGGCGCTGCGGACACGAATTCTTTGGCCCGACTGCAGCCCCAGTTGCTTCAAGTCCTCAGCGTGCAGCAGGAGTGTCCGCGTTTCCTCGAGATATTCTGCACCGAATTTGCTATCGTTCAGACTGGTTCCCTGCCGCGACGTTCGTCCCGCGATGAGCAGAAAAGTTGGCGTCATGTCGGTCGGACAAAAAGCTGGCGTCCGCTGCCATGCCCGAATCTTCACCTGATTGGAAATTGCCGCACCTGTACCCTATTTTAGTGCCAGAGGCTTTCGAGGAGCAAAGTTGCCCCGTCCATGCGGGAGCGGAACCATGAACGAAGAAGTGTTGGAACAGTATCGCCGGCATCAGCATGTCCTCTACAGCGCAGTGCTTGCCGACGTGCTGGACAGTCTGGGCCATCGCACCAGCGCGCTGCCCCACTACATTCGTCCACTGGCACCGCATTGGCGCATTGTTGGTCGCGTGGTTACCATTGCGTTTGGCCCCGCCTTGCAGGTGCCACAGACGCCGTATGCTTTGGAAATGGAGTGCGTGGATCAGTTGCAGCCCGGCGAGGTGCTGGTGGCCAGCACACGCAATGATACCAGTGGTGCGCTTTGGGGAGAGTTACTTTCGACCGCCTGTAAGGCACGCGGGGTTGCTGGTGTCGTTACTGACGGCCTGACCCGTGATGTCGAGAAAATTCTCCGCCTCGATTTCCCGGTTTTTGCCGCAGGGGTCACGCCCCTGGATTCCAAAGGTCGTCTGGAAGGACTGTTTATGAACGGGCCAGTCCTGATTGGTGAGTGTATGGTCAATCCCGGCGACATTCTCTATGCCGACTTTGACGGCGTGATCGTCATCCCGGCAGAACTGGCGGAGCCGGCCCTGCGCCAGGCCTTGGCCAAAGTTACAGGTGAGAACCGTGTCCGCGACGAATTGGCCGCTGGCAAGAGTGTTCGCGAAACGTTTGCCCGCTACGGCATCTTATGATTCCCGCACCAGGATCTCCCCTTTGGCAAGCTCAGCAAAGTCGCCACAGTAACGCCAGAATCGTCCCGTGCACCAGGTCGGAGTAGTCTCCGTCGCCGTATAGCTGTGTTGGGCGGATTTGGGCCTGGAGGGCGCCGGTTCTGTCGCGAGCGGAGTAAACCCCCATTGGGCCAACTGCCGACCCAGAACGCGCAACCAAACCGACTCGAAGAGTCCGCTCCGCCGATAAGTTGCCAAGGGTTCAAAACCGCTTTGGGGATGGGCGAGCACGACACTGCCGCGCTTCATCCCCGCGCCGACCCGCCAACCGACTCGACCAAACACGCAAATTGTCCCAGCCAGAACGTTCACACCGCAAAAGTCCCCGACGTCGCCGCCGATGACAATCAGCCCCCGCCGTAAGCCGTGCCCCACCTCGAAACCCGCGTGGCCTTCAATCAGAATAACACCGCCTCGCATGCCGGCACGGCTGCCCCGATACGCAGCGCCAGCCAGATGGCCTGCGTTGCCGTGGACATGAATCTTCCCGCCACGCATCTCAGCGCCCAACCAGTCCCCGACATCGCCGAATACTTCGATGCTTCCTCCCCGCATTTGCGAACCCAGGTGCATTCCGACTGTCCCATGGATCACCAGACGGCCACGGGTCATCTGCGCGCCGAGCCACTTGACCTTCGATAATTCTCCCTCGACATGCACCTCACCATCTTCGGCGGAACCGTAAACGGTGAAAAACTCTCCCAACTGTTCCTCGCGATTGCCATAAAGCACGCTTTGCCTGGCGATCTCTTCGGTTCTGAGGGAGCTTAACCGGTCTGGGGAGATACATTCGGCTTCCAACGGAACTGTGGGAACGGTTCGCATCCGCAATTCCAGCATGACCCGTCACCGCACGGATTCAATGAGCGATTGCGTCTTAATGATGGTGTATTCCTCAGGAAAAGTGTGGAACGCATAGACTACCAGGGAACCAGGACGCGCCTGGGGGTGAAGGTAACTGACTGGTGTCAGTTTGGTCCGGCCCCCCGCGCCCCACGGTACGAAGAATCCTTCGCGTTGGCCATCTTCCACAATTTCATCATGGAGGTGCAGGAAAATCTCCGGGGACAACCTTTCCTCCTGAAATCCGGCCTGATAGCGGACACCCGCTACACCCACCACCTCGGCTAGCCGTTCTCCGCGCAAATGCAGCCGCACGACCCAACCTTCGGGCAAGGCGTCCTGTTGCGACGCCACCACTTCCGTCAGCTGATGCTTGCCATCTGTCCAGGTCAACACATGCCCACTGCGCGTCACCCACATATGCAAAAGGAAATCTCCGCGCTCCACGCGATGACCGGACAAAACCTCAAACAGCTCGGGGTGCAACGCCCGCCGGTAAACGCAGAAGAGCAGGTCAGACACACGTGGCCGACACAGGAGCACGACTTCGCTTCCCCATCCTACCAGTTGTCTTGTGGTTCATGCGCTGAAATTATACTGTCCGTCTCGATCTGGCTCAATTGCGATTTGACCTGCGCGGCACGAGCCAGAGCCGACGGCCTTGGACTTTCCTGAAAAACGCCCGCTCGTTGCGCAAATTCGCTTACCCCAGGGCGTTAATCAGGGCGGATACTGGTCTCGGGGGGACTTATTACCATGATTCAATGGAAACACTGGCTTGGGCTTGTGGTTAGGTCTTGCCTGGCTTGGTCGCTGCTGGCCGGGACGCTTCCTGCTCAAATTCTGCAGCAGCCCGTTCGTGTCGGCTTCCTGAATGATCTGCCTGTCCCGATTCTCATCCGCGATCTGACCCAACCTTTGGCGCCGCCGATTCGCCTCGGACCGAAGGAGATGGTCTGGGACCGCCTCCCGGCGGGTGCGCGAATCCCCGTCGCAGTGTCGGACGCCCTCTCGGGCCAACTCCTCGCCAAAACCGTCCTGATGGTTCCCGCTAAGGGCAGCATCCTCTACGCCATCCATGTCAGCCCCACGGGGAACGTAATTCTCACGCCGCAGCAGGCCCCCTAAGCGTGCAAGGATTCCTGCTCCGACCAGCTTGTCACCTGCAACCAGTTCGGCCCAAACGCTAAATCCACCTTCAGCGGCACCCGCAAGGCCAACGCTCCAGTCATGGCTTGCCGAGTGCGCTGGGCGACCTCGTTCAGTTCGCACCTGGGCACTTCCAATATCAGTTCATCATGAATCTGCAAAATCAGCCGTGCCCGGCTGGCATGCGTTCGCAGTTCTTGCCATAATCTCACCATGGCCACCTTGATAAGGTCTGCAGCGGAGCCTTGGATCACTGTGTTCAGGGCTTCGCGTTCTGCCGCATTCCTCTGCCGATAACTCGATTGAGACCGCACACCGCTAATCTTGCGCCGACGGCCTAAGATCGTTTGTACGTAACCTTTCTCCCGACACTCCGCCAGGACCCGCTCCTGAAACACCAACACTCCGGGGTATCTCTGATAGTAGGCATCAATAAATGCTGCTGCCTCCTCTTGACTGATCCCTAGACGTTGTGCCAATCCAAAGGCACTAAGCCCATAAATTATCCCGAAGTTAATCGTTTTTGCGACACGACGTTGTTCCTTAGTGACCTGTTCAACCGGCACGCCGAATACCTGCGCCGCCACCGCTGCGTGAATGTCCAGGTCCTGCTCGAAGGCTCGGCGAAGCGCAGCATCCTCGCTGCAATGTGCCAATAGGCGCAATTCGATCTGGGAGTAATCTGCGGTCAGCAAGACCCAATCTTCAGCCGGCGCAATAAACGCCTGGCGGATTTGCTCCCCGGATTCACTGCGCACAGGAATATTCTGCAAATTAGGTCGGCTGGTGCTCAGTCGGCCTGTGGCTGTTACCGTCTGATTGAACGAGGCATGTACTCGACCCGTTTTCGGATTGACCATCCGCGGCAACGCATCCAGATAAGTGCTCTTGAGCTTGGCGAGTTGTCGGTATTCCAAGACCTTGCGAGGCAATTCATGCCCTGCGGAGGCCAGCGCTTCCAACACGTCCTGGGCGGTGCTTTCTTCCCCGGTGATCGCGGTCTTGCGCAAAGATGGAAGCTTCAGTTCGTCAAACAGCACTTCGCGCAACTGCTCCAACGACTGGATGGCGAAAGGTCGGCCTGCAAGGCGATAAATATCTTCCTCTAAAGCATGCAACCGTTGGTCATAGTCGCGACTAAGCTGACGCAGCAGATGGGTGTCCAGCTTCACCCCATTAAATTCCATATCGGCCAACACAGCGATCAGCGGAACCTCGACCTCCTGATAAAGCCGCAATAGTCCCTCCTGCTGTAATTTATGTTCCAGAACTTCGCACAAGCGCCATGCCAGATCAGCATCCTCCGCGGCATACTCCGCGACGCGCTGGACGTCCACTTCTGACATCCGCTTCTGCCCGCCACTTCGTTCCCCGATCAGCTCACTGATGGCTATCGGTGTATGGCCCAGATAGCGTTGTGATAAATCTTCTAAGTTGTGGCGCCGTCGCCCAGGCTCTAACAGGTAATCTGCTATCATAGGATCGCCGGCTATACCCTCTAAGGGACAACCCGCCTGTCGGAGAACCAGAGCGTCATACTTGATGTTCTGATTAACTTTTCCTACCTCACGATGGCACAGAAGCGGCGCAAGCGCCTTAAGCACTAAGTCGCGCGGCAACACGTTTTGTCCGAGGGGGCCTTGCAACGGCACATAATACGCCTTCCCTTTCTGCCAGCAGAATGCTAAGCCTACGATTTCCGCCTGCAAAGCATCTAGACCGGTGGTTTCCACATCCAGAGCGAATCGGGATTGCTGCTGCAGCTGCTGGCAAAACTGCTCAAACTTTTCGGGAGTGTCTATGAGTTGATAATCACTCTCGGAGAACTGTTTCTTAGGGTCGCTGAAAAGAAGGCCGGTTTCCGAGGGAGGATCGTCCTGACTTAGTGCCCTGAGGTCATCGTCATAGCGGCGGATATCAAGATCATGCAGGAGCCGGCGCAACCGCGGGACATCCGGCTGGACCAGACGCCAATCCTGCCATGAGAGAGTTATGGGAACCTCACGACACAGTTTTACCAAACGACGGGCCAGAAGAATGTTCTCCGTATTCTGCCGCAATGCCTCCCGCAGTTTGGCCTGTCTGATTTCACTCACGTGGGCCAGGAGGTTTTCCAGGGTTCCAAATTCCTGCAATAACTTGGCCGCCGTCTTCGGACCGACACCCGGTACGCCGGGCACGTTATCTACACTATCGCCCACCAGGGCGAGATAATCTACTACTTGCTCCGGCGTAATGCCCCATTCCTGGCGTAGAGCTTCACGGTCAATCAGGGTATCTTTACGGACGTGATAAATGAACACAAGATCACTTATCAATTGACGGCAGTCCTTGTCATTCGTGCACAAGATGACTTGATAGCCTTTTTTCTCACCCTGTGCAGCTAGTGTGGCCATCACATCATCCGCTTCATAACCCGGCACTTCTAACAGAGGGATGCGCAGGGCACTGATGATTTCGCGTATGGTTGGCAGCTGTCTTTGCAGTTCCTCCGGGATGGGGGGACGTTGGGCTTTATAGGCAGGATAGAGGTCTTCGCGAAAAGTTTTTCCGGGAGCATCGAACACAACCACTAAATAGTCGGGCTTCTTTCGGCGTAACCGCAGTAAGTCACCGGCGAAGCCGAAAATCGCATTCGTGGGCCTCCCGTCCGCACTGGTCATTCGCGGCAACGCATAAAACACTTGAAAAATCAGCGAATAAGCATCTACAACGTAAACGGTCGGTGCAGGATTCCTGTTCTCGGGCATGCTTAGTTCTCTCCCCGTACGCTGCGGCAAGGTTAAGGCCCCACACATTTTATGCCGGCGGATTGCTCAGGAACGTGCTTCCGATGCTGCGCACGAAACGAAACCATAAGCGATTAGTCTCTTGACGCGCCGGCACTTAGAGATAGCATACTCCCCGATTTTGCCGATAGAACTGCTTCCGGCGGATGTGCCTCAAGTGCTATAAGGAATTTCAGACATGGGCTTAGAAAAGAATCCACGGTCACTGGTTTTTTACATGGCTTATCCGGGACCTGGCAATCTGGATGGAGCTTCCCGCAGTCTGATCGATCCGGATTATCTCCTGCGACATCTGGATGCCTTTCTCCAGGATCAGCGTTTCCAGTGCGTGGAGGTTACCTCACTTAAGTCGCGCACCCTGAGACAACAAGTAGCCCAGCGACTCAGGAACAGCGGCAAGAGAATTGCCTTTCATTGTCAGCCAGTACAGTGGACTAATGAGGAGAATCTGATCGATCCCGCCGACTTAAGCAGCCTCAGCCAAATTCATCGCCAGCGGGCTATAGAGCGTATTATTCGCCTCATGGATGAAGCGGCAGAGTATAGTGCCGAAGCCGTTTTCCTGGCCAGCGGCCGCAATCCTGCGTCTGGCCAACCCTATGACTCGGCAAGTGCGGCTATCGAACAGCAAGCGGAACAGGCTCTCCTGGTTTCGCTGCGTCACTTGGCTGTCCAGGCCCGCCAACGCAAGATGAAGCTGATACTAAGTGTGGGCGACCGGGGTTCACCAGATCCGGGAACCTGGCGCCATCAACTGGTCGGGCCTGTCGCCCGAGCGGTGGCCCTGATCGAAACCCTGCGGGGCGAAGGCTATGATCATGTGGGGCTGGCACTGGAGAGCGGCGTTCTGCGCCTCAATCATGAAAACGCGCAAGCCTTGGCTCACGCAGCGCCGTTCCTGATGTGGTTTCACGTTTCTAATGCCGTCGGCGCGGAGGGGGAAGCGCAGCGGCGTGGGGCCACCTATCCACGATTTGGCGTGCCGGGTAGCTTAGTGCAGGCGGACGACCTGACCGAGTTCCTGCGTACCTTAGCCGAGCTTAGTTATACAGGGCCTCTAAGTATTGCAGTTCGGCCTGTGGGCCGCGAAGTGCCGGGCCACGTAATCAGCGTGGCCTATGCTCTGTTAGAGCAGGCGGCCGCGGATTTAGAGGTTATCAGTGCTCTGCCGCTGGGCTTTGCCTTCCGCGCCCGGGATTTCCTCACGGAAGAGACTTTTGCAGAAATCACTAAGCTCCGTGTAGAAAAGCCTGAGCTTATCCTGGAAGAACTCCGAAACCGCCGAAAACGCAGTGTGCTTGCTCCCGATGGCCGCCTGGTGATTCTCGCGGCCGATCATCCGGCTCGAGGAGTTACTCGGGTCGGTACGCATCCTACCGCCATGGGGCATCGTTTAGACTATCTCAGTCGGATTGTGCGTTGTCTTATGGTCAGCGAGATAGATGGTCTGATGGCGACCAGCGATGTGATTGATGACGTGGTTCTGGTCAATTATATGGTGCGGCAAAAAACCGGGCGAAGTTTCCTGGAGAATCGGGTGCTTATCGGCAGTATGAACCGCACCGGTCTGGCAGGTACGGAACATGAGATGATGGATCGCCCTTCCAGTTATATGACGGGAAAACGCATCAAGGAAATGAACTTAGACGGGGGTAAGCTGTTGTGGCGCTGGGTTCCTGGTGGCGAAAAGAACGATCGCTATGCTCTGGAAACATTAGAGCGGGTGGCCCGCGCCGTAGAGGAATTAGCCGATCTAGGTCTGGCTGCTTTTGTCGAACCCCTGCCGGTTCAGAAAACTGAGAGTGGCTATCGCACGGATCTGCATCCGGATAATATTATCAAGGCGGTGGGCATTGCCAGTGCGCTCGGTTATTATTCCGGTCGGCTCTGGCTCAAGATACCGTATTGTGAGGACTTCGCCCGCGTTGCGAAAGCCACCACGCTGCCGGTCTTGCTCCTAGGTGGGGAGGCTACGGGCAAGCCCGTGCTAACAGTCTTAGACATGGAGCGAGGTTTAGGCGCGGGGCCTAACATTCGAGGCTGTCTCATTGGCCGCAATGTCTTATTCTGCGGCGAGGACGATCCTGCGGTGATTGCCCAGGCTATCCACTATGTCGTCCACCAGCGGCTCAGCACTCACGAAGCGATAAGCCGAGCGGCAAATCTCCGGCACAAATGCCCGTCGCTATTGGCTCCGGAAGCGCAACCAGCAGCTTCTTAGGTGAACGCCAACCAATCGGCTATGGAATGCTGATGGTAACCGGAGTTCCTAAGACGCCGGCTTGCGTCAGGGTGTCTGCGCCGGCGCCGCCATCCAGCACTCCCGGTTGACCAAAGAAGCAGTTCGTCAGATCAATAGTGTCATCTCCATTACCCAGCAGAGTTAGGAAACTTCCCTGAAAATTGGTACCCACCATATTTACGGTGTCCGCGCCGCTCCCCGTATTGAGCAGGAACGGGCCTCGAAAAGTACATTGCTGCACATTAATAATGTCGTCCTGACCAGCGCTCTGGATGGCAGTAGAGTTCTGGATAGTGCTTACCGTCAGTGCCACCTCGAGGATACCGAGGGGATCGGTGATGGTTAGTTTATTGCCTATATTGGTGTAACCCAGAATAGCGCGATCCGTGCCTTGTCCCATGTCCATGCTGACACTGCCTGCTATTCGGCCACCCCAAATAAGAACCAGGTCGTTTCCGCCCTGCAAGTTGGCGCGAATATCACGCACACCATTCGCGAAATTGACGCCCGCGATCACGGTATTATCAAGGCCGATGATGCTTACGGTGCGGCCAGTACTGCCGAACTGTAGCCGCACGCTGTTGTCCAGGTTATCTCCCGTCAGAGTTAACAAACCACTGCGGAAAGTGACTCGAACAACTCCGGCTGGCACGCAGCGATCTTCTAAGCTCTCCACACTTAGACCTGCGCTCAGTTGCTCCCTCATGATGCTTCCTCCGATAGATCAAGGCGAGTCTAACGTATTCTCGGACGGTGTCTGTTGCCGATGCGCAGAAGGCAGCCATGCTTTCTCACTTGATTTTGACCGATGCTGACAGGTTTGTCAAGGCGATAAGCCAAATTTCGCCGAGCATATTCAGAGGGGGCCTATATTCGCGCAGCAGCCAATTATCCGTTACATTTAGCAAAGGAATAGGAAACGCTTAGGCTGGTTGTTCAAAACGTTTCAGACAGGCGGGCGGTATATAAGGTCTAATAGACTAATAATCCTGGCAGGAAGTGGTTGGGCATCAGCCTTGTCAACGAGGGCCACTTAGCCTTAGCGCATTTTTTCCCGCTGAAGAGCTTGGAGGAAAATCTGTCGAATGCGCGCAGTACGATGTTCCATTTCGTGCAGGAAAGCTTCCCGTGCCGACTGAGCATCGGAAGCGACATAACCCAGGCGACGGGCTAATTTCTCCAAGTCCTCGGGACGGACAGGTAACTCATCTTGAGAAATATCATGAACAATCCGCAGCCGACTTTCGACTCGCCTGAGAAAATCATAATTATCCCGCAATTCGGTCACTTCGCTGATAGGCACTAAACCGGTCGTTTCCAGTCCATAGAGTGCGTGGCGAATGTTTGGAGATTGCAAGGCAGGATATTGCCGGCCGTAGCGAATTTGATAAAGTTGCACATAAAATTCGATGTCCACGATCCCCCCGAAGCCCCGTTTCAAATCGCGTTCACCTCGGCTTTCCTGAAGTCGGCGGCGCATGGAAGCGATCTCGTCCACATATTCATTTTTCCAGGGGATTCCATAAACGGCCTGATGGACAGAGCGCATGACCTCAGCAGCTAACTCGGCATCGCCATAAACCACTCGGGCACGGGTCAAGGCCTGACGTTCCCAAAGTTGGGCCCCTCCCTGCTCGTAATAGCGACGAAACTCTCCTAAAGGTACGACCAGGCTGCCGGATCGGCCCGTAGGTCTCAGCCTCATATCCACGGCATAGATGCGCCCATAAGGCCCGTGCTGATCGAGGATGCGTATCAGACGTTGCGCTAATTCGCTGAAAAAGTGAAAGTTACTGGTCCGCTCCGGCGGAGTGCGATAAGAGGCATAACGGGGACGGCCTAAGGCACGTTGTGCAGCTAACTCCTCAGTTTCCGATGGAGAAACCGCGCGGGTAGAACCGTCTGCTTCGTACACTAAGATCACATCCAGGTCGCTATGATAACTCATTTCCCGACCACCTAACTTACCTAAACCCAGAATCACATAGCGGGCCGGCTGTCCGGCGCGGTTGCCATCGGCTACCGTAGGCACTCCGAACCGCAGCAGGCGATCATACCAGGCTAATTCCGTCGCTTTGCTCAAGATTACCTCGGCTAAAACAGTCAAGGCTTCTAAAGTCACAGGCACAGGCTCTTTCCCCAGGATGTCATAGACACCTATCCGCAACAGCTCCTTATCGCGGAAACTGTGAAGAATAAGCTCCGGGTCCTCCGCATTATGGCATAACTGGTCGAGTTCCTCCCGCAGCTGATCATAAGTGCGAGGTTGGTTGAGCACGAGAGTGTCTAACAATTCGTCAATCATCCCCGGATTGTTAATCAGGATGTTCGAGAGGAATTGGCTCCAGGAACATAATTCCACATAGAGCCGCAGAGTAGGCGGATTATAGCTGAATAATTCCCAGAGCACGCCCTTGGCGCCTAACGATGCAGTAACCTTCTCCAGGTTAACCAGAGCCATGTCCGGATCCGGAGCTTCGGAGATTGCCTCTAATAAGGGGGCTGCGATACGCGCAAGGAAATAACGACACCGACGCGAGGATATAAACGGCACGGGTTCCTGAGCCAGGAGTTGTAGATGCTTATAAACCGCCTGCCAGTCACGGAAGGGATACTTACTTAGGACCTGCCGAATGGTATCCGGATCGGGTTCGGGATCCAGGATCAGATCTACCTCGGGCCCGGCAATTCCTTCGGGACTCTGGAAGGCCTGCTGCAGGAGATGATTCAGTATAGTGCGATTCAGCTCAGTCTTTTCCCGATAATCTTTCGTGAACGCTTGCAAGGCTGAGCACCGAGGCGTGTCCGCATAACCCATCCGCAGGGCGAGTTTGTGCAGTTCCTCGTCTTTCTGAGGCAAACGATGAGTCTGAAGGTCAAACATGAGTTGCAGGCGGTGTTCTAACTTGCGGAGGAAGCGATAGGTATCCGCGAGAAACTGGCTTTCCTGATCCGTAAGGCAACCGGCACGTTCCAGGGCTTCGATGGCTTGCAGGGTGTTGCGCTGGCGCACCGAAGTCAAGTCCCCGCCATTGGCCAATTGCAGAAACTGAATCACGAACTCAATATCGCGAATACCACCGCGGCCGGTCTTAACGTCGCAATCTTCCGCGCCAGCCAGGCTGGTCTTGCGGTCACGGGCACGTTTGATGGCCTTAATTTCATTGATTTCGGAAAAAGAAAGATATTTGCGATAAACAAATGGTTCTATACTTTGGAGAAACTGCCGCCCGAGATCCATATCGCCGGCAATGGGGCGCACTTTGATGAGAGCCTGGCGTTCCCAGGTGCGTCCCAGGGTATCGTAGTAAGAGAGCGTGGAATTCAGAGAGCGGGCCAAGGGGCCAGTCCTTCCTTCGGGGCGGAGGCGCAAGTCCACACGATAAGCAGGAGGCGGACTGCTGAGAATCCGTACCAGTTCGGTTACCACCCGTGCATAGAACTCGTCCAGGGTAATAGGGGCGCGACTTCGGGTCTGACCTTCCTCGGCGTAGATTACCATGATGTCAATGTCACTGCTGTAATTGAGTTCCTCCCCGCCTAATTTGCCGAAGGCTAACACGGTGCAACGCCCCGGCTGGCCATAAACGTCCACAGGTTCGCCGAAGCGCTCGGCGATCTTGCGTAAGGCCAAGCCCAGGGCCACCTCCACGGCCGCCTCGGCCACGGTCGAGATGTCCCGCGCAATTTCTTCCAGGGGGCGTTCGCGAATGATGTCATTCGTACCAATGCGGAGCAATTGCCGCTCTCGATAACGCCGAAAGGTGCGCAACAGAGCGCTGTCTTCAAAAGCAGCCTCGGCTTGCGCTTGCAATTGCTGCACCAACTCATGGCGCTGAGGAGTGCGCTGCAACGGCAGCCAGAGCATCTCTAAGTCTTCAGGATGGCCGATGAGCAGCTCGCTGAAATACTGGCTGGTGCTGAAAATCTGGAGCAGAATTTCCAGACGCCGACCGGAACCATCGGCCAGCATTTCCAGATGATCCCCAGCGGTTTTGTTAGCCAGGAAACGCTCCAGATTATTCAAGGCCATGTCTGGATCGGCACAGCGGGGCAGGAAGCGCTGAAGTAACTCGCTAAGTTCGCCAAAGCGTTCTTCGCCTATCGAGCGGCGCAAACCGCTCAGGTTCTGCCAAGCCCGCGCTGGATCGCGCAGGCGGCACTCCTGCAACCAGGTGCGGAACTCTTCCACGTCGGGGAAAGTCTTGTCGTTCATGTTCATTCCAGGACTATGGTCTGGGGGCCTCAAGGCTCATACCCATTCAGGAATTGCGGAGAACTTTATAAGTGTACCGGTGAATTACCTTACTGATAGTTCGCGCAGCTCTCGAGTTTCTCCCAGGGACACAGCGTATGGTACACTCTTTGTCGCGGGGAGCTATAGAGCATTTTACTAGGGCCAGAATACAGATGGTTCGCTTCTCTATACTTATCACTGCCCACCTGGACTCAAGAAGAAGTGCATGCCATTCTAAGTATAGGTATATAAGTGCTGATGCGGAGAATCTGCGTCAGCGGGTGATAGCCCTTATTGGTGGGCGGCAGTCTCAGGGTGAGGCGAAACGGGCACATCGAACTCAGGTGCCCATCGCCGGGCCAAAGCAGGCAGCGAGGAACTGCTCCAGGGCCGCGACCACCAGAGAAGGCTGTTCGAGCATAGTCCAGTGTGCGGTGGCCGGGATAATGTGCAGTTGGCTCTGCGGCAGGTGTTGTCGAATTTCCTGGCAGTTGCTCAGAGGCGTGACCGTATCCTGGTCACCCTGCAGAATCAGTACGGGACAACGGATCTTTGGCAGGGCCGGGCGGGCCGTGCCCTCGATTAAAGCTTGACATTGAGCGGCATAGTGGACTGGGTCGTTCGCCAGGAGCATTTCGCGCACTAAGCCCGGCAAGGGCGAGGGACTTTCGCGGGTGGCTGCCGTCAGTGCTCCGGAGACTACGCCGTCCACTATGGGTAGCATACCCTCTTTCAGAACCGTTTCCCTGCGCTGTTGAAAGAGCTTCTTACGTGTCTCCGACAGTTCGACGATAGGTCCACACAGAACCAGCCCTGCCAAATACTCAGGATGTTCCGCGGCATAGATTTGCGCCAGTAAGGTGCCCATGGAGTGGCCGACCAGCACCAATCGTTTCAATTGCCAATGTTCGACCAGTTGACCCAGTACTCGGGACCAGCCAGCAAAGTCATAGCGAGGTTCGCGTCGGTCGGAACGTCCTGAGCCAGGCAGGTCGAAGACAATCACACGGAATTGCTTTTTCAGAATGGTGCGCACGCCGTGCCAGATATTACTGGTAGCCCCTAAGCCGTGCACCAGTACGACCGTCGGGCCTTCCCCTTCGATTTCATAATAAATCCGTCCCGCCATTGTCTCTGCGTACATGGGTTCCTCCAATGCCACCGCACAGTCCGTCTATCTTATTAGGCTGCCACTTCGTACTTATCCTGATCAGGGGTTCCACTCGAAAAAATTGTCTTGCGATCTGGAGACCGTTTGCTATGAAACACACTGCTGGAAGAGATTATCAGGAGGTAGTCGAGAGCGGCAAGCAAGGATCGCGGTGTGTTGCAGGGATAAATATCTAATTTCTGGCTAAGTCTCTAAGCGCCACTTCGGAGTCTATAGAAACGGATGGCCGGGAATATGTACGCCATACCAGACGGGAATCTAAGCCGGCGCAGGAAACAGTGTGGAGGGTGTCGAGTTCTGTTAGCTCTGTTGGCCATGATGTCTTACGCAGGCGGTATTCAGGCGGAATTGGTGCCAGTCGAGCCAACGGTGGACTTTGGCCGAGTTTCGACACTCAGTTCGCCTCAGCGGGAAGTGACGTTCCACGTTCGAGGGACGAAGCCAGTAGAAATCCTGGAAGCTCGCGGCAGCTGTGGATGTCTGCAAGTGGAGGTCCTCACACCCCAGGTGGCCCCCGGACGGTTGGGGCGATTACGTCTGAGTTTATATCCGTTGCGTGCCCCGGCAGGTGTCCACGTCTGGGAAGTACGCATCCGCTATCGTGAGGAGGAGCAGGTCTACGAAGCAAAATGGGCGGTACGCGCAGAGGTCATTCGCGAAATTACGGTACATCCGCCTCACGTGGAGTTAGCGGTTTCGTCGGAAGTTGAGCAGGAAATCGTCGTCAGCGATCATCGGGAGCAACCCTTGCAGATCCTGCGCGTGGAAACAACTTCCCCGGCACTCTCAGCCCAGCTGATCGCGGGCGCCCAGGAAGCATGCCGGCCTCGGCAATACCGAATTCGCGTCAAGGTCTCGTCAGAATTGCCCCAGCCAGTTCAGGACAGCCTCCTGGTCATTCACACGAACGATGTTCAGTGTCCGCAACTGCTGGTGCCGATCCGAGTGCGGCGGCTGGCGCAGACACCAATTCTAATTGCGCCAAGCGAGCTGACTATAGTGCTGGCTGGCAACGAACCCGTGAGTCGTTTAGTAACCCTGCGGGACAGGCAAGGTCGGCCGAGCCGTATCAGTCGCGTGGAATGGGATCCTGCGGGCATACAATGCAGTTGGCCACAAGGCGCGTTCCCAGTGAATACGCTACGGGTAACCGTGCACCCGGGAAGCTGGTCGGGGGACAGTGCGCTGACGGAACTGCGTGTTTACTTTGCCGAACCCGAGGCATGCCTGGTACGCATTCCTGTTCGGATACAGCGCCGCTGAGAGCAGGGCGACGTCATCCGCTGCAGTTGGCATCGCAAAATCCCTACAATTTGCTGCAATAGGCCTGTGTTGATCCATGGCTTAGCCAACGAGGAGGAAACGCGATGCGACCCAGGTGGTGGCTTTTGGGCTGCGCCTATGTAGCAATGTGGGTGGGACTCGCGCCGACATTAGGGCATGCAGAAGTGCGGAAAATCGCTACCGTGGAGGGGATCACAGAGTACCAACTGGACAACGGCCTGAAAGTGTTGCTCTTCCCCGATCCCTCTCGGCCCACGGTCACGGTGAATCTGACCGTTTTTGTTGGGTCGCGACACGAAGGATATGGGGAAAGTGGGATGGCCCATCTGCTGGAACACATGCTGTTCAAGGGCACGCCGACACATCCCAACATCCCCAAGGCGCTTGCCGACCGCGGGGCCCGCTTTAACGGCACTACCTGGGTGGACCGGACCAACTATTGGGAAACACTGCCGGCTTCCGACGACAACCTCGAATTTGCTATTCGCCTGGAAGCAGACCGTCTGGTCAACAGTCTGATTCGCCGCGAAGACCTCGCCTCGGAAATGACGGTAGTGCGTAATGAGTTCGAGATGGGGGAGAACGATCCGACGAACATCCTCTCCCAACGGATGCTGGCGGTCGCCTATGAGTGGCATAACTATGGCAAAGCCACTATTGGTAATCGCAGCGACATTGAGCGGGTGCCCGTGGAAAATCTGCGTGAGTTTTATCGCCGATACTACCAGCCCGATAATGCCTTACTGATCGTCGCAGGCCAATTTGACGAGAACAAGGCGCTGCAGTGGATTGAAAAGTATTTCGGAGCGCTGCCCCGGCCTGCCCGGAAACTCTCGGATACTTATACCGAGGAACCTCCTCAGGATGGCGAACGCTGCGTTGTGCTGCGACGAGTTGGCGATGTGCAGCTCGTAGGGTTGGTTTATCACATTTGCGCCGGAGCGCATCCCGATTTCGTCGCGGTGGATGTGTTGAATCAGATATTAACGGAAACCCCCTCCGGGCGGCTCTACAAAGCCCTGGTCGAGACGAAGAAGGCGGCCAGTGTCTTCGGCAATGCCTACGCTTTCCGCGAACCTGGAATCATCGAAATCCTGGTAACCGTTCCCAAGAACGGCAATTTGGAGGAAGTAAAGGACATCATGCTCCAGGAAGTGGAGGGCGTTCTGAGTAAGCCACCGACGGATGAGGAAGTAGAACGGGCTAAGCAGCAGTTGCTGAGAGAATGGGAATTGGCCTGGACAAACAGTCAACGTATGGCCATTCAGCTGAGCGACTGGGCGGCACAGGGAGACTGGCGGTTGTTTTTTGTGTACCGGGATCGCGTGGAAAAAGTCACGCCGAAGGAAGTCCGTGAGGTGGCTGCGAGGTACTTGCGGCGCAATAATCGCACACTCGGTATGTTCATTCCCACGGCGCAACCCGAGCGGGTGGCAATCCCTGCGGCTCCGGACGTGGCTGCCCTGGTCAGGGACTATAAAGGCCGCGATACTCTCACCGCCGGGGAAGCTTTTGATGTCAGCCCGGAAAACATCGAAAAACGTGTCCAGCGAAAGCAGTGGCAGGGCATCCAGGGCGTGCTCTTGCCTAAGAAAACCCGTGGGCAAACGGTTCATCTCACGCTGCGCTTGCGTTTCGGCACGGCGGAAACTCTGAAACCTTATGGTACCGCGAGCGATTTTCTAGGCCCATTGATGCGGCGTGGAACGCGCACCCTGAGCTATCAACAGCTTCAGGACGAATTGGATAAAGCCCGCACGCGGCTGAGCATCTCCAGCGACGTCGGCCAAGTTACCGTAACCATGCAGACGACTCGACCTAATCTAGCGCGGGCGCTGGAGCTGCTGCGCCACATTTTGCGCGAACCGGCATTGTCGGACCAGGAATTGGAGATTCTGAAACGGCAGCATATAGCAGCTTTGGAGGAGCAGCTGAAGGAGCCGCAGGCTCTGGCGTTGCGTACCCTGCGTCGCCAGCTCAATCCCTACCCTGTGGACGACGTTCGCTATGTGCCCACGGTGGAAGAGGAAATCGCACGGGTGCGCGCCCTGCGTGGCGAGGAAATTCGACGACTTTATCAGGAGTTTTTGGGCAGTCAGGCAGGCGAACTGGCCCTCGTCGGCGATTTCGACCCTGAATCAGTGAACTCTCAGCTGGCCGCCCTCTTCGACGGATGGCAGGCCCCGCAGCCTTATGCCCGCATCCCGCGGCCGGCCTTGGACACCAAGCCTGGGCGGCAGGTTATCATCACCCCCGATAAAGCAAACGCGGTGTATATGGCAGGATTAGTCTTCCCACTCAGCGACAACGAGCCCGAATATCCCGCCTTAGTCCTGGGTGATTATATATTGGGCAATAATACCTTAGCGTCGCGGCTGGGCGACCGCATCCGGGAGAAGGAAGGTTTGTCGTATGGCGTCGGTTCGCGTTTCAATGCGCTGGCGCTTGACAAACGCGCCAGTTTCTTACTGTATGCCATCTATAATCCCCAGAATCGGGAACGGGTCGAGGCGTTGATGCTCGAGGAAATCGAAAAATTGCGCAAGGAAGGGGTTACGGAAGAGGAAGTGAAACGGGCCAAGCAAGGCTGGCTCCAGCAGCAGCGAGTGACGCGCACCAATGACGCTAATTTGGCCAACATCCTTGCAGAGCTGGCCTATGAAGGTCGAACGATGCAGTATTATCAAGAGCTGGAAAAACACATTGCCCAGCTCACGCCCCAGCAGATTCACGAAGCGATGAGGAAGTATCTCGTTCCTGGGAAGCTCTATATTGTAGTTGCCGGAGATTTTCCAAGTACTGGCAAACCGGCAGCACCATGAGCCGAGACATTGATTTCCGAAAGAGCGCTCTTATTGTGGTAGATGTCCAGTGCGGTTTCAGTGAGCTATGTCCGCAGGAACTACCCGTGCCGGGCGCCCTGGGCATCGTGCCTGCGATTAATCGCTTGCTGGCTTTGGACTGGGAGCGTATAGATGCTACTCAGGACTGGCATCCGCCGGACCATTGCAGTTTTCTCGGACAGCGGGATAACCTGTATCCACCTCATTGCGTGCAGGGGACGCGCGGCGCAGAGTTTCTGCCGGGGCTGTGGACGCAGCGCTTCCATACGATCTGGCGGAAAGGCTATCTTCGCGACCGCGATGCTTACGCATTGACTGCTCAACACCCTGCTTACCCCGCTTTGCTCCACGCGGCCCATGTAGATACCGTGGTCGTGTGTGGGTTGGCTAAGAATATTTGTGTCTTTTACACCGCACGCGATCTGAGCCAGGCTGGCTTTCGGGTGATCATTGCCGACGATGCCAGTGCCGGTGTAGATGTGCCCGCGGCTGGGCTCTATCAGGAACAAGCACGCAGTGATGCGCAGAAAATGGGTATTCTTTATCTCAGCAGTGAAGAAATTAGTGCCGCCGCTGCACGGTTGTAATCGGTTCCTCGGAAAAACGCTGAAGGCAGAGGCAGACGGGTTCGGAACCCGATGCATGGCCGGGGCAGCCGGTTCATGCATCGGAGTTGTAAGGTATAGCTGCTTGCAAGCCACAGCCGAGGGCCATGCGGAACGATCCGATTGTTACCGATGCGATGACTTGTCCGAGATTTGAAAGCTCAGTTTCGCAGACCAGGAAGCGCCTTCGGGCACATGCAAAGTCCAATGGGGCAGGACAGCGGAGCTTTGATAAACCAGCTCAAAGCCACCTTCGGATTGACTGACTGTCTGAATAGGAAAGGCCCAAATCGCAGCGGGTGGTTCACAGGTCATAGCGATACGAAGCCCCAACCATTCATCTGCCAAACCAAAGCAAGTTGTTTCCGGCAGATCCAAGCTTTGCCCCAGCCGACCGAGGCGCTGACCCTCACCCTGCCAATAATAGCGGTCCTCGGCATCGGGCGCCAGGCCGGCAAAATTCCACTCCGAAGCCAAGATATAGGTGCCGCCCGGAAGATTGTCACATTTATATTCCACTTCCAAGGCTTGGCTTTCGCGGGCCAGAGTCAGAGTTTTAACCAGGTGAACCGGCCTGTTGAGTAACAGGGACTGGCATTCCAGCGTCAATTGCCAGCGCTGCCGCGCACGTGTGGACCGCCAGCTCCAGGGCGCGTGTACCAGGTCTGCCAGTTCCCGATCTTCGAGGCGGACTAAGTGCTCCAGAGTGGTATCAGGTGAGTAGAAATGCTCCAACAGGCTCTTTCGCGGGTAGCGATCATAATAAAGGAGCTTATGCAGTTCGGGCTGCTTGAATTTGATTTGCTCGTGAAGTGCTCCCCAACTGCCCGTTTGGGTAACGCCGGCCGCTTCCAGGATGGTATAGTGATAGCTTTCCGGTCGGCGCGACAGTGTGGCCAAGAGATTATGGCAAAAAGGAAAGATATCCCATTCGTATAACATGCCCCCTTGATGAGGAGCGAGATAGAGCCGCATGTACGAGTTCGCCAAGCATATTTCTTCGCGACCGTCTAAATTGAGGTCTTCGCAAATCAGCTCAAGGCCCCTGCTTGAGCGCAAGGAGGCTTCCGCGCGGAGGAGGTGGAAATAGACCGCTTGGCGCAAGTGTGGTAGGTACAATCCGCCAAAGGCACCGTGCCAGTAGGGACAGTTGACCTGACCGCGGTAAAGGTCAAGTCGCGCCTGAGAGAGTTTTTCAGCCTTGCGCTTTTCGGCCTGAGCCACTAATTGACTGACTTGCCGCATGCGGGCGTACATTTCGCGCACCTCAGGATAACGTGCCAGAAAGTTACGCCAGTATCCGCCGCGGATGAAACTCCGCAGTTGCGGCCAACAGGGATCATGTTCGAGTTGGCGGCGCAACTCCAGCAAAGTCCGCTGAGAAGTGGGTGGCAAGGCCCATTCAGTCATTTCTCGGTAGCTGCAATCCGGCAAATAGACAATCCCGCGCGCCGCCTGGGACTTGAGCACGTGCTCAAAGCTCGTGAGGTGCAGCCAATCGCGGTTCTGCATCAGCAAATCGAACCAGCGGCGAAGCCAGCCGCGCGTATAACAGTGCTCATGGGTTTCCGGCCAGACTCCGAATTTTTCGCCATCATCAGCGCATACCGCTATCGCTTCCGGATTGCGCTGGTGAAGCTGGCGTAGATACTCGATACTTGCTTCAGGCTCCTTCCACGGAACCAGGTAACGCAGGGGCTCACTGATCGGGAAAAGGCGCACCAGGTTACCCTGGTCTTCGGTGAGAAAGTAGCCGCAGAGCTCCTCTTCGGGAACGCCGGCCTGGCGAAAGTGAAAATCATCCAGCAGCGTAAAGGTAACCCCGGCCTCGGCCAAGTCGCTGGTCAGTTCCTGCTCCCAGACACGCTCTGCAAGCCAGACCCCGGAAACCTCAGTCTGAAAAAGCTGCTGCAAATGCTGCCGATAATGGCGAAGCTGTCCGAGACGGTCGCGGCGCGGCAACATAGCCAGAATCGGCTCGAAGTAGGCCCCGCCGAGAATTTCCAGCTGGCCGCGCGCCACCAATCCTCGCAAACGCTGAAGATAATCTGCCCGATGTTCGGTCAACCACTCCAATAACGAACCGCTGATGTGGAGCGAGAAACGCACCTCGGGATAGGCCTCCATCAACTCCAGGAAGGGCTGGTAGCCATCGCGATACGCTTGTTCAAAAACGAATCCGAAATTGCCGACAGGTTGATGATTGTGTAAAGCGAAAATCAGGTACATGGTTCCATCCTGCTGCCAGTAGGTCTGCTTTCCTCGAAGAGCGACAATGATACCATTGTCGCAGGCTCGCTGCGAAAGGGAAGATCCGCCCCAGTGCAGAAGAGCACCGTCACTGCGATTCGCTCCGCGCCCGGCCAGGAAATCGGCTTCCGAGTTCCGCGGCTCCATGGGTCGGGGTTCTGCGGAGCCTCAACCGAACCGGCACGCCGTTGCCAGCGGACTTTCATGCATTCCAACTACGGCAATCGGGCTTACGACTATTATCATGCCGTGCCGTGCTGTTTCGCACGGCTGCGCATGTGTAACCCTTTGCCCAATCTACAGTTGCCTGGCCTGTATCAAACTCCGGCGCAAACCCTCAGGTTCAGTTTAGCCTCGAACGGATACTGGATGGTCTTGAAACCGCAGACTAGACAACTGGGGGCAGATAGTACGGACATGCAAGTGCCGTTCGCTGCCACGTTGCTTATCTTGGCCGCAAAGAAGTTTTCTCGATCTAAACATACGCCAACTCTTCTCTGTTTCCTCTGTGTTCATCTGCGTACTCTGCGATTTAGTTTTTCGATGTACTCCCCCGATTGCAGGGAGAAAGTCCACCGCTTAGGCGCTTATAGTCAATAACTAAACTGCAGGTTACACGGATGCTCGCAGATGGTACCACCACAAGGTCCCCATGCGAGACCCGTTACACGGCTTGCACGCCCACAAGTTTACAGGACCACCGCCTATTACACACTCCTGACGCTACTTAGCTTCCGCGACTAGGTAATTTGGGCCAAACTGGGGGGCAGGCGTTATAACCGTGCTCCCAGCTATATGGCTCCAAACCAGAGCGACAGTACTCCTACACCATTGCGCCACCACATAATCAAGGCATTTTTGTAAACGGTCGTTGCTTCTAATTCTTGCTGTGGACTTCGATAAGCTGGTCAGAAGTAAGTCGAATTATAAGTCATTTAGCCGAGACGGGTGTAACGGGTACCTGCTTGATCTGCGCATGGGGATCATGAAAGCGCAAGTAAAGTTCACCGAGCCGATCTAAACAAACGGCCTCAATAAGAATGCGATGTCGTCCCGGTGCTAGCTGCACGGGGACACTTAGTTCATCAATCTGGGCCTGCTTAGAAGGTTGAGACTTCTGCAGCACTAGTTTTCCATCTATCCAAACTCGACAGGCAACAATACTGCCCAATCGTAATTCCGTCTTGATCGCTTGCTCATTTTCGACTTCGGCGTAAACGTAACTCACATCACGTCCTGCTAAATCATATTTCGCCGAAGGAATAGGGATTCGCCCGGCCGGTCCAACCGCAGGGGTTTCCCAAGCTAGAGACTTATCCTCGACGGGCCGCTTAGTTCCCTTCCACCAGGTCTCCAGCTTAGCGGAATCTGGGCGCGTCGGTGCGGAAACATAAACTTCAGTAATAAACGGACTGGCGAGCAGATAACTTACTAAATCACGAAACTCTTGCTCCGTGATATTCTGATCTAAGTTCTCTGGCATGAGGGAGCGCGTCTCTATCTTCATGTCCTCGATATTAGTCTTTTGCACGGTTTCGAGGACATTATTTTCACGGCGGACCGTAATGGTTTGGGCGTCCTCC
>JANWVZ010000239.1 GCA_025056555.1 Gemmatales bacterium | reverse complement strand
TAAGGCATTGGGGATGCGGTGATGCAACACCACACTGAGAGCTTCCCGTTCATTGTCTAACCCGCGATGTGACTAAGGCATTGGGGATGCGAGCATTCAGTACAGGCCCTGGTTGCTCCGCCTTGCCCTTCAGGATGCATCCGCTTACTAAAGCGAATGGCTGCAATGGACCATCGGGTGCGCTCTGGCGGGATGGATTAGACTTTCCAGGAAGTGCGACTGAATCATGAAAATAAGGCTGCCATTGGTCAAACTGCATGCTTATCAATAGGACGAGAATCACTATGCGGACTTATCGCGGTGTAGAAATCGAGGATACTTTTGCCGAGGCCTTTCCGATGACGGCAGGGCGGGCGATAGTGACCGCGGCCACGCCGTATTGGGCGCGCATAGCGGCGCAGCTGGCTACAGGATACGCAACGTCGGTAATCGCCTGCGACGCCGAAGCGGGGTGCGAGCGTGAGCTTTCCCCTCAGGAAACGCCCGATGGACGAGTGGGGGTATCGCTCTTGTTTTTCGCCTTCAGTCGGGACGCTTTGCAAAAGGCGCTGGTAAATCGTATCGGCCAGTGCATACTGACATGTCCGACGACCGCCTGCTACAACGGGTTGCCTTTGGTGCCGGATAAAGTCATGCGCATTGGCGGTCAACTGCGATATTTTGGAGACGGTTGGCAGATAAGCAAGGTTCTTGAGCCGTGCGCCGAACAACCGCCTCCTTGGACGAGCCTGGGCCAGTTGAAAACACGGTTACGTCGTCGTCTGTGGCGAATCCCAGTCATGGAAGGGGAGTTTATCTGTGAAGACTTCTTTGGCACGGTTAAGGGAGTGGCCGGGGGTAATTTCCTGATCCTTGGCGAAAGCCAAGAAGCTACGCTGGCCGCCGCTGAATCTGCAGTCCAGGCTATTCGACAGCTACCGGACGTGATCTTACCGTTCCCAGGAGGCATTGTCCGCAGCGGCAGTAAAGTGGGCAGTCGTTACAAGAGACTGAAGGCCAGCACTAACGAAGCCTATTGCCCGACGCTGCGTCGCATGGTCATGACTGCATTACCGGAGGGGGTGAATTGCGTTTATGAGATCGTCATAGATGGTCTGAGTGAAGCCGCGGTGCGCCAGGCAATGCGAGTAGGCTTAATGGCGGCTTGCCAGCCTGGCATACGGCGGATAAGCGCCGGTAATTATGGCGGTAAACTAGGACCCTATCACCTGCGTCTTTACGATTTGTTAGACAACCTGTGAGAAGCCTGTTTTGCACGAAACTGCCCCGACGAAACTGTGCATGTTCAGTTCAACGGAGATACAGATCCGCCAGAAGCTAAACCCGCCCATTGTTCAGCCTCATACAAGGGTAAGGTTGGCTCTTTGCTGAATCATCGGGAACGCCCCGACCCGTCCATATAGGCATAAGCTCTCAGCAGACGCTTCAACCCACATGTCTTCACCCTGGAGCGACATGCGGGTAATGCTTTATGGAGGGCAGTTTTTTAACGCGGCAGGAAACGGCGGCAACTATAAGGTTTTCGCGGTACGTTTTTATCCGCCTGGACTTGTCCATTTTCCTGAAGACAAAGCCTACCTTTATGGGTGTCGCTCTCTGTGGTATTCAAGTTGGCGCTTGGGCTGCAATAGCGCCACTCGAGACAAATTTGTGACTCTCACGTTGGATAGAGAGTCAAAACGTTGCTCAGATATGATCTCGGACCATTGAGATCGTTCGTAGACTTCCTCGAAAACTTTTCAGAGGGCTGCGCTGTATAGACTACATGAGAAGGGCAGGTAAGCGGTGGATTCTGCCCGTTCATCCACGCCATTTTCGGAACATCAGATTCCAAGAACTGGATGAGCTTGGATTGATTATTATGTACGCTTTTTATCATCTCTATTACGATGATGTGGAGGTGGGGCAGGAATGGGAGTCAGTGGGCCGAACTGTTACGGAAGCGGACATTGTCAACTTCGCTGGGCTAAGCGGTGACTTCAACCCCATTCACGTGGATCACTACTACGCGCAGAGTACACCGTTCGGTCGGCCCATCGCGCATGGATTGCTTACCTTAGCTTTGGCGAGTGGGTTGAGCGTTCAGTGCCCACCGATGCGCACGTTAGCCCTGGTGGCAATAAAAGAATGGCAGTTTCGTCAGCCAGTCTTCATTGGCGACACGTTGCGCGTGCGTTCCAAGGTATTGGCGAAGGAAGCTCGGGGCCGTGGGAAACGTGGTTTGATTACCTGGCAGCGGCAGGTGATTAACCAACAGGGCGCAGTCGTGCAAGAGGGTATCACGGTAACCTTGGTCGAAGCACGGCCCGCAAATTCACCGAGTGGCGAACCATCTGCAGCAGACCAGGCTGCAGATTTGTAAGCCCCGGAGAGCGCCGTAAGATAATTGCGACTTCCAGCCATCGAAAGCAACGATGTCAGTATGGTAAACCCGGTCTGACGTGCATCACCCTAGCCTTCTGCCTATGAAAAACAATAATCCCAGCAATTTGGACGCACCTACCACATTAGCGAGTGCAGAGGGGAATCACCCGCAGTCGCAGCGCCTTTACCTTGGCTGGATCGCCTGGGGCGTCTTAGTGGGCTTGCTAGTGTTGACACGCTTGCTCCCGTACGCTTTGCCACGAGTGTTGGAAAAGCTGTTTGGCCTAGATGGTCAAGCCCTTGCGTATTACATGTTCAACGTGACACCGCTAGGTGCGGGGGCAGTCTTCGGCGGAGCGGTGTTTGCTTCCCGCGTTCAAGCGCTGGCTTTGCCCTTGGCCGTGTGGGCCGTCAGCGATGCATTGCTGACTCTGATGGGTTGGGCACCGATTCCAGGCTTCGGGCATGTGCTAGTGCAGTATCCGTTGTTTTTGGCTATGGCCGTCGTAGGCATGTGGTGGTTACGAACCAAGATGAACGCGTGGCGTATGTTAGGCGCCTGTCTGGCCAGTGGGATTTTATTTTTGCTGGTGGTGGACTTTCGCACCTGGCTCACCAGTCGGGATGTGCCATTGCCTCCTGAAATGCCGAGCAATTACTTGGAGCGCCTCGCCTTCGCCTTCCGACCGGAAGCGTTCCTGCACCTGGGCGGTTACCCCAAGACTCTAGATGGTTTGCTAACCTGTTACCTGATGGGGCTACCTTTTTCTTTACGGTTCATGGGCAGCACGTTGGCCTTTGGTCTCGTGTTTTACCTGGCGTATATCTGGGCCGTAGAACGTGCGCGTATCGGAAGGATTTATGCCTGGCAAACGCAACCATTATCAGAACATTGACACTCGCTTGCGGTCAACATACGGGGAGGTTCGGCTATGA
Source organism: Gemmatales bacterium (assembly GCA_025056555.1). Lineage (GTDB taxonomy): Bacteria > Planctomycetota > Planctomycetia > Gemmatales > HRBIN36 > HRBIN36. The sequence continues at coordinate 729 of JANWVZ010000239.1, read as the reverse complement.
AGCGTTATCGCTATGTCATTCTTGCGGGGAACGGGACAAGCCATGATGTCAGCTCGCGGCGCGTCTTTTCTTACGGAACGGCGCCTGAGCAAAAGGTACACGCATTACCTGATTTACTGGAGCGTGGTTGGCGGCCTATCCGCGAAATTCCCTTTGGCGGAGACTACTCGATGGTATTGATATTGCTGGAGCGGGAAGAACGTTATTATCGGGCCCCGACCGAAAGAACCTCCGCTGCTGAGCAGCCCGCTAAACCCGGCCCTTCCGAGGAAACATCCTCTGCTGACACTGGGACCACTGCGAGCGCGCCTGCGTCTTCTTCTTAGCGCATCATGCCCCGACGACGTGCCAGGTCGAACAAGAATTGATAACGCTCCTGAATACGAGCGTCGCGACGTTCCTCAGCACGGGTCATTTCTTCGCGCGCCTCCGCCAATTCGCGTTCTAACTCCTCGATACGTAAGCGGAGGAGTTCGACGTCCAGATCAACTAAGCGCTTGGCGGAATCGCGCAACTCGGCTTGTAAGTCGGTCCTCTCGGCAACCTGGGCGGTGCTCAACCGTGCTACCAGCACCAACGCTTTACTCTCCGTTTTCCACCGCTCCAGTTCCAGCTGATAGCGCCGCTCATCATGCAGCCGCAGTTCGGTGAGAGCTTCACTGAGTTGGAAAATCTCACTAATTTCCTGCTGGTAGCGTTTCACATCAGAACGCCGTACCCGCTCTAACA
>JANWVZ010000238.1 GCA_025056555.1 Gemmatales bacterium | reverse complement strand
GAGCGGTTATTCGCCTTCATAAGTCAACTCCCCGGCCAGATCCAGGCGTTGCAGCGTATCCGTGAGCTGCTTCTGCGCCTGTTTGATCTGAGCGGAGCTGACACTGCCCAGGAAGGCCAATTCCTCGTCGAGTGCCTCCCTGGCGCGGCGGGAGAGATTCCGTCGAATCTTCTCGCGAACTTCTTCCGCCAAGCCTTTTACGGCCAGGGCCAGGGTGCGCGCGTCCACTTCGGCCAATAGTTTCTGCACGGAACGATCCTGCAAGCGCAATATGTCCTCCGCGCGATAGAGCATTTCTTTGAGGCGCTGGGCCAGCGCGGCGTCCGACTGTTCCAGCGCTGCCAGGACTTCCTTACGGTCCTGGCGCTCGAGTTGACGCAGCAAGGCCGCGGTTCGTTCCACCTGGAGGTCGGCCAGGGCGAGGTCGGGCTGTTCCGCGATACGCGCTACCTTATTCAGGACGGCTTGCACGATGCTCCGCAGCACCTCGGCGGGGGGCGCTGACCCTTGGGCCAGACGCAGCGAGGTCTCGCGGCGTATCTCGGCAGGCAGACGCCGCAGCACTTCCGCAGCGCGCTCCTGTGGGAGCTGATGCAGCACTAAGGCGATGATCCGCGGTTGCTCTTCACTGAGCGCTGAGGCCAGGAATGCCGCGGGCACTTCCCGCAGCACCGCACTGGGCTCTTCCTGACCTTGCAGCGCCTGGTGCAAGCGCTGCCTTAATTCGGAATGATTTGCTTGTTCTGGGGTCTGGGCAGACGGCGCGGCCGAGGATGGGGTGGGCGCTTCCGCTGGCGGGGTCGGCGACACGCTTCTGCCGGTCTGCGCGCGCAGCAGCCGCTCCAATTCCTGCAAGGCCTGTTCCTGCCACTGATTCAGTTGCGGGGATTGCTGCAGTTGGCTCATCGCTTGCCGCAAACTCTGCGCTTGTTCTTCGGGCAAGCGTTTGAGCACCTCCTCCGCAGAGGCGCCTAAGCCTACCAGCAAAGCAGCGGCTTTGGTAAGTCCGTTCATAGTTCCGAGCACCAAGGCCGAATGCGCAATACTGAGCTGGCTTCGGTGTTACGCGGCAGCGCGCAAAGGCGGGCGGGCCGCCGGAGTCGCACTGGCCGCGGCAGTAGTTGCTTCCTGGGGAGGCGTGGCCTGTCCCTCTTCCAGCCAGCGGGCAATGACCTGGGCCAGTACTTCCGGTTGCTGTTGCGCCAACTGGGCGATGCCGGGCACTGCCGGAGCGGCGGGGGCGGCTTCCGTCTTGCCACGGCGCAGCAGTAACCAGGCGAAGGCTAACCCGCACAGTCCAACCAGCCCGAAGGAGATCGCCTTGGCCAGGGCCAGATACCGCTCCCAGTTCTGGGCCGTCCACCATTCCTGCTCGGAGGGACTGGGGGTGGCCGGCGGGAATTGCACCTGTGTAACCTTGATCTCATCGCGTCCCGCCTTGAAACCGACCGCTTGTTTGACGATTTCCTGGACGTCGGCTAAGGCGATCGGGGGTTTGCCCGGTGTCGGCGCGGACAGATCGACCATGACGGCGACAGTCAGCCGCTCGATTTGCCCCGCCGCCTGAACGCGCGTGATTTCGGTTTTCGGAGGAGGGTAGTATTCAGTGGTTTCCGTTTCGCGCTGTTCGGAAGCAGTCTGGGAGGCAGCGCCGGCGGTCCGAGCGAGATTGCTGGCCACGCCTGCCGGGCCGCGGGCGGTGCCGCTCGTACCGGTGCTCTTTTCGTTGACCGTTTCCGAACGGCGCACCGGTTTCTGCTCCAGATTGTAAGTTTCCGCCTTTTCCGTCAGGGTCTGGTTATTAAACTCCACGCTCACGCGAACCAGAGCTTTGCCGGGTCCGAGCACCGTGGCCAACATTTTCTCGGCCTCGGAAGCGAGGTAAGTTTCGTATTCGCGTTTGCGTTCCAGCAGGCTCCCCGACAAGCCGGCGTCGCCGACGGGTTCGGAGAGGAGTCGGCCCTGGCTGTCTACCAGGGTAACGTGTTCGGGCGCCAACCCCTCGACACTGCGGCTGACCAGGGCGACAATGGCGGCGGCAGTGTTCCGCGGCAAGGTCATGCCCGGCTTCAGCCGCAACAGGACACTGGCAGTCACCGGCTTACGTTCCCGCACGAACGGACTGGGTTCGGGCCGTGTGATGTGCACGCGCGCGTAGGCCACTGGTTCCATTTGCATAATGGTGCGCGCCAGTTCCGTTTGCAGGGCGCGGAGGTAGTTCACCTGCTGAAGAAACGGCGTCAGGCCGAAGGGGGTGCCCTGGTCAAACAGATCATCGAAGGTCTTGCCGCCTCGCGCCGGCAAGCCGGCACGGGCCAAATCCACCAGGGCCTGTTGATGATACGATACGGGCACCAGGATCGTCGTCCCCTGATTCTCCAGCCGATAGGGAATGTTTTGGGCCTGCAGGCGGGCAGTGATCGCGCCACTATCTTCCAGAGCCAGACCGCTATATAAGACTCGATATTCGGGCTGCATGGCCCAATAGACCAGGGCGATGCAGGCCAACACCAGGGCCAATCCGACACCCCCCAGCAAAGCCCGTCGGGGCCAACTCAGACCCTGCCAGATTCGGCTGATTTGTTCCCGCAGTTGCTGCCAAGTGTTCATGGTCGGGCTTGCGTCTCAGGCCGCGCTGCCGTGGTTACACCTGCATGCGGAGAATCTCCTGGTAGGCTTCGGTCAGGCGATTACGGATCTCCAGGATCAGGCGGAAGGTCAGATCGGCCTGGGCGACGCTGAGCAAGACCTCGTGCAGGTTCTCGGCACGTCCCACCGCCAGGTCTTGAACCGCCTGATGGGCCTGGGCTGCGGTGGTGCTGGCTTGTTGCAGCAGGTGATGCACCACCTGGCCAAAGGGCAGGGACGCGGGCGCTCGCGCCGCCGCGCCCCCAGGGGACACCACGGGCCAGGCAGCGGTGACTCCGCCGATTTCCGCGACCGGCATAGCTCAGCGTTCCATAGCGGCCTCAGCCACGCAGCAGAATCAAGGCCTGCTCCATCATCTGGCGAAACGTTTGCAGCACTTTGAGGTTGGCCTCATAGGCGCGGCTGGCCGTCAGCAGATTCACCATTTCCAGGGGCAGGATCACGTTCGGATATAACACATAGCCCTCATTATCCGCATCGGGATGTCCCGGCTGATAGACGCGCTGAAAATCGGACATATCGTCCTCGATGCCGGCGACGCGCACGCCCTCCATCTGAGGCCGACCCAGCCGTTGGCCCAGCACCGCTTCAAAAACCACGTCCTTACGGCGATACGGCCCGCCGCCCAGGGACCGTGTCGAAAACGCATTCGCCAGGTTATTCGCGATGACTTCCATGCGCAACCGCTCAGCGCTCAACCCGCTGGCGCTGATGCGTGCGACCGCAAAAATGTTTTCCCAGTCCATTGGCTCCATACCCCGTTTCTGCATTGGGCGCCGCTTAGCGTCCCGTGATGGCGCTGCGCAGCTCGCCCAGCCGCAGGGCCAGGATTTGCAGGTAGGTCTGGTACAGCAGGCTGTTTCTGGTAAGCAATCCCATCTCCTGGGCGAGGTCCACCGTGTTGCCATCAGCCCGAGGCCAGTTGTGGGTATCGAGCACCACTACCGGGGACACTGCGAGCGGGGATGCTCGGCCGGTCAGCGGTGCGCTGCGCAGTTGCCTCGCCAGTTCTTCTTCAAAGCGGACGACCCGGCGTTGGTAGCCCGGCGTGTTGACGTTGGCTACATTCTGGGCGATGACCTCCTGCCGCAGCGAACACGTCTCCAGGAGCCGGCACAGTAAATCACCCTGGGGAATGTTCCTCAGCATAGCGCAAGTATCGGAACGGTGAATCTGACACCTTTAGCGAATATGCCGATTCTGAGGTGCCAAATGGCAGACAGCATCCCTGCCGCGATACGCTTTCCTGCGCATGTTTGGAGCGTCGGGCATCGGGGCATCGTCCCAGGCATACGGCCAGGACGGCCCTGCACAGTGCGATCACCCAGGTGGACCAGTTCGCTCCTTATTTTCAGGCAAATGAAGCCGATCACTTCCTTTACC
>JANWVZ010000237.1 GCA_025056555.1 Gemmatales bacterium | reverse complement strand
CGTCGTACTGACCTTTCTGGCGGGTGCTGAACTCGACCCCAGTTCGCTCAAAGAGAAACTGGCCGAGGTCAGCATCATCGGGTTGCTAGGTTTTCTTGCGCCTTTTCTCGGTTGCGCCGCATTGGCATATTGGCTCCTGGGCTGGGACACACGAGCCAGCTGGTTGGCTGGCATTGCCATGTCCACGACTTCTATGGCCGTGGTCTATGCCAGCATGTTGGACACGGGGCTGAACAAGACCGACTACGGCAAGGGCATCCTGGGCGCTTGCTTTATCAACGATCTGGCCACGGTCATCGCCCTGGGTCTGATTTTCGCGCCGTTTACCTATCGCACGCTTATTTTCGTCGCGGTGAGCCTGGCGGCCTTTCTTGTGTTACCCGCAGTAACGAAGCGGCTCATAGCGCTTTATGCGTATCGCACCGCAGCCATCCGCACGAAATGGGTGTTGTTCGTTTTGTTTGGGCTGGGGGCATTGGCGTTGTGGGCGGAAAGTGAGGCGGTGCTGCCGGCTTATGTCGTTGGCATGGTCTTGGCGCGGACATTAGGCAGCGATCATTTCTACATCCGTCGGCTCCGCACTTTGACGATCGGATTTCTGACACCGTTTTATTTTCTCCGCGCTGGCTCCTTTGTTTCCATTCCTTCTCTGATCGCGGCGCCCATGGTGTTTGTGTTGTTGCTGGGAGGTAAAGTCGTGTCGAAGATCCTGGCGCTCTATCCCGCCATTCGTCTTTTCCGCAATCACCACAAGGAATGCTGGTATTACACGTTGCTGATGTCCACGGGCCTGACGTTTGGCACCATCTCGGCACTGTACGGTTTGACCCACGGAATCGTTACGCCCCAACAATATTCGTACCTGGTCGCGGCAGTGATAGGCAGTGCGGTGGTGCCTGCCCTGATCGCTAATATCTGGTTCGTGCCAAGCCACCTGCTTGGGCGTGTGCCTCCTGCAGCCGAGGAGGAAGAATTGCTCGGGGCCGATCTGCCTAGTCCCGACGATGCCTCAGAAACGACGGCAACTGGGTAGTAGGCAGGTAACCGCAAGGAGAGCATCAGCCCTGAGCAGCCTCAGCGGTGGGATGATGGAACCATGATAAGCTATCCCATGGCTAACTCTTGAATTGCCGCGCGAAGCTCTTGGAGATAGCGAGGGATGGCTTTCATGGGTTCTTCCGCGGCCTCATATTCGAGCACGATGTAACCGCGATAGTTGACGCTCCGCAAGATGTTGAGGATTTTCTTGAAGTCGGCCGGCTCAGGGGGTAGCCGTTTGCCATTCTGCGTGCGGAAAATTTCCGTCTTCACTTGGCACACAATCGCATAGGGGGCGATTTGCAGCAGCTCCGCATACGGATTTTCGCCGTGGAAGTTGCCGGTGTCGAGATTGACGCCGAAGTAATCGTGATTAATCGCTTGGATGAGAGCAAGCATCTGATGGGGCGTGCTGGTGATGCCACCGTGATTCTCCAGCGCCAGATAGACACCGTACCGAGCGGCGTGGTCGCAACATTCATGAATAGCTTCCACGCATCGGCGCCTTGCGTTCTCCTCGGTATCCCCTTTGGGTACGCTGCCCGCGAAGATGCGAATCGTCTTGGCGCCCAGGAGCGAATATCGTTCGATCCATGCTTTGACGTCGGCGATCTGTTTCTTCAAGGCCTGCGGGTCGGCGACGCAGAAGTTGTTCCCCACAGCGCCTCCGCTGATGTCGAGTCCCAAGCGCGTGCAGCGGGCTTTCAAGCGGGCAAGAAAATTAGGGGTGGTGTCTTTGAAGTAATAAGCCGTCGGCTCGATAGCGTCGAAGCCCCAGGAAGCGGCTAAGTCGGCGAAGTCTTCCAAAGTGATCGCGGGTTGCCGTTTGCCTTGAAAGTGCTCGCGTAGGCTGTATCCCGCCAAGCTCACACGCACTTGGGGTTTACCCGTGCGTTTGATCGGTTCGATGGCGCTAAGAGGTCCGTTTTGGTGAACGACCAAAGTACCTAACCATACGCCACCTGCCGCGGTCATAAATTCTCTGCGCGTGCACCCGAGTTTGCTAAGCAGTCGGTGAGGCAACGATGAATTTTCCCGAGTTGGCATGGCGTTCTCCTTTCGTACCGAGGGGATTGCCTTTTACAATAGCACAACGATATAGCTGCGGCACCGTGATCCCATCACGAGTGGCTCGTACTACTTTCCCACCCGAAGGGGGGGCCATCGCGGCGAAAGGTAAAAACCATACCCCGCGGGCGGATACTTGGGCCGAGCATGACGGCTAGTTTTTTTACGGACTGGAGCTGGTCAGCGTCGAACCTTTGGTGGGACTTAGCCATTGGTTTCGTGGTGTTTGTGGTTTCCTTCGTCGTTAGTCTGGCCTTAGCGACCTGGGTCATCCTACGTTTGCCGACCGATTACTTTCGCGACTCGGCAGCCCGAAATAATTCGGGAAATCAACGTTGGCACACGCTGTTAGTAGTTGGCTTAGCACGCAACGTGCTCGGACTGATCCTCGTCGCGGTGGGGATCTTCCTTTCCCTGCCGGGCATTCCAGGACAAGGCTTCCTGACAATCGTGCTGGGACTCATGCTTATGCAGTTCCCCGGCAAGCGCTACCTGGAAAAACGCTTTCTCGGTCAGCCTCGAGTCTTGGAATTGCTCAACCGCATTCGGCAGCGTTACCAGCGACCGCCCCTGTTACCGCCTCAAGAAAGTCCCCATCCGAAAACCTAGCCCTGCTCCGGCAGCCTTGTGAAGAAACGCGTCGGTTTCATAAGCTATGATCGCTCTGACGCTTCTAACGACGCTTCTGTTTGCTCTGACTTGCTAAGGAACTCGTCGGTTTCGTAAGCTATGAGCGTGTTGGCTCAAATGCAGGAAATGCGACCATGACACGTAGCCAAGAATCAGGCAATTCGGAGCATAAGACGGCTCTTCGGCGGATCGAGACGTTACCGCTCATCCCGCCTCGACCTGCCGATAGTCACAAAGGCACCTTTGGCCGCGTGCTGATCGTCGCTGGTAGCCGGGGCATGAGCGGTGCGGCAGTGCTCTGCGGGTTGGGCGCACTGCGCGGCGGCGCGGGTCTAGTGCAGGTAGCGACGCCCCGCGAAATCCAACCGATCGTCGCAGGAGCTAACCCCTGTTACCTCACCGCAGCTTTGCCGCAGGATGAACATGGGCGGATCAGCTACCAAGCGCTGGAGATGATCTGGGAATTAGCCCGCAGCGCTACGGTGGTGGCGCTCGGCCCTGGGCTGGGTCAAAGCTGTGGCCTGCAACACTTGGTCGCACGCTTGGTCAGCGAACTGCCCCGACCTTTGGTAGTGGATGCCGATGGGCTGAATAATCTCGCTCAAGCAGGCATCGAGGCCCTGGCTCAAGCACCGGCACCGCGGATTATTACGCCGCATCCTGGTGAGTTTTCGCGTCTGGTGGGCGCAACCACAGCGCAGGTGCAGATTCAGCGTGAGCAATTCGCGGCGGAATTTGCCCGCCGTCATCGCGTGATCGTCGTGCTCAAAGGACACGGCACAGTGGTAACCGACGGGGAGCGGCTCTATCGCAATACGACGGGAAATCCGGGCTTAGCCAGCGGCGGTACGGGCGATGTGCTCACGGGACTGCTCGCCGCGTTGCTGGCTCAGCGGCTCGAACCATTCACCGCGGCTCAGCTGGCCGTCTTCCTGCACGGTCGTGCCGGCGACTTAGCCCGCGAGGCAAAGGGCGAAATCGGCCTGATGGCCAGCGACTTGCCCGAATTTCTCCCGCTTGCCATCCGCCAAATTACGGCGCGACCGGTGCCCACGGAGACTCCGCGTCGCGAATCCTGCCCGACATCATGAGCGCCCCTCCCACTTAAACATCTGCCCGAGGGCGTTTCTCATCGGTTTCTAAGACGACCATGTTATGATCGTAGTCGGAACCCGAACGGGGGCTTGGTGTTGTTAACCACGGAAGCGGTCAGTTGGGGGGAATGGCGATGATCGGAAAACGCTGGGACAGGCGAACGAAAAGTACCGCAGCCTTATGCGCTGTGTTGGCGGTTGTCGGCTGGGTTATG
>JANWVZ010000236.1 GCA_025056555.1 Gemmatales bacterium | reverse complement strand
GGCATCCAGGAGGCTTTGCACATGGCGTGGACGGCCCAAACTTGCTCAGGATTAGGGGGGACACCAGAAAAATATTGCCGAAACACCCTGATGATGGACAGCGACGCGAAGCCATGAGCCGACTCAGCCCGTACTTTGATGAACAGGACGTTGGCGTAGTATGAACCATGTACCTGTAGCCAAGCCCACGAGCACCAACAGACCCAAGAGCAGCTTCCACCAGGGAAAACGCGTCTTTTCTTCGTAGGAAGGGCCACTGCTGAGAACGATGGCTTCTCCGGATGCTTCAGGGGCTAACGCGTCAGTAGGGGATGATACTTCAGCTCGAGGTGAATTCGCAGCCGGCACACTAATCAATTCCTCATGGACATGTCCAGCTCCAGCGTTGACCCGAACGAGGTACTGGCCAGGAGAAGGTCGTGGAAGCAAGGCGCGTCCTTTCTCATTGGTGCGACCTCTTGCGACAGACACACGGTCAATGGGGCGAATTAACTCGACCGTCGCATGCCGCGCCCATGTACCATCATCAAAATAGGCTTCCACTTCCAAGTGTTTGTCCATCAAGCGCACCTGGGCACCGAGGTCGTGAGCAGCAGCTGAGTCTGATATGACCCACCACACGCTTAGAAGGAGAAGAGTTCGGCGCATCGTCGAACATGCCCCCATACGCTCAGATGCCATGCAGCTCTTGGTACTGGTCTTACCCATTTGTTCGCATTTATATGAGAGCAAAGTAATACGAAAAGTGCTATCCGTAATATGCTTCGGCGGGTTGCAAGTGAGCTTGTCGCGTAACTAAGGGGATATAGGTCTAAAGTAGCTGACCTTGGGCAGGTACGAACTGATAATGCCAGGAGAGAAGACGTGGCGCAGGTGGTGCGTTTTTCGGTTTCGCTGGAAGCGGAACTCCTCGAACAGTTCGACGGCTACTGCCGGGCCCATCGCTATCCGACAAGGAGCGAGGCAGTGCGCCACCTGATTCGTGAGAAACTGACCCAGGAGTCCTGGCAAGCTGATGAACGACAAGTCACAGCGACCCTGACACTAGTGTACGACCATCATCGCAGTCAGCTGGTATCGCGACTTCTCGACTTGCAGCATGACTACGCGGAGCAAGTGGTGTCCACTCTCCACGTACATTTGGATCATGACCGATGTCTGGAGGTGATTGTCCTGCGCGGTTCCGCAAGACAATTACGTCGAGTGGCGGATGAATTGCAGTCGCTGAAGGGCGTTCATCAGGGGCACTTGGTGGTAGCCAGCGGCGAATCGCCCCACGGTAGTTAGTTGCCTGACAGCGCGGCCGGAGCAACTGATCTTCAGCTGGCACGACAGAGATAAGCGGGCTCCCAGAAGAAATCTGCGCCAACGAATTGCTCCGTAATGCGTTTTAACTCAGCGGGGAACGCAGTGCAAACGGTGAGCGAAGGGGAATTGCTGCGGCGTGCCTGTGCGGGCGACCGGGAAGCCTTCGGTGCCCTGGTGCGGTGCTACTGGCCTCGGGTTTTGCGCTGGCTGTCCGGGTGTACTGGCCAGCCTGCCGTGGCGGAAGACCTGACGCAGGAAGTATTTCTCAAAGCCTGGGCGAATTTGAAAACGATGCAGGGCCAAGCGGATAATTTTCGTGCTTGGCTATACCGCATCGCAGCTAACGCATTGGTGGATTGGCGACGCCGTCAGCAAGTGCAGCAGCGCCGACTCAAGTCGTGGGCAGGTCTGCGATCGCCTGTTGATCCCTTCGATCATGTCGTCCGGCAGGAACTTCAGGAGCGACTTTGGCAAGCTGTGGTGCGACTTCCTCTGGACTACCGCATGGCCTTGTTGCTGCGGGCACAGGAGCAGCTTTCCTTTCGAGAAATCGGCGACTTGCTGGGCATCTCTGAAGAAACAGCACGCTGGCGCGTCTTCCGCGCTCGCGCGTTATTGTTGCGTATGGTCGGTGCCTGGCTGGACGCGGAGTCTGACGAGGCAGGGCTTGATCAAAGTCCGACGCAACCTGAAGCCAGTGATACCCCTGCGAGGAAAAGTCCGTGAAATGTGTAAGAGTACTTGCCTGGCTACTTGGCAGCGCAGCTCTGGAACCATTACCCACTAAGGTGGCCCAACACTTGCAACACTGCTCGCGGTGCCAGCAACATTGGCGGCGTTTATGGCGCCTGGAGTCCGTACTCGCTGCCGGGCCGACCGCAAACGACAGTCCGAGATTGGAAAGTTTCCTTCGGCAGCACGGTTTCGTACCTGTTGGTGAACCTGCCCGCCCCAGTGTGAACGAGCCAGCGCCTTTCGAGCCGCGTGGACTCGAGTCCTGCCAGGGCAGGCGCTTCCGACAAGGTTTGCACTGGTGGCTGATTCTGACAATTGCCTTGGTATGCATCCCTACGGGAGTGTTCATGGTGTGGCGTTGGACAGTTAGTGGCAATAGCGCAGGGGATGAGGTTGCACTTGGTTCGGTCACGAGTACCGAAATATCATCGGGTGCCTTTCGTCCGTCCCACGAGTCAGCGCGCCTATCGGGGACGAGCGCAATCCAGGATTCAACGCCTCTGCCGCGTAAGCCTGACGTATCTGGCACCTATACGCAGTCGGAGGTGACGGAAGCAAAGCCCCGAACGACCTTGCCGGCCGGCTTGCCAACATTCTCAGAGACAAGTCCGACGCCGGTCTCGCCTTTCGACACCGAAACTTTGCTCGCCCGTGCTCGCGCAGACACGCAAGGTTTATGGTTGGCCTTGGACTCTGCCCTGCCCCTGGTTCGAGACACGGAGAACAAAAAACGACTCGGTCACGTAAGCCGACTTACTGCGCTGCTCGGTGAAGAGATCATGCGGCAGGTAGAAATCGAAGTCTCCGATCTGATGAGCCGACAAACGGAGCAGTTTGAGCGCGGTGTCAAGTTGCTGTTGTGGTTGTGTCAGGGAGTCCCCGACAGTGAAGGAATTGCTCGGCTGCGCGAGGAGGCGGACCGTTTCTCGGCACTAGCGGAGCGGGCACGGCGACGGATGGCCAATCGTCCGATGGTAATGGCCGAAAAGTTAGATCATTTCGCCACCTGCGCGGAACAAGCGGCAGCGGCCTTGCGAAAGCTCGCTATTGATGGCCGAAACCGCTCCCAGGGTGCCGAATCGAGAACACCTGTTATCTCGCCGGCCCATACCGTAGGAGATTCACTGCTGAGTAACAAGCCCACCGACGATTTTTCACAACTCCGCGCCAACGCGGAGCAGTGGTGGAGCGTTGTTTTTATTGCAGAGAGTGGGAGCGAGGAACTTGCGCCGGAAAATCCCAGCGCGCACCTGCTGATGTCCAGCATCCGCTGGGAACTCTGGGACTTAACGCTTGCTTGCGCGCTCCGCCTGGCCGAAGTGAATGATCCGCTCCTGCGTCTACATCTAACCATGGATCTGGCCGAGGGTCTGCTCCGCGGATTAGCCGTGGTATGCGGCGCCGGGCCATCTTCAGTGTCAATACGATTGGCGCGGTACTTGAACCGCTTGCTCCAGGATACGCTGCAAGCGAATTGGCCCGCTTCGGAGCGTTGCGCTCAGGCCGAGATAGGCCCCCGACGCCAAGGGTGGAATCAAGGCCTGCAACGCTTGGCAGATTTGCTCGCGATTTTGCAGTTAGATGACGCGGAATTGCCCACCGCTGTGCGAGCCGCTTGGTCAGCTGCCCTAACAGAATTGGACGAGGGTATCGCAGCTATTGAAGCCGCTTTCGAACGCGGTGCTCCCCAACTCGTAGTACTGAGCAAGCCTGAAAACAAAACCCCCCCTCCCACCGCTCCGAACCAGACCGTCGTGGCTCCTGCGAAACCCATGGGCAAGCCTAATCAAGAGATGCCACGCAAACCAGATAAACTTAAGCCCCCGAAACTCCCCTTCAAGCCGAACAAGCCATTCCCCGACCGCTTCAAAGATCTCAAAGACCTCTGGGAAGGAAAGAAACATTAGACTATCGGCCGCAGCCGAGCCGCAACCACCTTAGCGTTCCCCAATCGAAGCCTCATCAGCTTACGTAGATTCCCTGAGACAATCAGGTGCAGTACCCCCTGATACCGTAGTGGCACTTATTTTGTCTA
>JANWVZ010000235.1 GCA_025056555.1 Gemmatales bacterium | reverse complement strand
AAGGTTGATTTGATTACGACTGAGTCATTAAGTCCGTACATCGGCCCGCATATTCTGCGCGAGGTTGAATATGCGCCTGTCAGTGCGTGAATACCTCCAACATATCCTCGATAAGACAGACTATCTTTTATGGAGCTCCAATAACCTGGATAAAGCAACATTCTTACGCGATGAGACGCTCAAGCGCGCGTATGTTCGGAGTATTGAGATTATCGGCGAAGCGGCAAAACACATCCCTGACTCGCTCCGGCAGAAATACCCCATGATCAAGTGGCGTGCGATTGCCGGGATGCGTGATCGCCTAATTCACGGCTATTTTGGTGTCGATTATGACATTGTGTGGGATGTGATTACCAACAAGATTCCGACGCTTGATACCATCATAAAGCAGATCATCGCGCAAGAATATCCATAGAACAGCCGTCTACCTCACGATGAAAACGGCGTTGCCGCCTAACAACGGGTTGTAGCCGACTGCTTCGCGCCAGGTTTGGAGCGATTTCAGCGCCAGACTCTGACCTGAAGTCTGTACCATTGGGGCGCGAAGCGGCGGCTAAACCCTGACCGTTGGGCGGCTGGTTGTCACTACGCCTAGCCTGGCAGAAAGGAGTGATGCTTGATGTTTGAGAATTCTTGATCAGCCATTGAAACGAAATACCGTATCTACAACAACCGTCAATCTAGGGCAAGATGCGAACAGCCCAGAAAGAAGTCAAGCCATGTTTTCCCTACGCCGTGTATACGCTTGGGTCATCGCGCTCACCATCCTTGCTACCCTTCCCTTCGCATCCGCATCCTTTGCTCAAGGTCCACAAGGGACGATTTCTATTGCCCAAGAGAACGAAGCTTTGATGAAGGATGCGTACGCGTACGCCACTACCATGGGAGTTGATCTGGACGAAGCCGTTCGCCGGTTGCACCTACAGGGCGAGATTGGAAATTTGAACGCCACGTTAGTTGCTAACGAGGGAGACACTTTTGCAGGACTGTGGATTCAGCACCAACCCGCGTACCGCGTAATTGTGCAATTCACTCGTGATGGCGAAGTGACGATCCGTTCCTATATCGCACACGGACCGCTTGCTAGCGTGGTTGAGATCCATGCGGCACGTGTGACAGTCAACGAACTCGAATCCGCTCGGGCTCAGGCGGCACAGATAGCAGGTACACTAAACATACCAGCGTCTTCCGGGATAAATGTGCTCGAAAATCGTGCAGAGTTGTATGTGCTTGACCCAGTGTAACTCGATACGGCTTTGCAGAAAGCAAGTCTACGCTTGCCGGCCAACGTCGTGGTCCTCAAAGTCAACGAGATGCCCAGGAAAGTTAGCGATATCTTTGGAGGATTGACTCTAACAACCTGCACAAGTGGTTTCTCGGTAAGGAACTCTAGTGGAACAAAGGGAATCACGACAGCTGGTCATTGTAACAATTCCCAGTCGTATAACGGCGTAAATCTTCCTTTCCAGAGTGGAACACCAGACAGCGGAGGCATTTATGATATCCAGTGGCATACCGCACCGGGTTTCACGGTAAGAAACTTGATTTTCGATGGGACGTACAACCGCTACATTTTTAGCGTAAAATTCAGAGCCAATCAATCGGTGGGCGAACGGGTCTGCAAGTATGGAAAGACCACAGGCTATGCGTGTGGCACTATCGCTACTACGAGTCAAGACGGGGTTAATGTTCGCGTTGATAATATGACCCTGCAGGGAGGGGACAGCAGCGGTCCTTGGTTCTGGAACAACACTGCCTATGGAACCACTATAGCTGCCTGCACCCTGAGCAACGGCAATCCGTATGCAATCTACGGGCCCGTGGATCAAATCTACAACATTCTTGGCCTAACCGTGTTGACGAACTGAACAAGAGTGCGCGCACCATTAGTGAAAAAGGGCAATCTCCCGAAGGTTTCAAGCCTTCAGGAGACTGCCTAACAATCTTACCGAGGAGGCAAGTATGTCATTCCCTGCCCCCAACTCTCTGAGCGGGTTTCAAATACTTCAGCACTTACGTATCCGACAAGTTACACGATCAACCATATGGTTCATGTTTATCAGCGTGCTACTTGCAACGACAGCGTGCAATAGTCGGCCAACGTCTAACATTGCCATGACGCCGCAAGTTGTGGCTACGTACTGGCCAGCCGAACTTATAGGTAAACTAGTCGAAGTTGATGGGTGCCTTCGGGTGAACGATAGAGATAGTGATACCAGTTATTTGCTCGTGTGGCCGGCTGATCTTGCATTGGCTGTCAAGAACGACACTGTCCAAATCGTAATTGGCACTGTCACCGGAGATCGCAAGGAGGTGACGTTGCACATTGGAGAAATGGTACGCCTTAGTGGAGGTGAGACTAGGCAATTGGACGAGCGCCTAAAGCAGACAGTGCCAGGGAGGTGCCTGGGACCCTACTGGGTTGTCGGAAATGAGATTAGCCCACTAAAGTGATGGTGGGTACAGCGCCCAACAAGCGGTTGCAACAGAGGGCGCCATAGTCTTGGCGCCCTTTCCCTTTTCGGATTTATCGCAGGCCAAGTTGCGCCCGGCGATCGTCCAGGCTGACATCGGCCGGGATGATTGGATTCTGTGCCAGATCACCAGTACCCCCTATGGTGATCCACGCGCACTCCCCCTCGCGGACGATGATTTTGCGACTGGCTCGCTCCACATTGTCAGTTATGCGCGCCCCGGCAAGTTGTTCACCGCACACCAGCGCTTGATGGTCAGCCGCGTGGGACAACTGAAGGCCCAGCTATTTCGGAATATTGTTGAGCGGCGAGCAAGATCGTGGCATTTTTGAAAGCCAGCTTTGACCCAAGTGCTTTCCCGATCTAGTGGTGCGGCGCAGCTCAGCGGCAGGGCGTTCACCTGCCTTTGTGCATGTCACCGTGCCAGCTTTGCGTGAAAGCTACTTTGTGCTATGATAAAGAGTGTAGACACCGTCGTGGAAGAGCAAGGCTCATGTCTGAAACTACATTTGAAGTGCGCATACCGCGTGCGCTGCTCCAGTTTGGGCTTGATCAACGTGAGATCGAACACCGGCTCACGGAATGGCTTGTCTTGTCATTGTTTACCGATGGTCATATCTCATCAGGCAAAGCCGCCCGCCTGCTTAATATGAGTCGCGTCGAGTTCTTAGCATTACTGCGGACGCGTGGCCTGGCCTATATCAACTATACACCCAATGAACTCGCCGAAGAGCTGGCCACCGTTGACCAACTGAACGGACCAACTCGCGCATGATTGTGGTTTCCAATACTACGCCGCTGATCGGTTTGGCAACCATTCAGCGATTCGATGTGCTGCACTGTTTGTTTGGTGAGATACATATCGCCCAAGCTGTCTATGATGAAGCGGTCGTTACAGGTCGTGAAACAGGCGGTGCTAAGCGGGAAGTCTCCGAAGCTCCGTGGATCAAAGTAGTTCAAGTCCAAGATCGATTAGCCGTTGATGTACTTTTAGACGAATTAGATTTGGGCGAAGCTGAAACAATCGTTTTGGCTCGCGAGTTACAGGCCGATTGGGTCTTGATGGATGAACGGAAAGGGCGTCGGAAGCTCACACAGCTTGGGTTGAACAAAATAGGCACCATTGGTATCTTGCTACAAGCCAAGCAGCAAGGACTCATCGCAAACTTGGGCCACGAGTTGGAACAACCCCAACAGCATGGATTTAGCATTAGTCAGTCCGTCATTAATGCCGTTTTACAGCAAATAAACGAGTAGTATCGGCAAAGGACAGGCAAACAAGGCGCTACACTTGACGCAGCGACATCGGGCAAAGTGCTGTCTGCCCGGCAACGACTCAAACTCCGTCATGAGTCATCTCGTTGGCGCTGCGCCGCACAAGTGAGCTTGACCGCTAGATCACCTCGCTCTGTTCAACATAGCGCATCATCATCCCTGGGTCGCCACTCTATCATTTCAATCGTAGCTAATGACCATCATCCGACGCATCGCTCAGTTCTTCGCCCTCCTGTGCACTATTCCTCTTCTGCTCGTGCAGTTCCGGCTCTATCTGCCGCCGACGGACGCGGCGGGACCAGGGCGTATTCCGCCGGATGTCGTTGCGCAACTGCGGTTTTTGCGCGGTGCGCTGGATCGCGGCGCCGGCGAGGAGATGCAGCAACTCTTTCCCGAAGGGTTCTTCTTCAGCC
>JANWVZ010000234.1 GCA_025056555.1 Gemmatales bacterium | reverse complement strand
TTCCCGGCGTTCAGTGGCAGCCATGGTTGGCAGTGGTTCCGCGAGATTTATCTGAAGAACACCAGTGTCTGGACATATGAGCTGGCCCGCAATCATTGGCGCGATATGCGGCCGTGTCCCGAACCACGACTTAGTCCGCTTCGTTGTGCTTCCTGGGACAGCGAGCACGAAGTAATTGTGGTGTTTGGCGGGGAAGGTAACACCGAAGGAACTCTGGTTTACGACCTGTACAGCAACACCTGGACGTGGCAGCGGCCTCCGGAACAACCTGCCTTTCGCAGCGGAGGCAACATGACCTACGATGCGGCTCACCGGGTGCACATACTCTTCGGCTCCCAGTTCAGCAACGATCCCCACACGTGGGCCTACGATCTGGCGGCCAATCGCTGGATCGACCTGAAACCTTCAACCATGCCCCCCACCGACCGCAACGATGCCGTGCTGACTTACGATCCCATCAATCGCGTCGTCCTCGCCGTCGTCAAGGTGAGCGAAGGAAAGGGAGAGGAAGCGAAATCACGATTGGAAACCTGGGTGTTCGATACGGGAAAACGCCAATGGACGAAAATGAATCCACCCCGTGAGCCTGATCCTAGTGGCAATCGCGCTCGCCTGTTCACGTTCCTGCCCGATCACGGACTAGCTATCTTGGAAAACCGCACCCATCCGCCTCAGGGCCCAGCCGAGCAACAAATCTGGACCTACCGCTATGCCGATACGCCAGCTCAGACCGCACGGCCAACCGCCCCGGTGCTGCAAGTGGTGACGACCCAGCAATCAGCTATTCTCACCTGGCAACACACGGCAGCCGCGCCCCCGGCGCGATGGGGTATTTACCGCGGTGAGGGCTCGCGTCCCTGGGAGGCCAAGTTTCAACGCATTGCGGAAGTTCCCGGCACGGAGTGTCGCTTTGAAGATCGCACCGTGCAAAAAGGGCAGCTTTACTATTACTTCGTCCGCGCCGAGACCCAGGCCGGTGCTCTTGCCGAGGGCGCTGTGGCCAGTAACAAAGGGCGAACTCAGCCTCGTATTGTTGAGGAGGTCATCGTCTCGGTGCTAGGGCCGCAACAAGTGGAGCTGAATTGGGCGTCGCCGGCGGGCGCCGAGGATGTCATCGGTTACCATGTCGAGCGGGCGGTCGTGGAGGTTTATAGCGACGATCAGTTGGTGCGGGTTCGCAAGTCGGTGGCACCGTTGCCGACGACTGCGGTGGCTGCGGTGCACCGCATTGGGCCATTCCAGCGCCTGACAGAGAAGCCTTTGACCGTTACTCGCTTTACCGACCGCGTAGATTTGACCAAGCCGCAAATGATTACTGATCAGCCGCTTTGGGAACGGCGCTTTTATAAAGAGGAAATCCATCCTGAGGGAAAACCCTATCCCTGGGCGGTCTATGCCTACCGGGTGCGGGCCGTGAATGCCCTGGGTGTGGAAAGTGGTCCCTCGCCCTATTTTCTCACCATCCCCTCAGCTCCGCAATGGGTGTTCAGCCGCGAGCGCAACGGTCAATGCGACCTCAAATGGGCCAAGAACCCGGAACAAGGACTTCGCGGTTACCGTGTATATCGCCTAGACAGCCGATTCGGGGCGCCGCCAGTTTCGCGTCTCACCCCAGAACCGATCCAGGAAACAACCTTTACCGATGCGACCGCGGGGAAAGCGACCCGGCGATACCACATCGTGGCGGTGGATGCGCTCGGTCAGGAAGGTATCCCCTCGATGCCAGTCTGGTACGAGCGCGAGTGGAAAAGCTTTTACAAGCCGTTTACGGGCGAATGGCACCAGTAACCCAGCGAGCCACCGCTAAGCCAAGCCGGTGAGGAGCGCTTCCATTTCCTCGGCAGCATGGGTATCGCCCGAGCGAAGCGCTTCGCGGATTCCCCGTTGCAGAATCGCTTGTGCCTGTTCCTGGTGGCCAAGCTGCAGCAGCATTTTTCCGTATTGGTGATACGCGGGGATATACTCGGGATGCTCGCGGAGAATCCGCTCGAACCAGTCAACCGCTGCGGGCACGTCGCCTTGGGCAGCACATTCCATAGCTAAAGCATATTTGAGGAACGGATCGTTCGGCTCATCGGTCAGCAGCGCTTCGAGTTTCTGCCGGCGAGTCGGCTCCGACATAAGCAGTTCTCCCGAACGCGGCGTCCATTTTATGCCAAGCGCATGCTGTCGCAATGCCACATCCGCATGCCGCGACTGCACCGTTACATCCCGGCTAAGCCGCAAGTTTCGCATGCTACGAAGCAAGGTTTTACGAACCTCAGTGGCTCGTGGCGGAATGATTATAGTTTAGGCACCCAATTGCCGAAAACCGAGTAGCCTCCCAGCGCGCAGCTTAGCACTCAACCCTGAGGATTATTACACCATGGCGCGGCAGCTAATGACGGGGATATTGTATGGCGCGGTGTTGGTGGGAATGTGCGGGGCAGTTATGGGTGGCGCGGCGGCGCGACGCACCGCTATCGTCAAGGCCGTCGAACGCGCGCGTCCCGCAGTAGTGAGTATCCAGAGCGAGCGTCAGGTGCGGAGCACCGCCAGCGACGATTGGGCTCAACCCTTGCCGGCGCCTCGCTCCAACGGTATGGGCACTGGTATCCTCCTCGACCCGCGAGGTTACATCCTCACCAACAACCATGTTGTCGAAGATGTCACCAAC
Organism: Gemmatales bacterium; assembly: GCA_025056555.1. Classification (GTDB taxonomy): domain Bacteria; phylum Planctomycetota; class Planctomycetia; order Gemmatales; family HRBIN36; genus HRBIN36. The sequence goes on along the minus strand of JANWVZ010000234.1, from coordinate 1,562 downwards.
ATCCGCGTTACCTTAGCGGACGGTTCACAACACTTTGCTCAGCTGGTAGCTCGAAACCGGGAAAACGACTTAGCTTTGCTGAAAATATCCATCAATCGTCCCTTGCCGACGATCCCGTTGGGCACGTCCAGCGATCTGATGCTGGGCGAAACGGTCATCGCCATTGGCAACGCGTTTGGTTACGAGCAGAGCATCACCGTGGGCGTGATCAGTGCCTTGGGACGCAATGTTACCCTGAACCGCGACCTGGTTTACAAGAACCTGATTCAAACCGATGCCAGCATCAATCCAGGCAACTCGGGGGGGCCGTTGCTCAACATTGAAGGGGAACTGGTCGGCGTCAACGTGGCCATTCGCGCGGGCGCTCAGGGCATCGCCTTCGCTCTGCCGGTAGACCACGTTCTGGAGGTGGCCAGCGATCTGTTCGCAGGGCTGCGCGCACCAGAAATCCAGGTCGGCCTGCGGCTGCGCAATTGTGTGGACGTGAGCGATCCCCACGGCACCGTGCGGCGTTGGGCGGTCGTAGACCGTGTCGAACCCGACAGCCCGGCCGCTCGGGCGGGACTGCAACCAGGTGATGTCATCGTGGAATTCAATGGCTGGCCCATCCTGCACAATCTCGATTGGCAACGCGCTTTACTCGATGTGCATCCGGGCGAGTCCTTGTCTGTGAAATGGCGCCGCGGCGGCGAGGAATTTTCCGCGAACCTCGTGGTGCAACGGCCGGCGCTGGAGAGCGGTCTTACCGAAGTGGTGTGGCGTGTGCTCGGGCTGCGCTTAGTTCCGGCCCCGCCGGAGCAAGTGCAGCGGGTCCAGGCCAGTTTGCGGGGCGGCCTGACCGTCGTTGCTGTGGCGTCCAATTCGCCGAGCGAACGGGCGGGCATCCAGCCGGGCGACATCCTGGTCGGTCTGCATATTTGGGAAACGCTGAGCTATGAGAACATCGCCTATGTGCTGCGCCATCCCGACCGGGCCCAATTCCAACCCCTACGCTTTTTCATCATTCGCCAGGGAGCCATCCAACGCGGCACTTTGAACCTTCCGGAGGACGTGCTGCGCTAGTCTGCCGCAGGCACCCACTTGACTGACCCGTTTGCCCATGCGGTGAGCTTTTCTGAGCCTACCTGAGGCGCGGCGAACGGTTGTCCTGCCTTGCAAGGTTTACCATAATAGTTGACGTGCCCGGTAAGACCGGGGGAGGTGCACGTATGCTCGTGGAAATCTGGCGGTTGTTGACGGAGTGGGTCAGGAATCATCCGGAAGCGATAGCCGCTTTTGTTGTGGGCACGCTGGTAGCAGGGGCGATCCTGATTTGGCTTTGGTGGTGGTTTCGTTCGCCACGCGTGGAGGACACCCAGTTGGCTCTCCGCCTACGTTTAGAGCAACTCGAGCGGGAGCACCAGGAATTGCGCGCCCAGGCCGCCGATCTGCGCACCGAAAATCGCGGACTGCGCGAAACGGAAGCCCGATTGCGCCAGGAGTCGGCGGTGTTACGCGAGTCCCTGGAAGCACGTTCCCGCGAATTGGCCAGCATTAGGGAAGAATTGCGTCAAGCGCTGTCG
>JANWVZ010000233.1 GCA_025056555.1 Gemmatales bacterium | reverse complement strand
CTAATGCCGACCGAAGCCAATGTGCGAATTCTGTCGGCCTTGGCTGGCCTGATGATAATCCCAATCGTCGGAATCTACCTTGCATCGCGCTATAACAGAAGAGTTGCTCTTTGGGGTATGCTTTTTGTGGCCATTGCCCCAGTTCAGGTTTACTATTCACAAGAAGCCCGACCTTACTCCCTTAGTACGCTTTTCACAGTCGTTTCGCTGTTGGTGGTACTTGAGATTGAACGAAAGCCAAGCCCGCGCTCATGGTTGATGTTTGTTGCTATAGCGATCCTGAGTATTTACCTAAATTATTTCTCGGTCTTGATATTGTTGGCGCAAATCATCTGGCTGAGCATGCAACCCGGAATAGGGTGGCAAAGAAACTTCCTGTTTAGTCTACTACTGATTGGCGTCGTTTGTTTGCCGTTGCTCCCCAATGCTCTAATTAGCCAGCAGACGCTGCCAGAGTTTAATCGTGCCGATAGTTTCTGGCCGATAACCCTGCAATCAACGCTGGCGAGCATGTTGATTGGTGATATACGCTATGTGCCCCGCCTGGCGCGTTGGGTGACATTGACCATTTTCGCCATATTGGGCTTAGTGGCAGTTATCCGCTTGAGGAGTCGCAGTCTCCTGTATCTATTGATGCTCGGTTTGCCAATGGCTCTGGTTTTAGTCCTGTTGCCCGTGGCAGGATTGCATCCGCCGCATTATCAGGAAAAACAATTCACCGTACTTGCTCCGACGGCCTGGGCATTAGCAGCAGTCGGTATCCAAACTCTTTGGGAAAGACGGTCAGCTCTCTTTCGGGCAGTTGTGATTGGTTTGGTCGTCTCTTGGGTGATCTTCGCGAGCATTGCGCTGAGTCGTTATTTTGGCGAGTTCGTGAAGAGTCATGAAAAGCTCATCGTCAATTGGCTAAGAGACAATCGAGCTAACCAAGAGCCAATCCTAATTGTGGGTCCTCCGGGAGTTGGTGGTGCAATCAGGTACTACGCGCCCGAAGTGGAATTCCTCGCCTTGCGAAGATACACGGGCACCTCTTCGTTGTGGACACCAGCATCAGACTTTGTGATGGTCCCGTTCTCACAACCTGCAACAAGGTGCAGTCTTGCCAATGTCCGATCGAGTTCTGGTTTTTTGATCGTTGAATATGTCTGGTTAAAAAGGGGCTTTTCGTTTGTGAATGCGGTCAGAGAAATTAGACCATTGAGTCTGCTTGTCCAAATCGGCAATTGGCAGATTTACTATGTGCCATCGGTGTTAGGTGGAGCCGAATTGCGCTGTGATGAAGTGCCAAATGGTGACTAAGAAAGATTGGCACGAGTTGCCTGCCGTCGTACAAGTGCTACTCGTGGTCGCGTTAGTGTTCGCTCTTGCCCGCTATTCCGTTGAAGGTTTTGCACTAGAGATTGCTGGACGAAGCATCACACGGGGCTGGGATCTACAAACATATTATATTGCCGGTGAGATGCTCCGATCCGGTGAGAACATTTATGATCACGAATCTGCCCGGGAACGGGCTAAGCAACACCCGAGCTTGGTCGTGAAAGATGTCGCGCCGTACATTTATCCGCCTTTTTTCGCCATTGCGATGACCCCGCTAAGCTATTTGCCGTTCCCTTGGGCTTACCGCGTCTGGGTTTTTTGTCAGCAGGTTTTCCTTGCCGTAGCGTTGTACTTCCTAGCAAAGAGCTTACCTGAATTGGGGGGATGGTCCTGGCCATTACTCATCATGCTGGCTGCAAATATGTGGCCCGTTTACCAAACCATTGATATTGGCCAGGTCAACATTCTAATGTTGTTGATCTTATGCTTGACCCTGTACTTCGCCCGAACAGGCCGTTTCTTCTGGGCTGGGACCGTCTTGGGTATAGGAGCAATGATTAAGATAAGCCCCTTGCTTTTGATGGGCCTGTTCGTGTTGCAGCGGAGATGGAGTGCTATCGTTAGTCTCTTTTTGACAGTGACAGTATTAACGCTTCTGTCTTTGGTTATAGTGGGGCCTGAAAACATGCTTGCGTTCGCCTCGATTGATGATCGTATATCGACTCAAGTTGGCTGGATGCATAATCTTTCGCCAACAGCACTGTTCCATCGGGTGCTACCCGCCTTAGGAGTAGCCTCTCTAGAGTGGCCTGCTAGTGTGGGCGTGTCATTTACCGTCCTCACTATAGTCGGTGCCTTTAGCCTTAGGTCTTACCCATATAGGGATTTGGCTTTTGCGCTTTTGTTTGCGCTTTGGACTACGACCATGCACCTGGTCTCCCCTGTGACGTGGGAGCACCACTTCGTCATGTTGCTTCTGGCCATGGGCACTTCAGCGGCAGCCATTGTCAGCACATGGGAGCGTTCCTCGCTGTGTCTGTCTCTGGGATTTGCTTGCGTCTATGTTCTTCTGTCGTTTGAGCATCTGGTCTACACCCGTATTGGCCAATGGTGGCAATTCAGCGGAAGCTACTTTCACGATTATTTCTTTGCCGATCTAAGGTTGCTTGGATTGATTAGCCTGTTCACGCTGCAAGTCATTCTGTTCAGACGGACTCAGGAGAAGTCTTCGCAGACTCATACCAACGCAGTTGTATGACCTTGTGCCCTTCCAGAGCCAGTGGCGGTTAGTCCAGCGATCATCACTTGGTTCTCGCAATTCTTTGCGAGAGCGTTCCTGCGTTCACACGACAGCAAATTGTGTCAGGTTTTTTAGAGCGATTTCCAGCTTGATTTACGGCAAGGCGTGCAAAATTCGAGCTATTTTCAATGGGTTTCTACTGTGGAGCCGTAAATCAATTAGGAATTCGCTCTAGAAGTTTCGTCTACTCTATCGGAAACATGATCACAGTCTTTTGCCGTTGCAGATTTTGGCTACTGGTCGCCGCGTTAGCAAGTGGCTGTGTCAAGGCATCTGCTGTTCTGCCCACTACAACTGCCACTTCAGCATCAGCCTCCGCGTCCGTCGGGTCTCCCCCGCACCCACGCCACCGATCAATAATATCACCCCAGATAGCTATCCCGCCCCAACGGTTGAGATCGTCCCGGATGGCTACCCGCTCAAGCCTGCGCCGCTCCTGTCTCCCACTGAGGCGTCTCCCAGCGCCGTGATCCAAGTTGGCCCGGCAGGTTATTCCCTGCGCTTCTTTGGCTCAGGTCAGAATGACGTTGACAGAGTGAAGATCCCCATCGATCCACCGACGCCCGCCGACGTAGGCGAGACCGACTTTACAATCGAGTTTTGGATCAAGGGACTGGACGAAGAAAACAACGCCTATGTGCTGATCACCTGCGGAGAGAATAACGACTGGATCAATGGGAATATTGTGATGGACCGAGACCGGTTCACGGGCCGAGCGGCCAAGTATGGCCTTTCAATCAATTTGGATGGCACGTTGGTGCTTGGGATGGTGAACGCAAACGATGAGGCACGGACGCTGTGCGGGACAACGAGTGTGCTCGACGGCCGATGGCACCACATCGTCGTTCAACGGCGACGCAGCGATGGCTGGTTGTGGCTGTACAAGGACGGCCGGTTGGAGGCGCAGGGTGATGGCCCGGATGGCGACATCTCTTATACAGACAACGCGCCTCTCAGCCGTCCCGGCCCACCATGGTGCCAGGGGCCGGGCGGCGCGTGGGGCGGGATTTGCCGCAATGAGCCGTTCATCGTGCTTGGCGCGGAGAAACACGACGCCGATCAGGATGCTGGGACGCTGGGTTCACCGATGTTTCCCTCCTTCAGCGGTTGGTTGGATGAACTTCGTTTCTCGAACATTCTGCGCTACGTCACTGATTTTGAACTGCCCAAACAGCCCTTTGCGCCTGACGGCAATACTCTGGCACTCTACCATTTCGACGAAGGCCCCGCCGGCCCATGTACGGGCACGGTGCTGGATAGCTCCGGGGCGAGCGGCGGCCCAAGCCACGGCCAGTGCTTCTACGGCGGCGCAGGCCAGGCCGGGCCGCTCTACGTGACCGATCAGCCGTTCCCCTGAAATCGCTGGCATGTCCCGGCCCAACCTCTCGCGTCGCCGCTTCCTGCAACTGGCGGGCCTGACCGGCACTGCTCTGGCCGCCTCTGCAGGCTGCGGCGCGTACGCCCTCTGGCAGGCCTCCAGCGGCGAACCGCCGCCCAATCTTTCCCCCTACTTCGAGCGCAACGCCTGGCGCTGGTCGCCGGCAGCCCCTCGCCGCCTCATCCTGGTGCTGACCCCGAATACCGCCACCCCCCCATCCCCTTCAAGGGG
>JANWVZ010000232.1 GCA_025056555.1 Gemmatales bacterium | reverse complement strand
TGGGCCAAGAGTGCCTCCAGGAAACGACGCCAATTGATCTCGGCTTCCGAGGTGGCGACCGCGCAGCCCAGCACACGGCGTTTGCCAGAAGCTTCGATGCCGACGGCGATGAGCAGCGCACAATCGACGATCTTGCCTTCCAGGCGGACCTTCTCGTAGCGTGCATCCAGAAAGAGGTAAGGCACCTCGCCCAGGGGGCGTTCGCGCCAAGCCTTGAGTCCCTCGTCGAGCTTGGCCGCGGCACGGCTGACCTGGGCGCTGGAGAACGAAATCTCGGGCCCCAGCAGGCGTTGCAGAACGTCGATGACGCGGCGGGTGGAGACGCCTTGACGCCTGCACATACATCTCGGCCAAGGCGAGATGGACGGCCTGATCGATACGAGTGCCTTTCTCCAAAACGGAAGGGTAAAAATCGCCGCAACGCACTTGCGGCACCTGGAAGGTCAATCCGCCATGCCGGGTGATCATCGTCTTGGGCTTGAAGCCGAAGGCGACCTCGCGCCGTGTTTCGGTGCGTTCGTAGGGCCGAGCGCCGATGAACGCGTCAGGCTCGATCTTGGCGGCTTCGTTGACCAGAATGCGCAGGGCTTCGCCGGCCCCGTCGAGACCGTTTTCAAGCAATACCGCATAGGCGGCTTCCAGAGGATTCGTTTCGACTCGCATCGCCATGGGGGATACACTCCTTTCTCGAAGTCATGGCGTCAGACTCACCAGCGCCGCCTGCAGTGCGGGAAGCTTCGGCGCTACGCGCTGCGCTCCCCTCACAGCAGACAACGGGCAGAATGGAATTTACAGAAAGAACGATAGACAACTGCTGGCGCTGATGGTGGATTTGGCCGTGCATGCCAGCCCCAAGCGCGCGGTGCAGTGGCTGCAGACGGCACTGGGCGTTGCCGCCGACGGCGTCATCGACCCCAAGACCCGCGCGGCGCTGGCCTAGGCCGATCCAGGCTCGCTCTATCGCCAGGTGCTCGCCCAGCGGCTGCGGCATCTGGGACGCCTGATCGCCAGCGACCCTGGCCAGGCCGTCTTTGCCGCCGGCTGGATGAACCGGCTGGCGGAGTTCGCGGAGGGCGCAGCCTAGCAAGCCCCGCCGACGCCCGGCTCGACGCTTTTACCGACCCCCGATCTCACTGCCTTTGCCGGCGGTGGGGTTGGTGGATTTTTGCGTTTGTTCTAAAATAACTTGATATCTTGCGCGAAGCGTGCAAAATATGCATTTATTTTGTTGATCTGTGGGTGAATGATGCTTGTTGAGTTCAGAGTGGAGAACTTTCGCTCCCTGCGTGAAGAGCAGGTGCTCAGCCTTGTCGCCTCCAAGGACAAGACGCTACAGGACACGCACACGGTGAGCACGGGGCTCAAGGCGGCTCCCAGGGTGTTGCGCAGTGCGGTCATCTACGGTGCCAATGCCAGTGGCAAGTCGAATCTGATCAAGGCGCTTCAGTACATGCGCGGCGTGGTTGCCGAGTCGGCGGTCGTCATTCAGCCTGGCCAAACCTTCGCCGTACAGCCATTCCGACTCGATGCGCAGTCGGCCCAGAAGCCCACGGCCTTCGAGGTGACTTTCATCATAGACGGTGTCCGGTATCAATACGGCTTTTCGATGACGCCCCAGCGCATCGTCAGCGAGCACTTGCTGGTCTATAAGGCCTTCAAACCCCAGCGCTGGTACGTGCGTCGCTACGATGCCCAGACGGGCAAAGATGTGTATGACTTTGGTCCCGGTTTGAAAGGGCCAAAGAATCTTTGGGAAGGGGCAACCCGTCCGAATGCGTTATTCCTGTCAATGGCCGTTCAGCTCAATAGCGAGGCGCTTCGCCCGGTCTTCGACTGGTTCGTCAATCGACTCGTGATCTTTAACGAACATGCTCAGCTCAGCCCGCAGATTTCTATCCAGATGCTGCAACAGGCTGAAGGCCGTCGGCAGATTTGTGACTTCTTGTCAGCCGCTGACATCAGCATTGCGGACATCGATCTGGTCACGCGCAAGGTGCAGGGAAAGGCCGTGCATTTCGATCTGGTCGCCGGCAAGGCCGAAGTACGCAACGAGGAGGTCGAAGAGCACCAGCTGCGTTTCCACCATATCACAGAGCATGGTCGAGCTATTTTTGACATGATGGAGGAATCCAGCGGTACAAGGATCCTGCTGTTTCTCGCAGGCACTATGCTGGACATCCTGCGCAAGGGGCTGACGCTGGTGATCGACGAGTTGGACACCAGCCTGCACACCCTGTTGGTGCGTGAGCTCGTGCGGCTGTTTCACCGTCCCGACATCAATACGGGCGATGCGCAGCTGATCTTCACCACCCATGACACATCGCTGCTGGATGCCCCGGATCTGTTCCGGCGTGACCAGATCTGGTTCGTGGAGAAAGATCGTGACCAGGCCTCAAAGCTGGTGAGCCTATCAGAATTCAGCCCGCGCAAGAACGAGGCCCTCGAGCGGGGTTACTTGATGGGGCGCTACGGTGGCATTCCCTTCCTCAACCCCACGCTGGGGCTGCATCACTGATGGCGCGCGACCATTCTCCGGAAGAGCGCCAACGTCAGCAGCTCGAACGCAAACTGGCGCTTCGCGCCAGCTATGACCGCATCCTGATCGTCTCGGAAGGCAGCAAGACCGAGCCCAACTATTTCGGCGAGATCCGGCAGGCCTACCGGTTGCACACGGCCAATGTCGTAGTTCGACCCAGCGAGCTTGGCACTGCGCCCATCCAGGTGGTGCAGTACGCCAAGGAACTGTTCGAGTTCGGCGACAAGCACAAGTACATCCAGCCGCGCGCCTTCGAACAGGTGTACGCTGTTTTTGATTGCGACGATCACGGCAGCTACTTCGATGCCTTGACGATGGCGGAGTCGCTGGACGGCAAGCTGAAAAACGACAACAAGCAATTCGTGCGTTTCCAAGCGATTGCTTCGGTGCCGAGCTTCGAGCTATGGCTGCTGCTGCACTACGAGGATATTCAGGCGCCTATCCATCGCGATGAGGTGATGCGGCGCCTCAAAACCCACATCCCCGGTTACGAGAAGGGGGCAACGCGTGCCTTCAGCATCACCCGGGATCGGTTGTCCGTGGCGACGCAACGCGCCCAGGCGTTGGCGGCGAAGTTCAATGCGCGTTCGGTGCCCGAGCCGTTCACCGCGATTGTAGATCTGGTGGAGTTGCTGATCCGCCTTCGTCCGGGCAAGTAAAGCAGGGGACGCTTGTTGCCCCATGAATGAGTGGCCATCAAACCATGGCTACTGGCACCGCAGCCTGATCCCCCACTACCGGCTGCCACCCCACGACATTCCCCACCATGTTGACCGCCTCGAGCATCGCCTGTGGCGACAGGTGCGCATAGCGCATGGTGACCTTGGGGTCGTGGTGGCCTAGCTGGCGCTGCACCTCAAAGAGGCTGCGGCCGGCGTTGATCACGCTTCGAGGACACCCACACACGCTTCCCCACACACGCTTAAGCTACAGCCCGCAACGCATCCGGCTGGAGCTGGGGTTCACCGCTCGGGTCGATCTATGGTCTGGGTTGCGTGAGATGTTGTGCGACACGGAGACGTCGGCGTGAGACTACCCGGCGCGATTCGCGTTTGGAAGGAGATAGATGCTGTGGCCAAGTAGGCACCGTCTGATGCATCATCCGCCAAAGTCGGGGAAAAGGCAAGAAGCGCCAAGAGCACTGTAGAGAGCGAATAAACTTTCCGGAGTTGTAGCACGAGGTTTGTCCGGTTTAACTGGTGCCGAGGAGGTGCCGGATGAGACGGACGCAGTTGCTACAGGAGTTAAGGCAGATGAAGTTTGAAGAAGCGTATGAAGGCTGGCAGAGAGGGCGGCTGACGCAAGAGGAGGCGGCCCGGCTGCTGGGGGTGTGTGAGCGTAGTTTTCGGCGCTATATCAGGCGTTATGAGGAGGAAGGGCTGGCTGGTCTGATCGACAAGCGACTTGAGCAGGTATCTCGGCTGGTTTGCTACACGGTCGCTATAGGAGGAGTGTTTGGTTTAAGCGCAGAGGCCTGCTGTATGCTAGGATTATTCCCATGATACATGCCTATCGGAGATGGGAATGGAGGCGGTGAATGTCAGCAGTTTGAAGAACAACCCCAGCGAGGCCCTGCGTATGGCGGATCGCGATGTGGTGGTGGTCATGAACCGCAATGCGCCGCAGGCCGTGATGGTGGGGATCCATGCCTTGGGTGTACTGGATGCCCAAGGTGTGCGTCCGGCGCTCGCC
>JANWVZ010000231.1 GCA_025056555.1 Gemmatales bacterium | reverse complement strand
ATATTCACCAGGGCGTCGGAGCAATCCCAGGCTGATCGGATCTACGCTCACCACAAACAGAGCACCACGCCGATGCGTCCGCTCTGCTAAATCTTCGACCTCTTCCAAATGGCCGAAGAAATTAGGATGCTGCACTAACACTGCGGCGGTATCGTCGGTAAGCGCCTGGTCTAGCGTGTCGGGTTCGAGAAATCCGTGCGGAGTCGGCAGGGTGATGACTTGCGGCTCCAGATTTGCCAAATAGGCACGGAGCGTTTGCCTATAGTGGGGATGAACACTCTCGGCGACCAACACACGGCCATAACGTCCTGTAATGCTCAAGGCCATCATGGCTGCTTCCGCTAAGGCGCTGGCCCCTTCGTATAAACTGGCGTTGGCCACTTCCATGCCCGTCAGTTGGCAGATCAGCGTCTGGTACTCGAAAAACACCTGTAAACTGCCTTGGCTAGCTTCTGCCTGGTAGGGCGTATAAGCGGTGTAAAATTCGCTCCGACTGGCCACCGCATCCACTACTGCGGGGATGAAGTGGTCGTAACTGCCTCCGCCTAAGAAACACACAGCCTGCTTGCCGACCCGATTCCGTGAGGCCAAGTCGTTGAGGTGCTCGGTCAATTCCTGCTCGGTCAGGGCGGGCGGCACTTGTGGTAAACCTTTGAGTCGAGCGGCGGGGGGAATCACCTCAAACAGCTCGTCCACAGAATTCAGTCCCAGAGCCGCCAACATTTCGCGTTGCTGTTCTTCAGTATTGACCCAATATGCCACCTTCGGCCTCCGAGTCTTGTTTTCCCAGGGAAGACTTTGGGAATTTTACGACGTTCTTCGTTCGAGCTTGGCGGGTGCCTTCCAGTAAGCTGATATAAACCCACGCCATCGGCGACAACTGACGGCACGTAACGGAGACATCTTGTCTCACAGACCGGAATTTGTGCGCCGGAAACCGTCAAGTCCTTTGCCTCGGAGGTAACGAGCTAGCGCACACGTAAGTTGAGCTTGGCAAGCATGCCGAATTTTGTTTCAATAGTGCGAGTTAGCTGGGCCATTGCTCGAAACCTAGTCCTCGATTGCAGGAAAATATGCGACGCCGTCGTGCGACGGACTAAAAAGGAGGAATACATGCACAAGGAAGGGCGACAGCTCGGCAAGAAGCTATTAGTTCCCACCTTGCTCATCGGCGGAATACTTGGCCTAGGGATAACGCTCGGGCAAGCGCCGTTACCGCCGCCGCCTCTAGGGCCAGTTTTGCAGCCGCCTTCGCCCCCGGTTATTGATCCTACCACGAAACCCTCCGTTCCCGGTAAACCGTCAGGCCCCGTGGTGGAGCAGTTAACTGTGCCGCCGATCGAAAAGACCCCGGCAACTACGCCAGTGCCAGCGCCAGGCACGGGGAATACTCATCCGCCCATTCCCGCTCCCAGTACACCTGGGGCGGCTGCACCCCCTGCAGCGCCGACAGGGCCAGGCTCAGTGACATCAAGTCCACCGCCCGTCCCGCTAACTGGCAGGCCCAATACGCCTGGCGCAGCACCTCCGTCTGCTTCGGGTTTTCCACCGGCACCATTGACACCTCCGAGTGCAGCGACCCCAGCACCGCCTGCGCCGACGGAACAGCCAATACCTTCGCCGCCGATCACGACGACGCCATCGAACAAGCCGTCGGCTCCCTCGACACCGGCAGCACCCGGATTGCTCAATCCTGCTGTGCAGGTCGGGGAAAACCAGCCCAAGCCGCTGTCTCCGCCGAGCACGCCCGGAGCATCACCGCCATCGAGTGCTAGCGGTACCACCTCAATAACGCCTGTAGTACCGCAGAAACCCGCGCCCGCAATCCTCATCGTGGAAGTGCCGCCGCAGGCCACTCTCTGGATTGAAGACCAACGTATGACCCAGACTGGGCCAGTACGGTCATTCCAATCGCCGCCTTTAGAACCCGGTAAAACGTATCTTTATAAGCTACGCCTCAGCTGGCCCGGGCCAAACGGTCAACCCATCACCACGGAACACGAGATCACGGTGCAAGCAGGCCAAACGCAACGCATAGATTTTCGTCCGTTAGCTCAAAGCCTGGGCATGACGCCGAGCCAACCAACCACGATTACCCCGCTTACTCCGAACCCACCGCCGCCCAGTCCGCCGCGGCGGTTTTTCCCTTTCGGTCGCCCTGAGGGCAGCGGCCCGCAATAGAAGTTAGCTGCGCACGCGACGCCAGGCATGCTAACGCGGCAGGTATTCGAGTATGAGCAAGCGATCCAGGCACACGCGATAGCTACGCTCCTTCTCGCAAACCATCCACCACGCTGAGGGCAGGTTCTCCACCAACGCCAAACAATTCGGCGGTTTCTTGCCATCGCTTACGTCATAGATGCCTACTTTGCGATGGTAACTGCCCACTACCAGGTGCTGGCCATCAGTCCCCAGGTGGCAATAATGGCCAGTCAAATTCAGGTCTTTCTCTGGGTCGAAACGGCGCAGTAATTTTGGATTGCGCGGGTCAGAAATATCCACTTCGATCACCAGTCCTCGAGGTCGGCGTCCCTCGGGCGTACGCTCGGCCCATCCCAAGTAAAGGCGGCCATGCAGGAAGGCCAGAGAAATGACACGGTGTCCCAAGGGCAAATCTAAGCGTCCGACTACTTCGGCTCGTTCGGGTGTGTCCAGACGAAGTATGTAAAGCCGACCTTGTTCGCCACTCTCCGCAAAGTGGGCTAGGTAAAGGTGTCCCTGATAATGGGCGATCTGATAGCCGCGGGCAGGCAGACGCGACGGCAATTTCCTCGGCTGCTGGGGTTGGCTCAAGTCGAAAATGTCCCCATCGCTGCTGTATAAGTGTTGCCCCAGGCGCAGTAAGCCGTAAGCTCGGCCCACGTCAGTGATCACGTGAGCCAGCCGGGGCTGTTGCGGGTCGTGCACATCCAGCGTGAATAAGGCGCTCAGGCCTGGGCGTGGCCGGGAAATGTCGCCTTGGAAATAGACGTAGCGTTCATCCTCGCTACAGGCCATTTGCCCCCAGACCCGCAGGCCATGATGGTAATACCCTAAGAGCCGCGGATGCGCTGGGTCTTTGACGTCCACCAGGAACACGCTACCCGAAAGATTCTGCCCCAAGGCCAACAGTCGTCGCTTGGGTAATAGGACTGCCGCTGAGAGTTCACCACCTTGCCGGTCGGCCGCGACTTCACGGATGCGTTCCGGCTGCCGCGCATCGAACACTCGCAGACCGAAACCAGCATCGCTGGCAAAGACAAAACCACCCTTACACGCCAGCGTGGTCACGTCGGAAATCATATCTTCGATCCAAGCGTATCCTAACAACTGAGGGCGCTGCCAATCTTTCACCTCAAAAACCGCCACGCCCGTCTGGGCCTGCTCGAAAGGCCCGCGGCCAAACCATTTGGGCAAATCGCGGCGAATCCCGACATAAAGACGTCCTTGTTCCCAAGCCACTGCCGAGCCACGCAGACTAAAGGGCCAGGACGATTGCCCTACGATCCGGCCCACTAATTTCGGACGTGCAGGGTCGGATATATCGTAAATCGTAACTGGTGTCTCGGTGCCGGAGAGAAACAACCATGTCTCGTACAATTGCGATGGCACACCGTCTGACAGTTCCGCAAGCCGTCTGGGATTTTTCGGATCGGATATATCGTAGATCACCGTGGTTTGTTTTTCCGTGCCATAGCAGAGAATATTTTGCCAAGCGCAGGTGATATAGGTGAAGTTGGGATGCACGCGGAAGTCCATGCGGCTAACATAGCGCAGCGGTGGCCCAGAGCGATCATCATTCACCAATTTCGGATGTGCCGGCTCGCTGAGATCGAAAAATCCTTCGCCGTTGCCGTGCACAGTCCAAAGCCAACCTGGCGCAACGATACGACAGCGCATGGGCCAACCCGGCGCAGGTAAATGCCGGAGCACCCGGGGCCGGTCAGGCTGACGAATGTCGTACACTACCAGCGGGTGCGTGCTCTCATTCAACACCATGTACAGGTAGTCGCCATATCGTGCTAGCCCCGAGGCATTGCCATTGACCAGGAAGACTTCCCCAGCGCGGCGAAGGGACGGTGGCTGTTCTGACCAAACGGGGATAAGCCCAGCAAATCCCAGTAGGGTTATCATAACAATGGCTGACAGTCGCACCATTTGGTTCCTCCATTATCAGGTTATTGAGTGGCACGGCCTTCAGGAAAATTGTTGCCTCTTACACATATTGAATCTGGTAGCATGGTCACCCTCGCCCGGCAACTTGACCAGGTAAC
>JANWVZ010000230.1 GCA_025056555.1 Gemmatales bacterium | reverse complement strand
CTGATAAAACCCGCCAGGACCAGCCCAGCGACTGGGTTTACCTACACCGTGTAGTAAGGAGCGACTTATGCGCCGGAACTGGTGGAACGTATGCGTGAGCTGCATCGGCTGGGTACTGGGAATATTTGGCCTGCTGGCCCAGGAGGGTACTGCCTCCAAGATTCGGGTGATTATCATAGACGGCCAAAATAATCACGATTGGCGCAGTACCACTCCGTTCATGAAACGCGTGTTAGAACAGAGCGGGCGATTTGAAGTCGAGGTATCTTCCTATCTGCGAGCGGGCGATAAACCGGGACGTGTGCCGACAGTACCCTTTCCCCCCGACTTGAGCCAGTATCAGGTGGTGCTTAGCAATTACAACGGGGCTGCCTGGCCCCCGGAGTTTCAGAAAGACCTCGAAACCCGTTTGCGCGAGGGCAAGATTGGCCTAGTGATTGTCCATGCGGCTAACAATGCGTTCGGCAACTGGTCTGAATATAATCGTATGATTGGACTGGGTTGGCGCAGCCCGAAGGGAGGGGATCGCGTGTTCCTGGACGAGGCCGGCAAACTGGTGCGGCTTCCCAGCGGCACAGGCGATGGCTCCGGACACCGATACACCGGCGAGTTCACAGTGGTGATCCGCGATCTTGATCATCCCATTACCGCTGGGCTGCCTCGTGAATGGCGCCACACCCGCGACGAGCTCTACGATAACCTCCGCGGCCCAGCCGAGAATATGCACCTCCTGGCCACGGCTTATTCCAAAGGCACAAGAGCGCATGAACCGATGATCTGGACGGTCAGCTATGGTAAAGGGCGCGTTTTCCACACGCCGCTCGGACACGACCTGAACGGCATGCGTTGTGTTGGTTTCATTACCATCCTGCGCCGAGGCGCAGAATGGGCTGCCACGGGTAGGGTGACTATCCCGGTGCCGCAGGATTTCCCCACCGCAGATAAAACCAGCGCTGTCCAGGACTAACCCAGCCATTACGGTACAGTCAGCCGCAACAAGTCGTCACGCAACTCCGGGAGCTCGGCGAGGCGATTTTGCCTTGCAGCTTCACGGAAGCGTCGCAAGGTCAGTTCCAGGTGATCAGCAGCGTTGGGGTAGTCCTCGCGCACGTCATTAACTTCCCAACGATCCTCAGGCTTCATATACAGGCGCGCCGGAGGAATCGGCTGGTTGGATCGTGTGCGCATGGGCAGGATCAGATACCAGGCGTGAGTTCGCAAAGACCACCATTCTTCGGTTTCCCATCGGCCAACAGCACAAGCATATTCCCGCAGCGGCACATAATTACCGCGAGCCAATCCAAGCAGGCTCTTCCCGTGGATCTGTGGGGGAATGGGGGCACCGAAATACTCCAACAAAGTCGGGAAGAAATCCACCGGCTGAACGAGTTGTTGGATGCGCCGACCCGCTTCCTTGCCACCGGGCCAACGCAACACCAGCGGTAGATGTAACATCTCTTCATGCAGGCAAGGCCCTGCGTCGCCGACCAAACCGTGTTCACCTAACGGCAAACCGCAGTCGCTGGTTACTACCAGCAGCACCTCATCATAGATTCCCTTTTGCCGCAAGTCCTCAATGAGCATACCCAGCCACTGGTCCACTCCGCTGACTACTCCTGCATAACTGTACAACAGAACTTCCCGTTCCTCGCGAGTCAAGTCCTGGCCCACCTGACCGAGCTTCGGTTCCAGAATCGGTCGCTCGGGCGCACCTTCGAGAGCGCGAACGGCTTCCTCATCATATAGCGGTTCCTCCCAGGGCGGTTGTAAGGCTCCTAACTCTAACCACAAGAGCCAATCATCGCCAGCCCCATAGCGACTAAGCCAATCGGTGGCTGCCTGGATGCAGCCGGCGGTCAGGCTCTCTTGTTCCAGTTCACCGAGCCGCTCTCGCCGTATTACCTGTACCATCTCCCAACCACTGGCCCACACCCCCCGTAGACTCGGGCTGCGTTCATCTCCTATGAATACGGTCCTCACGCCTTGCTCCCAGAGCAAGCGCAACAAGCCGGGAGTACTGCTGCTGCCGCCAAAACCGTGTCGGCCCGTGAACCAGCTGCGACGCACTGCTATCGGCGAGGCCCGATCGACGTAGCACTGATCAAATACGACACCCTCCGTCGCTAAGCGATCTAACGTCGCTGTATCAAGCCATTCGCTGCCGTAGCAGCTTAGGTAGGCCGGTTGCAAACGTTGTATCACCACCCAGATGCATCTCATTGCCCTCTCTCCCGGACCAGAAGGTTACCGACCTTGCCAAGTAAGAAGGGACTCTATCTGCAGAGATTGTTCAGACATTCACCGCAGTTTGATATCGTAGAGATTTTGTACTCCAACACTAGATGAACAAAACCTCATAGAGCACCCCCCGCAAGGTCCACAACGACTGGAACCCCAACCATTCGATGAACCAGGATACTAAGCCAATCCCGATATGGCCGCGGCGACCGAGCGGCTGAATTAACCCTCGCTACTAACGGATCAAGAGACAAATATCATTTGCCCCTCAAAATAAATCCTGCTGAACTTTGCTCGATAAGTTACACTGTCCGACCTTCATGAGGCAATTCCGCTTGTGCTACATCCGGCCTGTTCTTCGCGTCTTCCTTCAGTCGGCGAACTACTTCATACGCTCCAGTTACCACCAAAACTCATGGCCGGGCACAGCGCCCTGGCTGGGAGCAGGAAAAGCCCGCTGGGGCTCGTTATAAGGACAAATGGGCGGAAATAGCCTACGCAAGTCGTGGGGGGTTCAAAATGCCAGTCCGTAACGCAGTGACCTTTCGCTCAAGAACGGCTAAGGTATAGCTCCCATAAGGAGTATCGCGTCTTGGCCCGAACTTTACTTGCCAAGCGTTCATAGCTTTGTGCCCGGATACTCAAGTCTGTCCTACCCTACCCTTAGGGTATGAGAACTTCCACTTTCGCTTTCTTGCGTTCTTCGAGTAACACGCGAGCTTTGACTTCTTCGACGTACATATCGAGGACAAGGTCGCGGACCTGCTCGAACGTGGTTGGCTTGCCGGGCTTGCGGTCGGTTACCGTGATCAGGTGGCAGCCGAACTCCGTGTGCACTACTTCGCTGATTTCGCCGACCTTGAGACGGCTGGCTGTGCGAATGAACGGGTCCGCGTCATGACTGCGTGGCGGAAAGTAACCTAGGTCGCCTCCGAGGGCGCTACTGGGGTCTTGGGAGTATTTCTTGGCGGCCTCTGCAAAAGGTAGCCCGTTGGCGATTTCTTGACGGATGACCTGGAGTTGTGCGGCAATTTTCTGCCGGGTCGCTTCGTCGGCATTGAGTGGCACGCGCAAGGCGATGTGGCTGGCGCGGATCACCACGCCGTCGAACATTTCTTTGTTCGCTTCGTAATATGCCCGCAGATGTTCCTCTTTGATTTGCTGTCGGAGCCATTGGTCCCAGGCCCGAACCCGTTCCAAGGCAGCGACTTCCTGCTTGAGTTTTTCGGGCGAGATGCCCGATTCTTTCAGGAACCCTTCAAGAGTTTGTCCACGGGCCTGCAAAGCGGCTTGTAGATCGGCCAAGCGTTTCTGTAACGTGGCCTCGTCGGGCGCGGGGAAATGTCGGGCGGCATACTGCTTAATGAGGGCTTCGTCAATGAGCAAAGCGAGCACTTCGCGCTCGAGCAACTTACGACGTTCTTCCGACCAGTTCTGAGGGGGTGGTGGTAAGCGATGAAGCGCCGCTTGCAGGTCGCGCCACAGGACGGCTTCCCCGTTCACAATGGCCACGGGTTTATCGCCCGCGGCGGCGCTCGGCTTCTGCGCGAATATTTGTCCCGGAGCGCAACTGATGAGGGCAAGTAGCACCACGGTGACTCTGACGCGCCGCGGAAACCTGGATTCCAGCATTGATAATCGAATCATACCTGGCCCCTTTTGCCCATGCCTGCGAGCAAGTTCCCCGTTTTCCCTTCTGCGATGCGGGCAGTCTAATGCGACAGTCGGTCGGTGACATAGCTTGTATGTGGCGAAACGCTAGTCCAGTTTTGCGTGCGTCGGCGAGGCTTCGTGGTTGTGGTGTAACTGTGTTAGGACTTGGTCTGCGTGCGCAGTGGCTCGGAATATGCGGCCGCTCGGGTGACAGCGGTGGTGCTGTGTTACTGCGGGAACTGATGATTTCAGTGGCCGATGTATTTAGCGTAGAGGGTGCGGGCGCGCTCTACGTCGCTGGTGCCTTTGATGATGGCGCGACCGTCGGGAAATACTGTGAACTCGTAGCCTTCGACATGGAACTTGAGCAGGAATTGATT
>JANWVZ010000022.1 GCA_025056555.1 Gemmatales bacterium | reverse complement strand
GCCACGGGCCTGTGTCAGGATCTGAGCCAAGCTGGGATTGCCGTTGAGATTGATGGCAAAACTCTGCAAGGTCTTGGCCACGGGGTCCTGGCTATCGTAAGTCACGGTCGTTACCGTGCCGCCACCCAGGTCGTTGGCCACCAGGCTCTTGAGCACGTCGTTGATATGCTCCGGCCGGAAACTGAAATCGGTACGCACCGTACCCTCGACCTGGCCTTCACGAATGAAATGGCCCACGCCGGCACTGAAGAAAGTCACACGGGTCAACGGCAAGGGGACAGCTGGCTCCTTGAGTTGGGCTGCGGGTGTCGCTCCCGCTGCCAGTTGCCCTTGGCCTTGGGCCTGGCTGCGATGATGCAGCCAAAACATCCCGCCGAGCAGGCTGAGTCCTGCGCCCAGCACCGCTCCCGCCCAAATCAGCTTCTTCCGCATCGGTGATCCTCCTATTGTCGCCTTATCACACAAGTAAGGCACTTTCCGACATTACTTGTCGCTTTCCTGCCCATAAGACGAACTTACATATAAAAAAGTTTAATGGGCAGTCTGCATGACAGAAGCGTCTTCTCCAACGTGAGATAGTCGGCTCGGTGGAGCGTCTTCCTAGCTCGAACAGAAGCCATCGGCGACATCTTCAGGTGAGTTCCGTCCAAGACCAACGAATCTCAGCAAGCTCAACCCGCCCAATCACTCTGAAGCCGACCCCTTACCAAGCTTTCCCGGGTCTTCGGCCCCCTGCCTGCAGTGTTGACAAACATGCCCCCAAAAGGCCCTGTTCCCCTCTTCGCAGGATTCCTGAACGGCAATGCAACTTGTAACTCAAGTTATGATTTGGCTTGACCACGACGCCGGCTGAGATTCTTGAGCACCTGCTGCAGTGTCCGCGTATTCAGCACATTGGCCTTCTCCAGCCAGCCGCGACGGGCGACATCCAGTGCATAGCGAACGTATCTTAATTCTGCCGTACTATGGGCATCGGGATTCAACACTAATAATATACCCAGCGACTTAGCATGCTTGACATGAATCCAATCGAGTTCTAAGCGGTCGGGTTGGCCATTAATCTCGATTATCACCTGGTGATCAGCGGCTGCTTTCAGGATGCGGTCTAAGTCCACCTTATAACCATCCCGACGCAGTAACAATCGTCCTGTCGCATGACCTAACATGGTTACCTTAGGATGCTCAATGGCCCGAAGGATTCGCTCCGTCATCTCCCGTTCGCTGAGATTGAAATGACTATGCACACTTACCACTACGTAATCAAACAAATCTAATATCTCGTCGGGATAATCTAACCGACCATCGGGGAGAATATCGCATTCTGTACCTTTCAAGATACGAAAATTCTTCCATTTCTTGTTGAGTCGATCAATCTCAGCATGCTGCTGACGAACACGTTCCGGATCTAAACCGTTCGCCACGCCGAGCGACTGTGAGTGGTCCGCAATGCCTAAGTATTGCCAGCCTAACGCACGTGCTGCCTCGGCCATTTCTTCGAGGGAATTGCGGCCATCGCTCCAATCGGTATGGCAGTGAAAAGTACCGCGAATCTCCGACCATTCCACAAGCTTTGGCAAACGGTGTTCGGCCGCGGCTTCGATTTCACCTGTGTTTTCGCGAAGTTCCGGCGGAATGTAATCTAATTTGAGCGCATGGAAAATGTCGGCTTCGTCTTTCGCGCGGATAGATTTTTTTTCGCCTTCGAGACCATATTCATTAAGCTTCAGGCCAAACTGCTGGGCGCGAGCCCGCATGGTGATATTATGTTCCTTACTGCCGGTGAAATAATGTAAGGCAAACGGGAATTGTTCATCGCTCACGACGCGCAAATCGCAATTCAGTCCATTTTCTAATATCACACTCGACTTAGTTTCGCCGCGAGCCGTAACCGTCATCACTTCAGGCAGATTCACAAACTTCTCCATTACCGCCTCTGGCTTTTCAGAGCTTACGAGGATATCTAAGTCACCAACAGTTTCCCTGCGCCGACGTAAGGAGCCGCAGACCTCCAGGCGAATGATCTCCTTGAGTTTCCGCAACTCCGCACAGATGCGTTCTGCCAAATATTCTGCCTCCGCCAGGAGCACGCGCTTGCCGGTCTTGTCCAGGAATGCCAGGCCCTCGAGGATTTTTTGCTGGGTCTTTTCCCCGAAACCACGTAACTGGGCGACTTTGCCTTCCTGGCAGACTTGACGGAGTTTCTCTAGCGAATCCACACCGAGTTGATCATAGAGTGCCCGTGCCTTCTTCGGGCCTAATCCTGGCAGGCGTAGGAGTTCTAATAAACCGCCAGGTAATTCGCGACGCAATTGTTCGTACTGTTCTAAGCGTCCGGTCTTATAGAGGGTCTCGATTTTTTGAGCTAAGTCTTTGCCGATGCCAGGTATTTCTGTGAGTTTTTTCTGCTCGACCCATTCCCCGATATCCCCCTCTAACTGAGAGATAGCGCGAGCGGCATTATGATATGCTTGACAACGGAAAGGATTTTCGCCTTTCAGCTCCAGGAAAGTGCCAATTTCATCCAAGATAGTCGCAATGCGCATTTTGTCGAGCATAGCAGACTGACTCCGCCGCTGGAGGTTACACCAAAAGATGCTTTACGTAGTGTAAGGTAACCACGGAGCGGCCCAATAGCAAGTCGGGTATCCCCTCGATAAGGAGACGGTAGTATTTCTCAGCCACATAATCTTTCCTTGTGAAGCTTGGGCACGGTACTGATAGTAGACAGTGGTCCCCGCTAATAAATCTGCAGGCCATAATGGCTGCCGGGATCAAGGAATAAGCTCCAGAAACTAGCGTCCCAGTTTCTGATAGCGCTTGGTTTGAGTGCTAAATGGCTTTAGTTGGCCGATGATACCTTCGACATCACTGGTCGCCGATGGCGCTCCTCGTCGAGGTCCAACCGCTACTGAGCGGTAGCTCTAAATGAGAAGAACGGACCTGATGTGGCGCTTACGCAGCCGCATGCCGATCGCCTCGCTGTTGGAAGCTCGGTCCATTACCACGGGCCGAAAGAAACATAAGGCACATCGCACCAGTACCTAGTCTTCCTTTCGGGCCAGTCCGTCCCTGTGAGTGCGCTGCCTAGTCGTTGGCCTGGGCGGGGCCCCAGCATGCGCTTCCCTGTCGGGTACTTGATGAGATGTGAGCACGGTTTCCAGAGTGGTAGTCCGATCAGTTCCCGCAAAGTGGATTCGCGGGCTGAACGCACCCCGACTGTGATCCCTGGGCAACCTGCCTCACCAACTCCAGGGCCTCGATAACCAAGAGAGGGCTTTCAGAGAGCGGACAGCTATTGGTCAGGCGTATTGCTGTTCCTATTGGCAGAATCGTTGCTAGAAGGCGTTCCGGCGGCCGAGGCACTTAAGCAAGCCACGCCTAAGACTTGCTTGCGTGAACAATATGGGGGAGGTCATCCATGAAGAGACGCATCTAGCTCTGGCAGTGTGTAGCGCGGCCTAGACATTGCCCATTTGGGCTTCTAAGATTCTTGAACTCGTCCGTGAGCAGGAAGCAATCGTGTCTATAAGGTCGCTGGTGCTCAGCTAAGAGAACCCGAGACGCCTGCTGCAAAAATAAATCAAAACCCAGGAATTCATCATCCCAGTCCGGGTCAGCGGTAAGAGCGAATTACGCCCCTAAGAACACCCAGGATGCGGACATTGTCCTTAGGGGAAACGTAAATGGGTTTCATGTCCGAATTGGCGGGCTGCAACCGAATGCCACCACTTTCGCGATAAAAGCGCTTCAGGGTGACTTCGCCATTGATCCAAGCAACGACGGGTTCGCCTTCGCAGGGATTGCTCTTGGGTTCGATCAGGACCAGATCGCCGTCCTGGATATGGTCTTCGATCATGCTGTTGCCGCGAACCCGCAAGGCAAACAGTCCGTGATGTTTCGGGAAAAGCTCGTCGAGCTGAAGCCGCTCTTCCTGCTGTAACGCTTCCACCGGTGAGCCGGCAGCGACGACACCATAAATGGGGAGACTATAGTGCCACGGTTCGTGGCGAAGCACCATAGCGCGAGCCTGACCGCGTTGGCGTTCGAGCAAACCCTTGCGTTCCAGGGCCCGCAGGTGGCAGACCGCGCCATTGGGGGAACGAATCCCGAAGTGCCGGGCGATTTCCCGCACTGTCGGCACGTAACCATGTTCCTGCACGTATTGGCGAATAAAGCGGTAGATTTCCCGCTGCCGCGGGGTCAACTGCGCCTCCAGCATGGGAATCTCCTTTTGCTGTCGCCTACCATCTGTTTCCACGAGCTTCCGCATGAGTGAACACCTGTATATAGCATACAAGCGTACATATCACTTGGCAAGGGGGTTTGTTCACAAAATTTTCGTCCAGGTTTCATAGAACCGGCGTAAGACCCCGGCAGCGTCTTTCATAGGATAGGTTGGGTGCTGCAACCATAACGAATTCTGGGGAGGAACCAACTCATGGCAAAGCGAATTTTGCATGCAGGGATCGGCGCAAGTGTTGCAGTCCTGCTGGCACTGGGTGTATTGCACAGTCAGCAGCAATTGACTGGCGAAATCAAGGCCGATGGTTCGAGCACCACCTATCTAATCACCGAACGGATGGCCACGGCGTTTCGCAGCATTCACCCGAAGGTGCAGATTTCCATCGGCGTGTCGGGCACTGGTGGCGGATTCAAGAAGTTTGCTAACAATGAGACCGACATCAGTAACGCTTCGCGGGCAATCCGACCTGCTGAAGCAGAGTTGTGCCGCAAGAATGGCATTGAGTTCCTGGAATTGAAAGTGGCCCTGGACGGTTTGGCGGTAATTGTCAACCCGGAAAATACTTGGGCCCGCAAACTCACCGTGGAACAACTGCAACATATCTGGCGGCCCGATAACCCGGCCCGGCGCTGGAGCGATCTCGATCCGAACTGGCCTAACGAACGCATCGAACTTTTCGGGCCGGGTACCGATTCGGGAACTTTTGACTACTTCACCGAAGCCATCAATGGTAAGGAAAAGGTCAGCCGGGCTGACTACAACGCTTCTGAAGACGATAACGTCATCGTCAACGGTGTTGCTCGCAGTAAATATGCCTTGGGGTACTTAGGTTTGGCTTATTATGAGGAGAATCGGGAACGACTGACCGCAGTGGCCATCCGCGATCGCGAGGGAAAGGATTTTTATCTGCCCACTCGGGAAAATGTCTTGAAGGGCGTGTATAAACCGCTTAGCCGACCTTTATTCATTTACGTGAAATTGGCGTCGATGAAGCGTCCGGAAGTGCGCGAGTTCGTGCGGTTTTATTTGCGGCGCAGCGACCTGGTGCGCAAAAGTGGCTATATCGAATTACCTATCGCGGAGCGATTGGAGCAACAGGAAAGATTTGAGAAAGCCTTGGCGGAAATGGGGCTGCGCTGAACCGCACTAAAGCTCCGCAAGGCCCGACGATTTCAGAGAAGCGCGCGACTTTCAGTGCATCAGTGAACCAGACTGGTGGCCTGTGGTATTGTTACACGGCGCTGAACGCGGAGTTGCCGCTGACGTAGCCAATACTGTAAGCGGGACAATATGTCCTCGCTCGTGCTGATGTCCCAGAGATCGGCATCGGCGGCGCGAGCCATAGCCGCCAGCATTTCCGCAAAATGGCCCCCCGTCGCCGACCAGATTTCGCGGAGATGAGAATCATAGGCATCGCACCATAAGCGCTGACCTGTTTCGGCATCCTGTAACAGAAAGTATCCGCGTTCGGGTAAGCAGGCTTCCGCATCGTCCCAAACACGCACGGCGATGAGATCATGGCGTTGAGCCAGGCGCTGCAGGTCGTGAACATAATCACGGTCGAGAAAATCGGAAATCACGAAAATGAGGGTACGGCGTCGCAGAAGCTTGGCCAGAGCGCGGCAGGCTTGAGCCAGCGACGTCGGTTCGTGCTGAGGTCGTTGTAACAACATCACGGCCACTTCGCGCCACGCTTGCTGCAGACCGCGGCGTGGGGGCAGGAATGGACGCAGATCGCTATCGAACAAAGCCAGGCCAACGCGGTCGCGGTTATGAGCCGCTAACAGTGCCAAGAGCGCCGCCGTTTCCACCGCCGTATGCCATTTGCTCCGCGTCTGGCTGCCATAGGCCATGCTCCCGCTCTTGTCCAAGGCAATGACCACCGAAAGCTCCCGTTCTTCGATAAACCTTTTGACGAAAGGAGTTCCCAACCGAGCGGTCGCTTTCCATTCGATGGCGCGAATGTCGTCTCCGGGCTGGTATTCACGTAGCTCTTCGAAGGAGATGCCGGCGCCGCGAAATAAACTGGCGAATCTCCCACCCGCGCCACCCTCGACGGCACGCTTGGCCAGTAGTTGTAACCGGCGTAACCAAGTGGCTAACGTTCCAGGGACGACTCCCGGCAGGGGGAAGGAAGACTCGTTCATTCCTCAGCAGGTGTGTGGTACCACAGAGCGACGTCAAATTCGCTCAAAAGTGGAACCAGCATGGCCGCTAGGGTAAATCCGAAACCACCCACGACAACCAGAAATGAAAGCAACGGGTCGCCGCTTGCTCCCGTGTACGGGTTGTCCACCAGGACGTTGACGACGGCGTAAAACAGCCCCAACGGACACAGCCACGACGACAGGAATAACGCCGCCGAGGGTTTACGGCCTCCCAGGACGAACCACATTCCCCCTATGCCCAGGGCGAGAAATAACAGGAAACTGGTGAACTGGGCTTCGATCCGTCCTGCCACCAGCAGCAGGTAGATACACACCAGCGTGCCGACGAACAGGAAAAATATCGTGCCTAAACTGTAAGCGATGGCCGCTTTCGTGCTGACATTGTGCAAGCCTACGTGCAAGCCCAGCATGGAGGCAAACAAGACGAGCACCGCGACGGCTACTATCGTGTAAGACAGTACTTCCCAGCCAATATAACCAGCCCAGGTATAAGCCAGGGCAAACAGGAATGGCGGAAGTATGATTTCCTTAGTGTTGTACAAAACGCCCAGCAGTTTACCGAAGATAAACTCCTTTGGCGTCAGGTCAGTCACCAAAAGCAGGTCCAGGGAGTTGAGGTCGCGTTCATAAGTGATAGCCGTGACCCCTTGGGCATTGATGAGCAGCAGCGACAGGACTAATACCGGCACGATTCCCAGCGCTGGCAGCAGGCGATCGGCGGCATGAGGCCCGGCTGTCGGCAGGCTCTGCCAAGCAGCAAAAGCGATGAACGATACCACGAGCAGATAAGCCAGCTTGATCAGAATTGGACGCCGACCGTAACTGCGGGTGCACAGTTCACGCCACAAAACTGGATTGCTCCAGACCTCGCGCACGGGACCGAGAGGAGTCGCAACATCCTGGGGGACAGCTTCTTCTTCCTCAGGAGCTTCGCGTTGCTGGATCGGTTCGCCACTAGGGTTCCAGACACGAAGTTTCCACACCGCGATGGTGCTGAGCAAAGCTACCCAAGTCAGCATGGCCAGGGTAAATTGCAGCACTGGAGTAGCAGCCCAACCGAATCCGGTGTACGGTGTCAGAATCTTCGCCAGGGCACGGAAGGGTTGCAAGCTAGCCTGAAGTGTGCTCAGCCCGGTTGTCCCTGCCCTGCCTAAGAACGGCAGGTACGCCAATAAGCCGAGCGCTTCGACGGCCAGGAAGTATAACACCAGGCACAGCACGGTCAGGGCCAGGGTTTGGAAGGTTTTTTCGCGCCAAAAGGCGATCAGGTTACCGAGAGCACCCGCGGCTAAGCCGCTGGCGCACAACACGACAAACACCAGAACAATTTGCGTCAGGGAAACTCCACCCAGAAGCAGTAACATTGCCTGGATGGGTAAGGCGGACACCAATAGTAATCCAATCTGTGCCAGGCTGCCGAACAGCTTGCCCAACACGATCTCGGCATCGCTGAGATCCGTGCACAGAAGTAAGACCAGAGTGCGACGATCTTTCTCCATGGCCACGGCAGCCGCCGCCGTCAGCGCCGCGAAGAAGATGACCAGACTCAATTGCAGCCAAGCCAACAACTGGAACAAAAATGCTCCGAAATCGGCCAGTTCTTTGGCCGAGACAGTATACCCCCAGCCGCGACTGGCTTGCCAGGCGGTTACCGCCAGCACCCACATCCCGGCCAGATAAACAAAACGCAAGACATAATGTCTGCCTCGCCGTGGCAGTGTGACCAACTCCCGATGCAGAATAGGGCCGAGCAACGCCATTCCTGCTCAATCCTGTCCCGTAGCCGGCTCCACGCGTTCCATATCGGGGTAATGGGTCAGCACCTGATCTGGCCTCATGTTGAACAGCACCCGACCGACTTGCCACTTGCGGCCATTGAAATGAAAAACCGCCGTCGCAGTGCGTGGTTCGTCCCAAGACGTTTGGCCCAGTTCCATCTGGGTGGGTTCGAAGATAATGTTTACCCCCACAAAAGCGAGCAACCTGCCGTTGCGGCGATCACGAACAAACTCGACGTGTTTGTCCCATTCACATTCCTTCCAGCGCAGACCGCGCGGTTTCTCCGATTGGGCGCCGGTATCGAAAAACTTGGCTTCCAGGTATTCGCGCTGCAACAGGAACAGTTCCTGGGCACGAACCGTTTCGATTTCTCGGTAAAAGCGGCGTAACGGTCGCCAAGCCAGCGCCGCGCCCACCAGCACACCTAAGACCACACTGCCGATGATCAACCAGGCTAGCCCAGTCATAGCTGCCCTTTCTTGCCGCAGTTGACCACTATTCTCCCTTGTTGCATTGTACTAAGCACACTGCCGTTGATTCCAGAGAAAAAGTGCGAACTATCCAAACAACCGTCAGCACAGGTACATACTCTAACGTCAGCGCGCGAGTTTCCACAGGGGAAAGACCGCTGAAACGGGTAAACTTTTCGGGAAACGCGCCTGATTGTGAGAACTCCCATTCGACCAGACCCGCAAAGCAAACATTGGTGTGGCTGGTAGGTTTTTCTGTTCAGGCATATAAAGCCGCGCACTTGGAGGTATGAATATGACCGATTTGCTCACACTGGCCGAACAGCTGCGCCTTCGACGTATCAGTGCTGAGGAATTGACGCGGCAATGCCTGCAGCGCATTGAAATGGAAGACGCCCAATTACGGGCCTGGGTAATGGTAGATGCTGCAGGCGCTCTGGAACAAGCACGCCGCTGCGATGAAGAGTTCGCCCGTGGCCAGGTTCGCAGTTGGCTGCACGGTATTCCAGTGGGTGTAAAGGACATCATAAACGTGGCCGGTTGGCCCACACGTGCGGGCGTAGCGGGTATTGAGCCTGAACCTTGTACTGAGGATGCTCCAGTGGTGACACGGTTGCGCCAGGCAGGGGCGATTCTTCTGGGTAAGACGGTAACCACACCGTATGCGGCTTTCGATCCACCGCCAACGCAGCATCCCTGGTTGGTGGGCCGTACTCCTGGCGGTTCCTCCAGCGGTTCAGCAGCCGCGGTAGCCCGAGGCATGTGTTATGCCGCCTTGGCCACGCAAACCGGCGGTTCGATTACACGCCCAGCGGCATATTGTGGAGTGGCCGGTCTCAAACCCACGTTCGGGCGGGTCAGCACTCGCGGTGTCTTGCCCTTGGCGCCCCATCTGGATCACGTCGGCGCCATTGCCTCAAGCGTGCGCGACTTAGCAGTTATGCTGGCGGTTATCGCCGGCTTTGATCCGCAGGATCGGTTCAGTGTCCACTTACCAGTACCCCCCGCGGCCAGTTTCCTTCGACCGGGTCCGAACCGGCCACGATTAGGCCTGATCTCGGGCCCCTGGGACGACAGGATCGAGGAAACCATGCGCCAGGCACTGCGGGAAGCTTGTGATTGCTGGCAGCAGCAAGGGGCGGTATTGCAGAACTTGACAACACCGCTGGGTTTCAGGGACGTGCTCCGATGGCACCGCGTAATCATGGCCGTCGAGGCCGCTGCTTTCCATGAAACGCCCTATCGCAATCGCCCTCAGAATTACCCCCCGAAAATAGCTGCGCTGGTT
Source organism: Gemmatales bacterium (assembly GCA_025056555.1). Lineage (GTDB taxonomy): Bacteria > Planctomycetota > Planctomycetia > Gemmatales > HRBIN36 > HRBIN36. The sequence goes on along the minus strand of JANWVZ010000022.1, from coordinate 23,948 downwards.
GAGGAAGGTCTGCAAATCCCTGCCGTTGAGTATGTCCGATGTCGTGAGTCTCAGGAGCACTGGCGTCGGCAAATGTTAACCTGTTTCCATGCGGTGGACGCGCTGGTAACGCCGGCGGCACCGGGACCGCCTCCGACGGCCGAGACCACCGGCGACCCTTGCTGCAATGCGCCCTGGAGTTTTTTGGGCTATCCCACGGTGGGCTTTCCCGTGAAACGAACCGAGGCCAATGAACCCCTGGCAGTACAATTAGTCGGGCGACCATTTTGTGAGCCTTGCCTCCTGGCCATTGCTGCCTGGTGTGAAGAGGCTTTACACCGATTGGGAAAAATTTAGAAAATCAAATATGCTAATTCTCCAAGTCAGGAGCCTATTCAGGAGGTACGACAATGACTCCGGCGCAAGCCGAACGTATAGCTCAGTTTCGGAAAATGGCCCAGGACGACCCCGAGAACGAACTGGGACACTTCGGTCTGGGCAAGGCCCTCTGGGAAGCCGGTGAGTTTGCCGAGGCCATCCCCGCTTTCGAACAAGCCATCACGCTCAATGCGGAGTTTTCCAAAGCCTACCAGTATTTGGGGGAATGCTATGCACGTTTAGGCAAACGCGACAAAGCTCTGGAAGTGTTCCAGCGCGGCTATGAGGTTGCCGACCGGCGCGGGGATCGCGTGCCTCGAGATGAAATAGCTCAGTGGATTCGCCAGCTGGGTGGTCAAGTCCCCTCCCCTCAACAGACCAGCCTGACTTCGGAGACCGCCACTGGGTTTCGCTGTCAGCGGCCTGGTTGCCCTGCCGGTCCGTTCGCCCGACCCTTGCCGGCCCCCCCTATGAACGATGAACTGGGTCGGCAGGTATACGAACGCATCTGTGCGGATTGCTGGCGCGACTGGCTTGCCATGGGCATCAAAGTCATCAACGAGCTACGCCTTGACTTGAGTGACGAGTCGGGCCAACGCACTTACGAAATGTACATGAAGCAATACCTCGGCTTGGAGTAACTGACCCGATAAATCCCGTTCGGTGCCATCTGCGGAAACAGATCATGCGCTGTGGATCCGATAACCCAGGCCAATCCCTCAAGCCGAGACAATCCTGCTACTGGGCCCGCTTTGGCGTGATCGGCTACTGCGCGCGGTTTCATTACCTTGGCGCAGAACGACTCTACCGCGGTCAGCGGGTATTGCTGCGTTCTCATCGTGGCCTGGAACTAGGGCAAGTTCTCTGGGCGGACGATACGCCCGACGCTTCGGGGCAACCCGGATTGGCTGCCCCGCTGACAACCGCTTGGCCGGTTACCGGAACCATCCTTAGGCCTATCGGGCCAACCGATCCCTGGCTGGTGGGCCACGATCAGAAACTCGATACCATCCACCGTTGGTTCGAGCAACGTTTGGCCGATGCCAATGCTCCAGGAACGATTTGCGACGTGGAATACGTGAGTGAGCCCGACCAGCTCGAGGTGCTCTATCTGGGTCTGGAAGCACCGACGGTGGCCCGAATCAGCGTGGAATTAGAGCGGGAATTTCAGCTGGCAGCTGAATGGTATGATGCCGGCGAATTGTTAGCGGCCGATCATGCCTGGGAACAGCGGCTCAATCGGCCGTCCCACCGGGATGGTGTCTCTGAGGCCGACTGGGTAAGCGGCTGCGGTGGTCAGTGCCGATGCAGCATGGAATTGGCTCGGGATCGCCCTGCCGAGGAACGCCACCTGGAAAGTGCCGTCATAGGGGCTAACCCGACCTCGGTCAACGCGTTTCCTCATGCTGAGGCGCTCAGTACTTTACCAACCAATGCTGATGCTGCCAGAGTGCCAAGCGCGGCGGTTCACCGAATAACCACCAACGGCTCTTCGGCGCACGGTTGTAACGGCTGTCTCTTCCGTGCCTGGCTGCATAAGCAGTGTGCCTCACACTGAATTGGCTTGGTCATCCTATGCCTCTGAACACGGAGTGGCAGAAGCCTACCGAAGCTCAGGGTGTGCCTCACACTGAATTGGCTTGGTCATCCTATGCCAGTTCCTGAATGGACATCCCAATCCTGCGTGGCAATCCGGAACTCGTAGGGAATCGGCGTCAGCAAAACCCCGAGCCTTCCATCGCTAGTGGCAATTGGGAATGTTGCAAGTTAGAATGACAGAGAGTGCGGGTTCAGCTAGAAAGCGGAGACAGGCTATGGCGCAGCAACTCCAGCACTGGGAAGACGAAGAACTTCAAGTTCGCAAGGCGTTACCCCCTGAGGTCAACAACGTGCTCAGCGCACTGTGGTCGGGGCTGGCCGCATTGGCCTTAGCGCTATTCGCGTTGGTTCCCATGATTACCTACGATTGGCAAAAGCAAGGCAGCCTCGATTGGGCCGGCGAATGGAAAGATTGGCTGGGCGTTCTTACCGCCGCAACCTTGACCCTGATTTGTCTGATATTGAGCGGTATCGGCACTTTGAAAGCTGTGCGAGGACAACCGCTGGGGTTGGGACTGACCAAACTCTCCTCGACCACAGTGCTGGTCCTTGGTATCCTGATCAGCATCGTCGTCGCAGTGCTGGTGATTCAGGGACAATTCAAGCTGGGGCCAACACCGATTCTGGCAGGCACTTTGCTGGTTATTATTGCCCTCCTGCCAGTGTTCCTGAGCGGTCTAACGCTGTCGCTGGCGACTGTGGAAGGCGTGCGAGAGTTCTTCTATCCGCCTCAGCCAGCCGAGGCGGATCATGTGGAAATATCGCCCGAACAGGAAGAGGAGGCGGAGGTTGCCCAAGCGGAGCAGGAACTCGACGAGGAAGCGCTGGCCCGGTCGTTAGGAGAACCCCCGGCCCCGCCGAGTGAAATGCCTCCGTTGACGGTGCCGAGTGAAGTTATTCGTGCGGAACTCGGCGAGAGCCGAATCATTCGCGCGGAACTGGACACGGAGGCAGGCGCTGTCGTTCGTGCAGAGTTAGACGAAGAACGCCTGACTCGTGCCGAACTGGATGAGGACCTGCTCATTCGTGCTGAGCTGGATGAGGAACTTGTTGTCCGCGGCGAGCTGGACGAAGAGCGTCTCGTCCGCGCCGAACCATCCAGTTCAGTTCTATCCCCTGCCTCCGGTCCTGCCAGCGACATTTTCCATGCGGAGTCGCCTTCCCGATCTGCCGCTCATAGCGGCGAAATAGACATCGAACGCATTGGCGACACTGCCAGCCGAGTTCTGAGCCGTGCCGAGTCCATTCCGGAATCTCCGAGCGCCGTCTTCCTGGGCGCTCTGGGGGCGCCGAGTTCACCCAGCGATGCGTTGGCTCAAGTTCTGCAACCTCCAACCCCGACGCCTCCCGAACCAGGAGAACCAGCCGCACCGCCCGTTGAAATCACTCCGCTCTCCCAGCAAGCTGATTCCCAACCAACAGAGCCGGCTGCTGATCTGCCACCAACTCCGGCTGAATCGGCTGAGCCGTCCGCGCCAGCCCTTGTGGATGGCGAGAGCGTTACCTCGGAATCTGCCGAGGAGATCTTCTCCGAACCGACGCCGACACTGCCCCACGCCGAGAGTTCAGCGGTGGACTTGGAACACCTTGTTGAAATGGAATTCCCCGCTTGGCAAGAGCAGCAAGGCTTGGCGGAGCCAGAAACTCCGGTGTACTTGCCCAGTGGCGCGCCGGAAATCGAGCCCAAACCGCCGTCAACTCAGCCGACCCCCGACCAGGTTTTCGACATCGTCATCGGCACCGAAGCCAAGACTCCAAGTCCGGCGGTCGGCTCCACTTCCGCTGACCTGCTCTTTCCTGAGTTGTCAGGCCTTCCTTCCTCCGTCATACCCACAGCCTCCGAATCCGCTCAGGAACCGAATCGCGAGGAAAAGTATCAACCATTACCACCTACCGACGAGCTTTTCCGTGAAGCAGAAGAAAGGCTCTCTCACAGCGCAGCCGAATCTGCCGTCGAAATGCCACAGGCACCGCCGCCCCTGGAACCAGCGCCGGATGAGTCTTTGCTCGGTGCCGATTCGTCAACCATCGGCGACGAATCAGCTTCCTTGAATCAAACGTCCGGCGAAGGAAGCGAGCATGGAATTACTGGGAGTGAGGGACCATCTGCGCAGGAACCCCCTCAGGCTTCGACTGATGCGCCTTCGGATTCACCCGATGCCGACGTCTTCCGCATTGCCTCCGATCCCGAAGTTGAAATCCGTTGGGAGCCGGAAGATTGATTGGATGGGGGTGCGTCAAACGGTGCGCTAGGAGCGTCGTCATCAGCTGCCCTTGCCGGTTTCTGGCAAGGTCATTGTAATCTATCACTTGGCGTCCAGTGTCTTGGATGGCTCAAGGGAGTACAACACGCTTGGCAAGGAGGCCAGCCTGATGAAGACGGTGATAGTCATTCCGGCACGTTACGCGTCCCAACGCTTGCCCGCCAAGGTCCTGCTGAGGGAGACTGGGAAATATCTGGTACAACACGTTTATGAGCGTGCCTGTTTGGCGCGGCGAGCTGATCGGGTGCTGATTGCCACAGACGATCCCCGCGTGGAAGCGGCCGCACAATCTTTTGGTGCACCGGTGCTTCGCACCAGCCGCGAACACACCTGTGGCACAGAACGGGTGGCCGAGGTCGCTCGTCAGATTCAAGCCGAGGTTTTCGTGAATCTGCAAGGTGACGAACCTCTGGTCGAGCCGAGCCATCTCGATTATCTCATCGAACTGCTACAGCGCCATCGTGATTGTCCCTTGGCGACCCTGGCCACGCCTATTACTTGCCGCCAGGAGTATCTCGATCCCAGCGTCGTCAAGGTAGTGCTCAATGATCAGGGGCAAGCGCTCTACTTCAGTCGCAGTCCGATTCCGTACGTCCGCGACGGTGAACCGAATTTCACGGCTGCCCCGACAGCATTTCTGCGACACCTTGGGCTTTATGCCTACCGCCGCGAATGCCTGCTGCAATGGGCTGCCACCCCGCCTCATCCTCTCGAAACCCTGGAAAAGTTGGAACAACTCCGCGCCTTGGCGTTAGGAGTCCGCATCCAAGTGGGCTTGGTGGCACATGCCGAGCGCGGCGTGGACACTTGGGAAGACTATCGGCGGTTCGTCAGCCTCTTTCGGCAACAAACGTCCCGGCCAATGCGTCAAGCTGCTTGAGAAACCCTCGTATATAGCCCGGCTCTGATTTGGTCGCAGAGCTTATTCCCACGAATCGCACAAATTGACCGCATGGACTTCAGGCCAGCGTTTCGAGTAATTGTCGGAAGCGCAGGGCATCTTCCAGCATGAACGTGTTATTGAACATACAGTAAACGCGACGCCCCCGACACCAACCGCACAAGCGCTGCAAGTCGGCGTCGGTGTATTGGTAATCGTAACCGCCAATGCCATGCAGGCGATAATACTTGAGTCTTGGCGTAACCGTGGCGCGAGTAAACGGATCTACCACGTGAATCAATTCCAGTTCTTCGCATAACTGGCGCAGTAAAGCATCGGACCAACTGGGATGGCGTATTTCCAGCCCGAACTTCAGGGAGCCACGCTCTGCCCAGTGAAAGAACCAACGTAAGTTGCGGACGTGCTCCTGGCGTGCGTCAAAGCGAGGTGGACACTGGAAAACGACTATGGTCGCCCGCAGAATCTCCGCCAGTTGGCGTGTTGTTTCCCAAGCTCGACGCACCACGGGAGTATTGCCGAAATAGCCGGCATGTTGCCGTTCTTCCACCGCTAACCGACTACGGCGCCACGTCGGACTGCTGGGCGGGTGAGTGATTGCCTGGAAAGCTTTCAGCGTAAACTCAAATCCCGGCGGCGCCGCCTCACGCCATTTCTGCACCTGAGCCTCGCTGGGCGGTTGGTAAAACGTCTGCTGGATTTCGATCACGGGAAACGTGGCATAATACTTCCGTTGAGCCAGACAAAACCCACACGTACCCACCAGAATCTTCGCCGCCATCCTAGTCCATTATCTGCACCTCGTCAGATTCAGCAAGAGATCACTGGCCTTGCTAAGTGCGGCTTTCCACTATGGACGCGGAATACCACTTGTTCCACATACCTGTATATCACCCTCGGCATATGATCCCAAAGAGAGATGCCTGCGGGCCTGCAAACCAACCTTATTCTGTGCAGGGCAATTCTGACTCCAGGATGAACCAGCCCATTGGGGTGGAGGAAAAGCAGTCTACCTCGGCAACCATGAGACGGGAATACGTGCTGCCGCATCGGCAAATTGGCCAGCGAGTTTGGCGATTCGACCAAGTGGAAAGCACGAATGCGCTGGCGCTGGAATTAGCTCACGATGTTGCCTATCACGGCCTGGCCATTTGGGCCGATGCCCAGACCGCAGGTCGGGGACGACTTGGTCGGAGTTGGTATTCCGAACCCCGCGCCGGCGTACTTTTATCAGTGCTGGTATTTCCTCCCCCAAGGGTCCAGCGGCCAGTGTTCCTGACCGCTTGGGCAGCGGTAGCGGTTTGCGAGACCATCTATCACGTCATCGGCATGCCGCCGCGTATCAAATGGCCGAATGACGTACTGGTTGCGGGCAAGAAAGTCTGTGGTATTCTCCTGGAGCAAAGGGTGGGCACGGTAGTCGGCATCGGACTTAATGTAAACACTTCCGAGGATTTTTTCACCGCGTATCAACTGTCCCAAGCCGCCTCCCTGAAAACTGTTGCCCAGCGGCTCTTCGACGTTGAACAAGTGGGACAACTCCTACTCGACCGGCTGGATACAGGCTACGCGGCGTTGCTCCGAGGCCAGGGGGAAGAAGTAGAATCAGCATGGCGCCGGTACAGTGACGTGTGGGGCCACGAAGTGCTTGTCCAGTTGCTCCACGGGGAAATGTGCCGAGGACGTTTGCTGGAAATGAGCTTCGACGGGTTGATTCTGGAGGAGGCAGGCGAACCCCGTTTCTTCCTGCCGGAAGAGGTGGCTGAAATCTTCCGCGCCGATGAACCGAACGGCTCCCATTCCCTGCGATCGGCCATGCTGTAGGGTGATCGCCTTCCGAAGTGTTGTCCGAAACATTTTCCATTTCGGGACATTCGGGTCGCTTAGAAAACGGGTTCCTGAAGAACGTTTACCGCCCGATTTATCAATCGTGCAAATCCGCGTTCCCGCGGTGTCAATTGCAGACCATACTCCTGGTAAAGCGGCTGGCTACGAGGTCGGCAAGTATGTCATAACTTACCGATTTACAGGCTTACAAACCGCGCTCCTGTAAAAACGGTTGACTACGTTCAGCCTCTCCTACTCTGACGACCGGCCCACTTGCAACAACGTATCCTCCGAAACGGTTTACGAAGTCTCCGAAAAAGTTTCACGGAACAAGGGCACGACTCCAACCGCGTTATTGAATCTTAGCTTCAGCACCACGGTTGCCCACAGTGCTTTCACGCAGACGGATGCCACCTGGAGACTGTGGTAACCTCATGGTTGTCAACATGATGAGCGTTATTACACTGCGGATCGCCAAGTTATTCGGAAGCTGGCCGAGCCTTAATCAGCGAACACGGACAGGTAGCAGGGGGTGACCAGCCGCGTTGCGCCCGCCCGGCCACTTCGTCGAAGGACGTCAGTCCCGGCAGATTCGGGCTACCGAGACTTCGGCTCGGATGTATTCAGAAGATGGCGGACTGTCCGCCGGCGATACCGTAACGCCGGCGAATCGCCCAAAGAAAAAATAAACTCGGCAAGCAACCGAGCACAGAGCCGACGTCGCCTGCCGAGGTCCTAGGCCCAAGCGTCCGGCCTACGAGATACACTACGGCTTCTTGCTGTCATCGGGCAAAGTGTCCGAAGTCTCGACTTTGGTTGTCTGGGTTTGTTCGAGTTCGACTTCGGCCTTCTGATCGCCGACGCTGATGGTTAGTTTGCCACTCAGCCGAACCGTCATGTCGGAACTGGCCTGGCGTCCTTTCTGGCTGTCGAAATAGATGGTGCCAGTGATTTCTTTCGCTTCGAGGTTACCGCCCTCGATCTTGAAGGGCAAGCCACCTGCCTGGGCTGACTCTGGAGGCTTATATTTGATAGACCCTTTGACCTCGATCTTGTCGAGTTCAGCGCTATCTTTCTTTTCCTTGCCGAGGTAGGTGTAAGAATACTTAGCGTCGTAAGAACCCAGCGGTCCCAAAGTCAGACGCGCTTCGCGCTCCCATGAGCCACCAACCGCTACCGGAGTAGGTGGCAGGAATGCAAAGGCGGGTTCGGCCATCTGTTTCATCTGGTCTTCAGAAAGAATCTGACCCAGTAACTGAGCCATGTTGGGATTGGCATCGCGCAGGCGCTTGACGAAATCATCCCGACCTTGCACAGAAAGCACGCGATGAGTCTTCGGATCCACGGTCAGGGTGAAGGTGGCGCCAATAAGCGGTTTGAAGAAGCTGGCTACGGGGTTCTCCGGCTGATCCTTTCGGCGGGAATCGTATTCAATACGGTTGCTGCCGATGGTGATTACCATACGCACCGCTTCGATCCGCTGTTCGATTTCCACCTTATCCGCGGCTACAGACTTCACCGTCCAGCTGAAGACGAATTCCTGCTCCTGGTTCTGTTTCACGTCCTGATTCTGGATTTTCAGCGTCTGGGTTGTCGAACTGCTGAGTTTCTGGAAGTACTTGTCGTTGGGTTTAAAGGCCAGTTTCAGGTCGGCAGGCCCCTTTTCGGCAGGTTTCTGCTCGGATTTGTCGGGTTTTTTCTCCTGGGCCCAAAGGGCGAACGTGAGCACTAGTAAGCCGATCCAGGCCGATAGAAGGTACCGTTGCATTCCCATTCCTCCTTTCAGACAATAGCCGAAGGTGCCAATGACTAGAAAGTCGTCGGCAATACATTAGTGGCTAAGAGCGGGCAATTTCGTTCGGGGAAGCATCATTTTAGAGGCAACGGCAAGAACTGCGAAGACCTGCCAGGCAGCGAAAGTCTTAAGCGACTCCCTGGAGAACCGGGCGACTGCCTGATTTGGTGAGATTGGGAATGGGACTGAAACCGTCCGGGTCGCAACAGCAGGAGGATAAGCCATGACACTGGTGGACACGATTCGCGGTTCCCTGCTGGAAGGCTTTTTTCCGGCGGGTTGGGATCTGGCCAAGATAGATGCCCTGGCGGCACGACCGCCTGAACGGATTGGGGAACGGGAAAAATGGTGGCATCCGCAATTTCGGCCGATTCCCTGTAACGATTTCGCCGATTTTGATGTCAAGATGGGACACGAAATCGCCAGCACGATATATCGGACGCATCGCGACGGACGGCCATTGATTCTCATTCTGCCAGTTGGTCCGATGGGCATGTATCGCTGGGCGGTCTATTTCTTGCAGGAATGGGGGACGAGTTGCGGGCATGTACATGGATTCAATATGGACGAATGGTCGGACGCCCAGGGTAATACGTTGCCGCCGACTAGTCCAGGTGCGTTTCAGCACGCCATGGAACAGGCTTTTTACGGTCCGCTGGGTTCGCTGACGGTGCCCCCGAAACAGCGTCATTTCGCAACCAAGAGCGAACTGCCCAGTTACGCTCAGCAGATCGCAGAGCTGCGACGGCAGGGGGCGCAGCTGGTAACGATCTTCGGCATCGGGCGAGTGTGCCACATTGCTTTCTGGGAGCCACAATTTGCGGCCGAGTTTACCAGCGAAGCCGAGTGGAAAGCCCAGACGCATCGCCTCGGGGCCAAGCTTCATCCGCTAACCATCGAGCAGAATGCACTGCATAGCTTCAAGAGCCGAACCACCTTGGTACCTGCTTATGCCAATACTATCGGCCCAGCCCTGTTTCTGGCAGCGGATTGGATCATTGGTGGCGCCGATGGCGCCTTTGGACGCGGAATGATGTGGCAGGGCATGTCTCTATGGATGACCCTGCATCACGAACCCACTCCGTGGATTCCCAGTTCCTACATGCCTACACTTCCTGGTAAACTCTTCTTCCTGCAGGAATTAGCGGGTCCATTAATCCCAGAGTGCCATTGACGATCTTGACAAGCACATAGTCCCGCACGGGGAAAGGAAACAGAATGGTAAACTTTGACTTCTTGGGTGCCATTGACGATCTTGACAGGCACATAGTCCCGCACAGTCGGGCCCGCTGCTGACCGGGAAATTTTACCTTTGACACGGTGGGCCGCTTTCGCTCTAATTAATATTCAGCCCCATCGGGCGGGCTTAGGAATTCGTCACAACCTGAGAGAGCTGGCGACGCCATAATATCAGAATTAGGGACGAGACGCTCCCCCCGCCTGAAACCTGAAATCCGTTGGCGAAACGCGAGCGAGGAAGATAGATATGCAGACTCGGACGAGCGGCATGGCCGTGGTCATGATCGTGCTCGGCAGTTTGGCGGCGCCCTACGGAAGTTGGAGCCAGACTAAACCTGCCCTGCCGTCATCGTTGGCCGCCTCGGCACAAGAATTGGAGAACCAGCAACGCTGGCTGGAGGCAGCACAGCTTTATGTGGAGTTGTTGGCCATTGAACCTGAGCAATCGGTCTGGCAGGAAGCCTTGCGCCGCTGCCTGCTTCAGGAGCGGATTCGCCAACGTTATCGCGACCCCACGGTTCGCCAACTGGTGAGGAACTGGAAGCTGACGCAGGCCCTGGCCGCTTACGAGGAGTTTGTCCGATTAGTGGAGCAGGTCTTCGTGGACAACGTAGCTGCCGACCACCTTTGGCGACGCGGTTGCGAGCAGCTAATGTGGGCCTTAGCCAACTGGGCCTACTCGGAATTGGCATTCACGGCGAATCCCACGGCGGCTCAGCTTGATAAACTGCGCTCCATGCTCGATATGGAGAGCCGGCATCCGCCTTTGGATCCAGGCGAATTGTCCTCGCACTTGCGGTTGTTGGCACAACGGGCGGCGCTTTACGCACCGATTCGTCCGACAGCAGTGGTCTGGGAATTTCTGGCCGCTAGCTGTGAATCCGTGGATGCTTACGGCGCTTATGTCACCCCGACGGGTTTGGTACTGGAAAAAATGCTGAGTGAAGACAAATGGGCAGGAGTGGGATTGAGTGTATCGGCTGGTGAGTCTGGTGCTCTGATCACTGCGGTAGTTCCCGAAAGCGAAGCGCAGCGACTGGGGGTTGTTCCGGGAAGCCGATTGATTCGTATAAACGGCGAGCTGACTCGCTCCCTCAGTACTGAAGAAATTATGCTCCGCCTCCTGGGTCAACCAGATAGCAGCGTCGAACTGGAGATAGTGTATCCGGAAGGAACGCAGAAGACCGTGTCGTTAACCCGCAAGCATGTCACATTAGCTACCGTTACTGAAGCGACCCTGTTGGACAGTATGATGGGCATTGGCTACGTTCGTGTAGCCCAATTTCAGCGTCATACCGTTCTGGAGTTGGATCGCGTTTTGCAGGAACTCAAGCAACGTGGCTTGCGGGTGTTGATTCTGGATCTGCGGGGCAATCCCGGCGGATCGGTTCGTGCCGCCTTGGAATTGGCGGACCGTTTCATCCCCGAAGGGGTGCTGGTCAGAACCCATGGACGCTTGCCGGAGCTGAATGCGGAGTATTCAGCCCGACGTGAAGATGATTGGCATCTGCCGGTGATTGTCCTGGCGGACGAAAATACTGCCAGTGCTGCGGAAATGGCTGTCGGAGCAATTCAGGCTCATGCCCACACAGGCCGCATCACGGCTGCGGTAGTCGGCCGACCAACACGCGGCAAAGGAGTGCTCCAGCATCTTGTTCCCTTGGCCGAGGGCCAGGCTGGAGCTGCGTGCTTGACAGTAGCCCGGTGGTTGACCCCCGCCGGCACTTCGATTTCGCCCCAGGGCATTCAGCCCGATGTGTTGGTCAAACCGCTCACGCCCCTGGCTCATGAATCTATGATGGACTTGGACATGATGCCCATGAGCAATATGGAAACCAGCGTGGAAAGTGTCGCCTGGCAGGCTGCCTTGCGTAAGGCGATTCAACTCTGCTGTGAACAACCATGACCCATCATGCCGCCACGCATAGTTTCGCTCCTGGCTAGCGCTACCGAGACAGTTTACGCCCTGGGCATGGGGCAGTTTCTCGTGGGACGTTCTCATGAGTGCGATTATCCGCCTGAAGTGTCCGCCTTGCCCATACTGACTCGTCCGCGTATCCGCGTCCATGCCTCCAGTCGGGAAATTGACGAAGAAGTTCGCACGTTATGGCAAAGCGGCCAACCGGTGTATTGGATTGATGAAGTCCTGTTACGCCAACTTGCACCGACCGTGATCCTGACCCAGGATCACTGCGAAGTTTGCGCCGTGAGTCTGGCCGACGTCGAACGGGCAGTGTCGTCGTGGCAACTCCATGTGTCTGCCACCGCTGCTGGGCACCAACCCGACGCCGACCAAGCCCCCGACCGACCCGCGATCCTCGCGCTAAAACCCCATTGCTTGGCGGACGTTTGGCATGGCATGCTTGCCATCGGTCAGGCCTTGGGTGTTACAGAGCGTGCCGAACATCTCGTAGCCCGATCCCAGCAGCGCCTGGAGCAATTGCGAGAGCGCCTTGTCCTAGCCTGTACACCGCCCACAGTCTTATGTCTGGAATGGCTCGATCCCGTGATGAACGCAGGGAACTGGATGCCGGAGTTGGTGTACTACGCGGGAGGAGTAAGCGTTCTTGATACGGCAGGGCAGCCTTCGCACTATTTGCCGTGGCAAGCGGTCTTGAGCGCAGATCCCGACGTGATTGTCATAGCCTGTTGCGGTTGGGACGTGGAGCGCACCCGCAGGGAGATTGAATGTCTGGAACGTCTGCGCGGCTGGTGGCACTTACGTGCCGTCCGCTGCCGCCGGGTGTTTGTCGCGGATGGCAACCAGTATTTCAACCGCCCGGGACCGCGCCTGGTCGAATCGGCGTACTTGCTGGCGGAAATGCTTTATCCCCAACAAATCGCTGCTGTCCACCGCGGAACGGCTTGGCAACCGATTTATGAGTAATTAGTTGCCTGCAACAGAGGGAGCGTTGCTCACTGGGAGAGCCGAGAACTTTTCGCCCAACTGTTTGCCTGCAACGCCAATAAAGAACATCTCTACACACGTTGCGAAAATGGGACTGGCAACTTTTCATTCGACCGTTTCCCTGCGACATATACTATGGTGGACGGGCGCACCCTGCGCATGAGTAAGACAGGTTGATGTAAACCAAGCGGCAGCGCCGCCGATTATATGGCGCCCTGGCGCCAATAAAGCCCCAGGTTCAGGCCGTTAGGCTCACTGTAGGCGGGTTGCTAGCGTCAGAAAATTCATTTGACAACTCCAAGGCGGGTCGCTAAAATTTGCACCGGCGAAAGGAGGCACAAACTTTACATGGAGGGACAAGCCATGTCGCAGGGTCTGCATGAAACGAAACCGCAATTGTGGCGGGCCTTGGTGGTTTTCAACAATGGTTCGGAAATGTTGCTGTACCTAGGAAGATCATCGGCCCAGGTGCGGGCAGGTTATCAGTCGGCTTTCCTGGAATTACTTGATGAAGAAGATCGGCTCCGTGTGCAGACGATCCAGATGCAGCGTTGGCACGGTACACCTGACGCTGGCCGCTGGATCACCCAATCCACCTTAAGTATCCCCGCTCCCAAGCTGGCAAGAGTAGCCGGCTGATTGGCCAGAAGTTCCTCGCACAATGGACAGAAGGCTGCGGCCCAGGTACATCGCTGCCGCGGCACTACTGGGCTGGTGCGCGGGGTTGTTGAGCGGTTGCGCTCAGCTGGCACCTCCGCTGGTGTTCAACGGCCCTTTGCCCCCTGGCCACACTGAAATACGCGTGGGCCGTCGGTATGTATTCCACACAGACCTGCGATTGAAACCCGATCATCCGGTGCTTCGGGAAATCGCTGAGTTGCCCGAACGCGTTGCTCGGGAGCTGCAGTGCCCCGCGGCGGATTGTCTGGTGCAGGTTTATCTGTTCGAAGATCGCGGCAGCTATGAACGTTACCTGCGCGCTCATTTTGGCCATTTGCCTCCACGGCGCGCCCTCTTTGTGGCCCGACCCGGCCTGAAGGGCGAGGAAGAACTACTGGTATTCGCCTTCTGGGGGGAGCAGATTTTGAAAGACCTGCGTCATGAATTGACGCACGCCGAACTACACAGCGCTTGTCCCAACATACCCTTGTGGCTGGATGAGGGACTGGCTGAGTTTTTCGAGGTGCCCCCTGAACACGACGGGGTACACTATCGCCACTTGGCAGCACTGCGCTCCGAGTCAGCCTCTCCTTGGTCACCCAGTCTGGAACGTCTTGAGAAACTAACCCAGTTGCGCGACATGACCCCTGGGGATTACCGTGAGGCCTGGGCTTGGACCCACTTCCTGTTACGCAGCACCGACGAGCTTCGTGGCCTGTTGTTGCAATACTTGCGCGAACTTCGCGAGCATACCAGGTCGCATGCTGTTGCTGACGCATCAGGCACGTCAACGCTTCCATCTCTGACCGAACGGCTACGCCAAACCCTTCCTGACCCCGAAAAAGCCCTGCTGGAGCACCTCGCATTCTTACAGCGGCAATCCTGTCATTTGACGGCCGCACTTCCCGAAATGTCGCTTGAAACTGGAGTAAGTCGGGTTACAATCAAGTAGGGACTTTAGGAATCATCGCATAGCCTGGGTTTTCGGGACTACCCTACACAGAAGGAGTCAGCCATGTCCCACTATTACACCACGCCCTATGAGGGTTATGAGGGCCAGCACACAAGTGCTCTGCCCGCGGCATATGCCCTGCCGGCAGAACGAGCGGCTTTCATTCGACGCACCTACGCTCATCTCGCCGGGGCATTGTTGGCGTTCATCGCTATTGAATGGTTCCTGCTGGTACCGCTGGCGGATTTTTCGGTACAGCTTGTGGCTTTGATGCTTGTCGGCGCGGGGAAATATAGCTGGCTTATCGTGCTGGGTTTGTTCCTTCTGGTAGGTTGGCTGGCAGAGCGCTGGGCCCTTTCTGACGCATCGCCGGGCCTGCAATACCTCGGCCTGGCGGTTTACACCGTAGCCGAAGCGGTCATCGTCCTTCCGCTGCTCTTCGTGGTTACGCACATTGTGGATCAACCACAACTGATAGGACAAGCGGGCATTCTCTCCTTGGCAGTGTTTGGCGGCCTGACGGCTTGCGTGTTCACGACAAGGAAAGACTTCTCATTCCTGGGCCCGATCGTCTGGGTTGCAGGTTGGCTCGCCTTTGGGTTGATTGTGGCTGCCATTTTGTTTGGCTTCAACTTGGGCCTATGGTTCGCCCTGGCTATGGTTGGATTAGCCAGTGCCGCCATCATTTACCAAACCTCGAACATCCTTCATCATTACCGTACTGAGCAACACGTCGCTGCTGCTCTGGGGCTGTTCGCTTCGGTCGTTACTCTCTTCTACTATATCCTGATCGCCTTACTCAAGGCCCGCGAGTGATTCCATAGGAAGCCGGCGGCCTGCTGAGCGCTCGCGCCAGCGAACGGAAGATACTTTATATTGGCTTGAGTAGCCAGATCGGGCTGTTCATCCATTTCATAGGCATCTGTGTTTTGCAGGTGCTTTTTGTTTTTTGAATCGTTGCGACTGGATCAGGCCTTTTGCACTCTTCGCCCGAATAATAGAACGGATGTATTTTTTTTGTTGCCCGCGCGGAGAGGAAACAGCTTATGATCAGCGTAATCATTCCGGCACTGAACGAAGCGGCTTCCATCCAAAGCGTGGTGCAGTTTGCCCGCCGGCACCCGTTAGTAAGCGAGGTGATCGTGGTGGACGATGGCTCCATAGATGGCACTCCAGAACTGGCACAGCAAGCAGGAGCGCGCGTGATTTATAGCACGCTCCTGGGCAAAGGCGCATCTATGGAAGACGGTTTGTGGGCGGCCCAGAATGAAATCGTGCTCTATTTGGATGGCGACCTGACCGGGTTACACGAAGACCTGGTGGAAAAGATGACTCTTCCGCTTCGTGAAGGGCGTGCTGACTTCGTCAAAGCAAAATTCACGCGTGCGGCAGGGCGAGTGACGATACTGACAGCACGGCCCCTGATTCGCACGTTCTTTCCAGAACTGGCCTACATCGAGCAACCGTTGGGGGGAATTATCGCAGCACGGCGCTCTTTCCTAAGGAATCTGCGCTTTGAGACTGATTATGGTGTGGATGTCGGGCTATTGTTGGATGCTGCCGCTGCCGGTGGTCGCATCGAACAGGTGGATATCGGCCATATCCAGCATGACAATCAACCTTTAGAAGTGCTGGGGGATATGGCCGGCCAGGTAGTTCGCGTCATCCTGGAGCGTGCGGCCCGATATGGCCGATTGGACTTAGGACAGCTCGAAGAAGTTCAGGAGGTCGAGCGCCGCGTCCAAAGCGAGCTTTCCATGATCGGTCAACGGCTCGGCCGGGTGCAACGTCTGGCCCTGTTTGACATGGACGGGACACTGCTTCGCGGCCGATTTGTCGTAACCATGGCCCAGCGTTACAACAAGATGGCCGAGTTGAGCCAATACCTGGATCATCCTGACTTGCCTGCCGATGAAAGGACACGAAAGATTGCCCAATTATTTGCAGGCTTGGCCAAACAAGATTTGCAGGCACTGGCGCGTGCCATGCCCCTCATGCCAGGAGCAGCCGAGACGGTCATCGGTTTACGGCGACTTGGTTTTCGCGTAGGAATCGTTACCGACAGTTTCTTTCTGGTTTCCGAGACCATCCGACGCCGCGTGTTTGCCGACTTTAGTGTGGGCCACGTGCTGCGTTTTCGACAGGGTGTGGCGACGGGCGAAGTTCATTTATGTCCCGCGATGATTCATCCTCAGGGTTGCCCGGAACATCCAATGTGCAAGGCGAATGTCGTCTGGCACTTAAGCGAACAGTTCCAGTTGCCCCCCGCACAAATCCTGGCTGTCGGCGATAGCGAAGCCGACGGGTGTATGCTCCGAGTTGTGGGTTTAGGGGTCGCCTTTGAACCCAAATCAGACCGAGTTCGGCAGGCAGCCCAGTTCGTGATAGACACCAATCTGGAGCAACTCGTATCTTTGGCCGAGAAATACTTTCAGGCATCACCGTAGCTGCGGTCGCCAGCACAAACCCAGGAGGCCTACACGAATAACTTGTACCGACGGACCAACCAGGGCTATCCGCTTATTCCTATATGCCCCGTGCATGATCGCTGGCGTTTCTTGCTCTCTGACAAAGCTCACTGCCTGTTTCGTAATATCTTCATTCATTTTCAGAGCGATTTAAGACGATACGGTCTCGCTTCCGAAAAAGAAAAGCCAACCCCACGGCTGGTACATCGAACACCATTCCGAACCTTATCGGGCTGACGCTACTCACTAGCGCGCTGATCGCTGCTTCTCTGCGTTGTTGGAGATTGTAATAAAACCATTGGCGTATAGTTCACGGGAGGCGAGACCGTGCTGCGGAGCGAGCAAATCGGGAGTATAGCATCGGCAGGGGCCAGGGGGCAGCGTTTAAGGCTTATTCTGAGAGACTCTGTAAGGGCTAGACGGCACACTAGGCAGGAGCCTCAAGTACCTTCGGCAGTTTTGTCGGCGCGTTTCTGGGAGGGTAAGTTGAAGAATTGGCCGCTGGCTGATTCGCCCGTACCACCTTTCAGTTCGCGACGAGGACGGGCAGCATTTTCTCCTAAGCTTTCCTCTTCTCCTTTGCCCCACTGGGCGCGTTTGCGACTGAGGCGGATCTTGCGTTCAGTCGGATCCACGCTCAGCACCTTCACTTCAACGATATCGCCGACGTGTACCACTTCCTCGGGGCTATCCACACGATGATCTGCCAGTTCAGTAACGTGCAACAGCCCCTCCAATCCCGGCTCCAATTCTACGAAAGCTCCGAAGTTGGTCAGCTTGGTAACTCGCCCGACGATAACGGTGCCGGGCTGGTAGCGGCTCGGGATATCGGTTTCCCAGGGATCGCTTGCCAGCTGTTTCATACCCAATTGGATGCGTTTACGTTCATGGTCCACACCAAGCACAACGCAAGTAACCTGGTCGCCCTTTTGCAGGACGTCGCTGGGATGGGTGACTTTCTTGACCCAACTGATGTCGTTGATGTGCAGGAATCCGTCTATACCTTCCTCCAACTCGACAAACGCCCCCGAGTTGATTAACGAGCGCACCGTTCCCGTCACCACAGCACCGACAGGATATCTTTCCGGCACGGTATCCCAGGGGTTAGGTTGGCATTGCCTCATGCCCAGGGAGATTTCTTCTTTTTCCTTATTGATACCCAGGACGGCCACTTCCACCTTGTCGCCGACGGAGAGCAGTTCATTCGGGTGATTGACGCGGCGGGTCCAACTCATCTCGCTGATATGGACGAGACCTTCCACGCCGGGTTCGAGTTTAACAAAAGCCCCATAGGGCATGATGTTGACTACTTCGCCGACGTGCTTGCTGCCGACCGGGTACTTTTCCTCGATGTTCGCCCACGGACTGGGACTCTTTTGTTTCAAACCCACAGCGATGCGTTGCTTGTCTTTATCCACGCTGAGAACCATAACTTCCAGTTCCTGACCTTCACTAACAAACTCGCGGGGGTGCTGAACGCGCCCCCAGCTCATATCTGTGATATGCAGCAGGCCATCCATGCCTCCCAGATCCACAAACGCTCCGAAATCGGTGATACTCTTCACGATGCCTTTACGAATCTGGCCGGGTTGGAGTTCTTCCAACAGTCGGCGCCGCCGCTCCTCGCGTTCCTCTTCCAGGAGCTGACGACGGCTGACTACGATATTACGCCGTGCCTCGTCAATCTTGAGAATTTTGCAGTGAATTTCCTTACCGATGTAATCGCCAATGTCGGCCGGTCGGCGGACATCCACCTGAGAGGCAGGCAGGAAAGCGGGCACCCCGACATTCACCAGTAGGCCCCCCTTAACTTTTCTTACCACGAGCCCGCTAACCACGCCCCCCGGCTTGTGTTCTTGCAAAAACCGCTCCCATTCCTGGATGCGTCGGGCACGGCGGTAACTCAAGGTAATCACGCCCGCGGGTTCTTCGATAGCCTCGATCATTACCTTGATTTTTTCTCCCTCTTTGGGAGGAACGATTTTTCCCTGAGCCTCGTCGCGCCACTCTTCAACGGGGATGACCCCCTCGCTTTTGTAACCAATATCCACGACAACCTCCTGGTCGGTGACGCGACGGACCGTGCCGGTCACGACCTGCCCCGGCCCGAATCCCTGGTCCTTTTCCAAGTAGGCAGCCGGCAACTTCTCTTCCACCGGGCCTCCGAGGGAAGCCTCGATCTGCTCAAGGATTTCCCTTTCGTCTACGTCGAACTCGCGCAGCAAATTCTTGTTGACCATAAGATCCTTTCTAGCGATTTCCCCAGCCGGGTTGCTGAGCCTATCCCCGCAAGCGGCTGACGGGCTTGCGACTACCTGTGCCAGCACACGATGCCGCCGAGCGCCGGGCATCTCGCCAGCCCAACCACACTTGCGGCGAAGCGCTCACAACGCCACAGTTCACCATGACCGTGCCTTACCCGCCCGCGCAGCCGACCGACCGCCGGTCGGAGTTTCTCCTGCTACGGCGGGTTTGTCATTATATCTGTCCAACTGGCGCATTGCCAATGGTTAGCGCTTGATACCGCTCGACGGGTTGACCACGCCACCGACCCCCAACAGTTCTGGATGGCGTGCAATCCGGTCGGCAAATAAGGACAAATCGCGCAAGATTTGCTGGAGTTGAGGCATGGCACGATTCAATTGGGCTGCCGCCAAGTGCAAATTGTTATATAAGGAGGGATCGCTCATCAGGCGGCGTACGGTTCCATCAGCCTCGTTCAAGGCTTTCGCGAATTCGCCCAGTTCTTGGGCCAGAGCGTTGACGCGAGCGGCTCCTTCGTCCACGTTTTTCAGAATGCTCGGGGCCCGTTCCTGAAGCAGTTTGCCAGTTTGCTGAAGGTTGGCGAGCAACTCGTCGGCGCGGTCGAGGCTGGTCTGCAAGCGCTTGAGTGTGGCCCGGCCTTCCAGGAGCAGCTCGTCGGCTTTCGGCCCTGTATTGGCGATTTGTTTGTCGAGACGTTCGACCGCACGGCGTACTTCGGTTAGAGTCATCTCCGCACTAGTGCTGAGTTGGTCGAGCTTTCGAGTCAGGTCCTGGACGGCTTTGTGCGTATCGGCCAGCAGCATATCGCTGCGGCGCACGATTTGGTCGAACTGATCGCTGGCTTTCCGGAAATTGCGGAGGGTAGCTGCGAGATTCTGGCGGTTCTCTTCGTTGAGCAGGTCGTTAGCGCGGCCAGCCAGGTCGTTGACGCGCTGCACAGTTTGATCGAGTTGCGCACGATTTGCCCGAAGAAAAGTATCGGCGCTCTCGGCCGCTTTGCTCAGGTTGTTCGCAGCGACGAGCACTTCCTGCAAGGTTTGACCGGCCAAGTCAGCCAGGCTGCGGGCCTGGCCGAGGGCACGGCCAATGTCAGGAGGCTCTTTCCCTTCGAAAACGTGACCCGGTGGCGCCGGGCGTTTGTCTTCGCCCATGACGAAGTTGATGGCCGTGTCGCCCAACACCAGTCCCCGACTCATGATCGCCTGATCGCCCAGACGCAACTGATAGCGCCGGTCCACCTGTATTTTCACGGTTACGATGCCAGTGGTCGGGTCGAGATCATAATCTTCCACCTCGCCGATCTTTACTCCCGATTTGCGCACCGGCATCCCTTTTTCCAGGCCCGGCGCCTCGCGGAAACGCACTTCATAGTGAATGTAGCGGACGAAATATTCCGGCACGCGCTCAAACAACACAATCAATACACCGAGCAAAATCAAAGCCGTCAGCACGAAAATGCCCAGGCGAAACTTGAAGGCGGCATCATTCATGGTGAATCCTCCAGTTAGTCGCGGACGTGAAGGAGTTCGCCCGCCTGCCCCAGGACGAATTGGCGCACTCGAAGGTCTGGCGTGTTATCGAGATCGCTCAGCATACCGTCGAAAATGATTTGCGCTTCTCCAGGCTTCAGACGCCGATGCGGATACAACATCACCACACGCTGAGCGACTCGCCGCACCGTATTGAGATCGTGCGTGACCACGACGCTGGTGATGCCGTGGCGTTCGTGGGTTTGTCGAATCAGGCTGTTGATGACGTCGGCCATGATGGGATCCAAACCCGTCGTGGGTTCATCGTAAAGCATGATCTGGGGCTTGAGCATCAACGCCCGCGCCAGGCCGACCCTCTTGCGCATGCCGCCGGATAACTCAGCAGGATACTTAGCCAACACTTCTTCCCCCAGACCAATTTCGGCAAGCTGTTGGCGCACCCGATGGCGAATTGTGGCCTCGTCCCAGTCGGTGTGTTGCCGCAGCGGAAAGGCAACGTTCTCATAGACGCTCATGCTGTCAAAAAGTGCTGCCGACTGAAAGACAAAGCCAAACCGCAGCCGCTGCCGCATCCATTCTGCCTCCGATAAACGGTGCACGTCCACGCCATCGAGCAAGACGCGACCACTGGTCGGACGGATTAACCCGATCAACACTTTCAGAAAGACGGTCTTCCCGCAGCCGCTTTCACCCATGACGGCCAGGCTCTGGCCCTGGGGAATTTCGAGGCTCACGTCCTGGAGAACATTCTGTGCCCCAAAACGTACCGTGACGTTTTCCAGGCGCAGGAGTGGCGGGCCAGTTAGTCGTTGGGGGGTACTCTCTTGCTGGGCAACGGCCGGCGCTGCTTCGAGGCTGGTTCCCGAGGCTGATGGCACAGTTGCTGGCGTCGCTGCAATCGCTCCCGCAGCGTCGCCCTCGGCTTTGGACAGACTATTTTGGCAAACTTTCTCGTTCTGGCTCATGGTTGCAGTGGCTTCAGCCGCGGGGCCAGAGTATCGCAGATAAGCCGGTAAAGAATAGGCCCAGGAAAAAGTCCAAGACCAGGATAGCCACAAAGGACAATACAAAGGCATCGGTAGCGGCTCGTCCGACCCCCTCGGCACCGCCAGTGGAATGGAATCCCCGATGACAACTGATGGTGGCGATGGCCGCTCCGAAGACTGTGCTTTTCATTAGGCCGCAAAAAATGTCCCAGATCCCGATCTTTTCTTGCGAGACCTGCCAATACTCAAACGACTCGATGCCGAAGAACTGCGTACTGATAGCCGCACCTCCCAACACGCCCATGAAGTCCGCCAGCACTGTCAACAAGGGAATCAGTACAACGCAGGCCAGGAAACGCGGTACGACCAGGTAGTGGATCGGATTAACGCCGAGGCACCACAAGGCATCTATTTGCTCGGTGATGCGCATGGTTCCCAGTTCTGCGGCCAGAGCACTGCCCACACGCCCCGCCAACATAGTCGCTGCCAATACGGGGCCGAGTTCCCGAATAATGCTGGCGTTGATCGCCGCTCCCAACCAACTCTTCATGCCTGGAAAGCGAGTAAACTCGGCATAAGTTTGCACGGCGAGGACCATGCCGATGAACAAGCCGGTCGTGCCAATGACTGGCACACTCCGCACACCGATTTGATAAAAATTAGGCAATAACGTTCCGCGATACGGTCGCCGCGTGGCCATCCAGCGAACTATTCGCGCGGTAAAATCCGCGATATCCCCCCAAAACACGACAAACGCAACCGTGTTTTCCCGAATGACTGCCCAGAAACTGGGACTGGCTTCAGCAGGAGGCGAACCGGCCGATGTGCCTGGAACCGCTGGCAGTGTGGTGGTTCCGCTTCCCTCGGGTGCTGCTTGAGCCATGGTGGGTTCCCTAAGCGCTATGATGCACTCCGGCGTTGCGTTCCGCGCCGGCGAGCTCAACCTTCCGCCAGGTAAGAGTAATCTGAGCGCACGGAGCAACTGCCCGCATGGTACAAATCGTCGTCCAAATCAGGGCAGATGCATGTTTTTTACGAATTCTTCCAAACGCCGCTCCCAAATCCTGCAGATATAACTGCTTAACCCGACTCTTCGAACACCAAACCGCAAGTCCCTCATACTGATCACAAAGGCCACCCTGTGTTAGAGGTGGAAAACACGTCTCTGCTGCTGGATACCGCACCATCGGAACAACTCCATCCGGGTAGTTGCTAGACCCCGTGGGTGATTGTCGCACGCGCCGAGCTGGAAAAAACCGACTGCGGGTTAGTGCGAGCAATCGCTCTTGCGCCCGCTTCGCCACCGATCCAGGACCATACTTCCCAAGCCGGTTACGATTACCAGCCCCATCTCTCCCAGGAGAATCTTCCAACCATGCTGCTGCAGCCAGCGAGGCAACTCAGGCCACGGCACCAAAGAAAGTACCAAGCCTGTCAACACGAAAGCTATGCTGAACAGCAATAACAATCCATACAGCGGATTAGGCGGTTCATGGCGTGTGCCATGGGCCGAGCCCTGGTTGGAGCCAGCACAGCG
Organism: Gemmatales bacterium; assembly: GCA_025056555.1. Classification (GTDB taxonomy): domain Bacteria; phylum Planctomycetota; class Planctomycetia; order Gemmatales; family HRBIN36; genus HRBIN36. The sequence continues at coordinate 703 of JANWVZ010000022.1, read as the reverse complement.
TTCGGAGCCGTGCTGGAGCTCGGCTGCAGGCGTAATCGTGCTCCCAGTAGGATTATCCTGCGGCGGCACCGGTCCAGCGCTCATCGCATGGCTCCCAGGCCACGAGTTCTTCAGGATCAAACCAAAGTGTGATTTCCTCTTCGGCGGTCTGGGGGCTATCACTTGCGTGGACGAGATTGTTTTGCACGCTGAGAGCAAAATCCCCGCGAATCGTGCCCGGAGGCGCCTGGACACCGTCTGTGGGGCCGATTAGCGCTCGGACGACTTGCACCGCGGCACGACCCTCCCAGACCATGGCTAATGTCGGCCCGCTGGTAATGAACTGCACGAGCGACTCATAGAACGGCTTGCCTCGGTGCACTGCGTAATGCCGTTCTGCCAGTTGGCGATCGGCCCGCACCAATTTGGCAGCCACCAAACGCAAGCCCTTTTGCTCCAGACGTTGAATGATCGCTCCCAGCAGGCGGCGATGTACTGCATCAGGTTTGCACAGCACCAGTGTACGCTGCATAGTTCATCCTTTTCGGCTTAGGTGTGAAAAGGGGCAGGTCCGATAGAACCTGCCCCTTCAAGCTCGCCGGTGAAAATGCAAACCTTTGGCGCTGAGACTAGACCACCAGTGTGCGCTTCCACGAAACCAGAGCCACCATTACTCGCCGGACAGAGCCGCGAATTCGCCGACGCGAGCGAGGAATTCCGCGTT
>JANWVZ010000229.1 GCA_025056555.1 Gemmatales bacterium | reverse complement strand
ATCTGGCCGTGCAGCCGCAACCCCAGCCGCTGTATGCTGTAGTTTGGCTCGGCGAAGGTAAACAAGTGGCAGCCACGGGTTTGCCGAGAAAAATCTGGCTCGTGGACGTTGCCAGCGGCAACATAATACGCGAATTGCGGGCTTTCGATGAAAAAGAGTTTCCCCGCGGCCATCGGGACAGTGTCTTCACCTTGGCCGCATTGCCAGGGGGCTCCCAATTGCTGAGCGCGGGCGCCGACGGACAAATCAAACTGTGGAACCTGACCGATGGTCAGGTGCTTCAGGACTTTGTGGATCCCGAAGTCTCCACGAAACCGAACGCCCCGGGAAAAGCCCACGCTGATTTCGTCAGCAATCTTCGCCTCTCCCCCGATAGCAAGTACCTTCTGAGCGTGGGCAGTAGCGGATGGATAAAAATCTGGAAATTGGAGAGCCGAGAAGTGGTATATCGCCAGCGATTCGGCGAACCTTGCTATGCGGGAGCCTGGGCGCCCGATGGCAAACGGATTGCCATCACCACGCAACAAGGCAAGATCATCGTCCTGAACATTCCACCGTTACCATGAAGTTGGCCTCGTTCGCCCGAAACTCAGGGCAAGACAGTCATGGCTCGGTCTGCTACAATGCGATCAGCGGGAGTCTTGACTCAGTGTGTGTCGCTCTTTTCTGCGAGCCAGCTGCACGGTCATCTCGGTGAACCGGTGAGGAGGAGTCATGGCGACGACAGTCCGCGAATTTTCGGTGTTCTTGGAGAACAAGCCCGGGCGCATGGCACAAGTTTGCACGGCCATTTCGCAGCAGAAAGTCAACATCACCGCCCTGGCGGTGGCAGAACGCAAGGAACGCAGCGTGCTCCGAATGGTAACCGAAGACCCGACGAAAACGCGGCAAGTGCTCAAAGACCTCAACTTGCCTTTCGACGAGCATGACGTGCTCTTAGTGGAGATGCGGAACCAGCCTGGGGCGGTAGCCCAAGTCTGCGAAGCCTTGGCTGAGGAACACATTAACATCGAATACGCCTATTGCAGCGCTGGTGCTAAGAACGGCAAGGCGATCGGGATATTTCGGGTTTCTAATCTGCCGAAAGCATTGAAGGCCCTGGCTGATAATGCAACGCGGCTGAAACGCAAGGCTCACGGCGCCCGAGGTTGGCTCAACGCACCGCGACGGGGTGCTTCAACTCCGGCACCGATAACGGACTAGTCCATGTTCCGCGACCGAGAAGATGCCGGTCGACAGCTTGCGGAAGCCTTACGGCAGCGTTCGTGGCGCGACCCTGTGGTCTTAGCCATTCCCCGGGGCGGGCTGGTCATCGGCGCTGCGGTCGCTCGAATCTTGCCCGCGGAATTAGACGTTGTGCTCTCGCGCAAGTTGCCCGCGCCAGGCCAACCTGAACTGGCCATCGGAGCGGTCAGCGAAGACGGCGAGGTGATTCTCAACCGGGGCTTAGTCGAGCGCCTGGAGATTGACCCCGACTACATCAGCCGAGAAACGGCGCGCCAACTGGCCGAGATTCGCCGCCGGCAGAGTCTGTATCGCCAGGTGCGCCCCGCGGCAAAACTCACGGGGCGATCGGTAATTGTGACCGACGACGGCATCGCTACCGGCTCGACCATGATCGCCGCCCTGCACGCGGCACGCTTGCAACGGCCCGCGCAACTCGTCGTCGCTGTTCCCGTGGGTTCTCCCGACCGTCTTCAGGAAGTGGGGCGCCATTGCGACGAAGTGATTTGTCTGCTCGCCCCCGATGATTTTTGGGCCGTCGGACAGTTTTATGAGTACTTCCCTCAGCTCAGCGACGAGGAAGCCATGGCTATTCTAGCGGAAGCTTGGCGTCAATATTGCGACCGAACGCAAAGTCCACCGATTTCGGAAACAGGGGAACAACACGAACCTGGTTCGTCTTAGCACGGCCGGTCAGGCATCGCTCATCCACTAGGCCGCTGCGGTCTTTTTCGGTTTCACCGCGGCCAAGTGTGCCTGCAAACGCGCCAGCACTTTCTTGAGCCGCATGATCTTCACTTCCACCTGCTGCAAACGCCGCAGTAATTGCTCACGCCGTTTTTCCTCTTTCGTAGTCATGAATTTCTCCTCCCTCGCACGTACAGCGCGCACTTTAGTTTTGTGCGCCAAAATTGAATCTACCTGAAACATCGGCATTTACCCTAATTTCGTTCAACAAACTTTTGCTAGTCGGCATTCAGACATATTAGGCGCAACAACGATTCGCATTGGCTCTGTAAAAAGTCCGCAAGGTTGGGCAACGGTTTGTCCTCCGGCCAAGTCTCGGTCAACAAGGCCAGCCATCGCGGAAACGCGTACAGTTGCACCAATTCGTCGAGGCGAAGTGGCTCCAGACGCACTGGCCGTCCGCGTGCCTGCACCTCTTCCCAAAGCGCTTTGGTCTTGCCCGATAATTGCAAATCGTCTGCCGGCCGCAGCAACACCAACGTGTCCACCACCGGCGGGTCAATGTCTAAGGCGGTAAGTTTGACTTGCAGGTCGCGGAATTTCCCCGGCCCGCGCCCTAAGAATAACCCGATGCCCACACGCCAGGGCTGACCATCCCGACACACCCAATGCGTCAACGTCAGCACGCCGTAAGTCGGATGTTGGCCATAAGTAAACTCCGGCACCACATGCTGCAGCCGCCATTGGCCCACTTTCACGCCATGCTCCAGACACGTCTGCATCAACGCCCCCAAACCCGCCTGCAACTCCCGTGTCGCGCCCGTTACTGCCCCTTCCGGTGCCAATCGTGCACGAGCATCGTCGCAAGCCTGATGCCAAAGGCGCTCGAGAATCGCCAGCGGCGTGGGTTGTGCCGCAGCGTTCCCTTCGCCCGCCTCGGCAGAGCGCTGCCCGGCAGATGTAGCTTGCGGGGACACCGCCCGTAAGATCGTCACTTCCTTCACCTCGGGCGGAATCGGTTCGGGTGGCGGCACTTCCACATAAGCCACACTCTGGGGAACCATACCGTCCGCTTCCGCATCGTCGCAAGTTTCGCGACCGTACACCAACCGATCAAACAACCGACGGAGTTGCTGCAACATGTCCCTCAACGTTGGCTCGGTGCGGGCGATGCGTAACACTTGCTCTTCGCTAAATGGAAATATCGGCGCTACCTCGTTGCCAAAAGGTTCCAGCGCGGGCCGCAATCGCACCACAACCACTTTCCGCACCAGATCCGGCGGCGGTGGATCGAGCCGTATCGCTTGCACACTGCCATGACCCGGCAAGTGCAGCGGATGGTTCAACCGATCCTGAATGTAACCGTCCAAGCTCGGCACAAAGCGGTTCCACAAACCTCGCTCGGCAAAAATCAGAAAGCAAATACCGTCCACTTGATGCAGTACCTGCACCAGCCCGGCAAAAAACGACTCGCTCACTCGATGGCCATCTTCCGTGCGGCGTACTAAGAGCAAGTCCTCCAACTGGTCGAAGGCTACCACGACGGGAATCCGCAACGTTAAGCAAATATCCATCAACGCGCGTAGCAGCGCCAGCACGAGTTCCTGCCGACTTGGCTGCACCTGAAAATCCAGCTCCGTGAAACCACTAGTCAGGAAGTGCGCTAGTTCGTCCTCCTGACCCAACAAAATGGTGCGGGCAAAACCCTGATAAATCCGCCGACGCATCTGGCCTGCCACGCTATGCACTTCGTTACGATCCACGAATTCGCAAAGCCGCTCGTAAACCAGGCCCGGTTCCAGCTGCACCTGAAGCAAGGCCTGCCGCACAGGCCAGCTGCCCGATCGCGACAGAAGTTGGATCAACCATTGACAGCGCTCGTCCGCCTGGGCTGAGCCGAGTCCCAATCGCCGCGCCCATCGGGTCAAAGCCGGTGCGGGAAACAGCTCCGCACGCGCTGCCGAATCCAAACTCTGGAGCCAGTTGCGCACCAATCGGCGGGTCAATTCCTCCCCGATATAAACCAGCGGTCGCACGCCCCCCTGCGTACCCCCGCCTAACAGGGTGTCCATGATTTGGAACAACACGAACTCGACAAAGTCGCAACCCTTCTGATAAGTGCTCGGCGTAACCACCAGTTGCCGACCGCGGGATGAGCCGTGCTTGATTGAGTGGAGCAAGTGCGTTTTCCCCGCTCCCTTACTGCCCAAAATGGGTAACACTTCAGAATGGCGCGTCGCATCCTGCCGATAAAGGTCAATCGCGGCCAGCACCAGTTCCCGTTCCTGGGCGTACAGCTCCGGGACGTGGTACCGCGCACAAATCTCGTCGTCGGGATGACGGGCAAAATAATTGCGAAACGGATTGCCGTGGCGCCGTAAAGCCTCCAGCGCCCGCTCGTGAATCGAAGTGGTAGCGGTAAGTGTC
>JANWVZ010000228.1 GCA_025056555.1 Gemmatales bacterium | reverse complement strand
CGAGGCGCGAATGGCTGTACTGGTTGTATGGTCAGACACTAATAAACCTTGGGCACGTCCAAAGGCTACCTGAAAACCGTTCTGGGTGAGCAACAAACCGCTTTTCGGCGGCATTGCCAGCCATGGACAGAATAACAGAACTGCTAAGCCCAGGAGGAGTATCAACTGGGCCGTCTGAACATATATGGGGTGTAAAACGAGCAGCTGCCTCGATTTCAAGTAGCCAGGGGTAGGAGCCGGAGGGGGCAGCGGTCCGGCAGGAGGCTCCGGGGGCGGTGCTGTGATTTCCGGACGAGTTGTCGCAGGCCAGACGCCTACGCTCGGTGAGACCGCTGGGCCTGGCGACGCGCTGGGGGGCGGACTGACCGGCGCAGGAGAAGTGTAGGGCGGACTAATGCCGACATTAGGAGCCATCGGGCCAAGTGGGACGTCAGGTACACTCTTCGGCGAAGTGGGAGCCGAACTCGGCGGCAGCGCTGGTCCCAAATTCGGAATAGGCGAACCAGAAGGCGAGATCATAGGTGGAGTCGGCACCCGAAAGCTCTTCTGACATTTGGGGCACGCCTGTACTTGACCGGCCAAATGGTCAGCGACCTGCACTTCCTGACGGCAATGAGGGCACAGCAATAGCATAGCTTTCACGCTCAAGAATACGTCGTGTTAGCTTGGTTTAGAATCTTGGCCACTCCACCACTACGATGCGCGGCAGTTTATCTGGCACCTAATATTCCTGATAGCAGGAGCGGTTAGGGTCGCGGCATGCTGACAGGGAAACCTCGCCACCGTCGGGTCCGATGCTGCGCGAAGAAAGTACGCACCAGAAATCAACAGTGCCCGCCTGAAATTCGGGGTCTTCCTCAAAAGCCTCGCCATAGACTAGCATGGATTTGCATCGCAGGTGAACACAGCGAGGCGGCGGATTCGTCGGGACTGCCTCTTGACTCACTGATTAGTCCCCCAATTGGTACCGTTCTGGCATCGCGAGGACTATCGCTGAGCTGCGCAATGCCTATCCAATAGGATTCTTGGCCCTACCCTTTCCAAAGTCCAGCGCAATCGGGTATGCTAAAGAAAGGATATTCTCCAACACCTTTGCCGGCAAAGAGTCCTTTGTCGAAGCGGGAGGCAAGCCATGACAGACGTAGAAAGAATCCAGCAACGAGCCAGGGAATTTCAGGCTTTACTGCCTCTGATCCTGGAACTAGCCGGACTACCTCGTGCTGAACCTGGTCGGTATTTTACGCCGGAGCAACTGGAAGCCCGCGCAGTCACGATTCGCCATGCATATAAGGTGGCACGCCAGCTGGTGAACGAAATCGTCGTGCAAGGGGCCAGTTAGCGAAATTACTTACGGTCTCCCCGAAGAGACAAAATTGGCCAAGTCGTGCCGGCGGACGATCACACCGGGATTGTATCCTTCGGCTAAGCCCATCGAATACACTCCTAAGCGCCCGCTGGTCACTTCGGCAACAAAAAGCACTGAGGCCCCTCGGCCGACCTGACCCGTGGTCATCAGGAACCGTGCTTCGTTAGCAGAGCGCATCCCAAACTCAGCCAGCAGATCTACTTCGGCCCAGGCTAGGATTTTCCCAGTCAGACGACTGACAGAGGAAGCATATAACTTACCCCTTTTGCCATCCAAAATCCAAATGCCGTCCTGGTCGTGTCCGACAGCTCCGGCTTGAATGGCTCCGGTAGCCAAAGCATACTCCTGCCAACGATCGTTGGCGGCTTTCACAGAACCCCCGTGCCAGTCTAAGGCATGTAACCACCAGCCGAGTAATACACCTCCCAACGCGCTCCCTGCGATAGACCAGCGCATCGTTTCCCTCCAGTGTGGTTGGTACAGCGAAAAGGTTTGCCGGCAAAGCCCTCGCTGACGGCTTGCCATCTTAGTCTGGCGGCATTTTCCCGTTGCAATTCTCGAGCCCGAGGATGAGTGGGAGTTGGTGATTCATAACCGGGACATCAAACCCGTCTAGTCCGACTGAGGCTCAGTTTGCCTATGCAGTTACCCAATTCTATCGAGTGCCGGAGTGTTTGAAGTCATCTTCGCGCATTTCTCGATGATGATACACTTCGGAAAGAGTCATCAACGGAAAAAGCGATTACTCTCGAAACACTCATGATGCGACCCAATATTCTCATCTTCGGTGCCGGCGGACATGCACGCGTGGTTCTTGACACCCTCTTGGCGGAGAATCAGATGTGCGTTGTGGGCGTCATTGACAATCGGCTGTCACCCGGGGAAACGCTGTTAGGCATTCCCGTGCTTGGTACAGACGCAGACGTTCCGCGGATAGTTCGCGAGTGTCAGGTCAGCGGCTTTGTCGTGGCCATTGGGGACAATTGGCGGCGCGGACAACTGACCCAACGGGTGTGTCAACGATTCCCTGAGCTGAAACCTGCTTGTACGATCCATCCCGGCGCCTGCGTGTCCCGATTTGCACAACTTGGGCCGGGTACTGTCGTGCTGCCGGGCGCCGTGGTCAACGCGGGAGTCAGCACTGGCCCGGGCTGCCTGTTGAACACGCATTGTTCTGTGGATCACGACTGCCAACTGGGGGCGTTTGTCAGTATCGGGCCACATGCCTGTCTGGGGGGTAACGTGCACGTGGGTGATTATTCAGCGATTTGCCTGGGCGCTCACGTCACCCATTCGGTTGATATTGGTCAGGCCACTGTAGTCGGGGCCGGAGCGTTAGTGCTGGAAGATTTGCCTGATGGAGTGGTTGCTTACGGAATCCCTGCACGTCCCGTGCGATCGCGCTGTGTTGAAGAAACCTACCTTTAGCCCCTTGGGCAAACTGGTCTTCCTTCGTCGTCAGATTTGTGCTAGGCTGCTGCTCCGCACAGAATGCGCATGCCCCTGACAGGCCCGGCAGGAACGAGAATCATGAGCGCCATTCGCTATCCCTTGCACTACCTGCGCGAGATCTGGAAACGCCGCTATTTCTGGCTTGCTTTAGTCAAGCTCGACTTAGATGCCCGCTATCGTCGCTCCTTCTTAGGTATCGGCTGGTCGCTCTTGCAACCCCTTGCTTATACTTCCGTCATGTGTCTGGTGTTTTACCAGATATTCGAAATGGATTTGCGCGAATATGCACCTTATGTCTTTACGGGTGTCGCCATCTGGAACTTTATATCCTATTCGGTCTTAGAAGGTTGTCAAAGCATTCTTGCGGGAGAAAAGTATATACGTTCGTATCCCGCCCCCTTGGCCATGTATTCGCTGCGCACCACATTAAGTGTCGGTTTGCATTTCTTGATTCTCTTGATTTTTACTATCCTGCTCAGTTGGTTCATCCGCGGCTTTGATAATTTGACGGCTCTACCCGTCCTTATCCCCGTGCTTATCCTGCTGTTCTTCTTCAGCTGGGCCATCACAACCATATTCGGCATTGTTAATGTATATTTTCCCGATACTCATCATCTGGCAGCCATACTCCTTCAGCTCGTGTATTACCTCACTCCCGTTTTTTATCCAAAAGAAATGTTCGCCAAGCGGGGATTACTTGTGCATATCCTGACGACTAATCCCCTGGGATATGTAGTTGAGCTGGTGCGCCTTCCGGTGCTATATGGCGAAGTACCCAGCCTGCACGCCTTCATTGTGACTTTGAATACTACCATAGTACTTGCATTTCTTGCGATAGCTTTGCTCGCTGCTAATGAGCGGAAAATTATCTTCAGCCTGTGATCGAGCCTAATACGGTCTGAAGAGGAGCATAGGCCTATGGTGCATGTGCGGCTCAGGAACGTGAGTCTCACCTTTCGAGTACGCAAACATAAGCGGCTGCCGCTGAAACAGTTCCTTCTCGGGGGTTTTTTTCTCCGCTCCGTCAATCCCGTTATGGAAGTGCAGGCCCTGAAAAATCTCTCCCTCGACTTCCGTGAAGGTGACCGAGTGGGTGTAATCGGACATAATGGAGCGGGGAAGACCACACTGCTCAAGTTATTAGCAGGAATCTATCCACCCACCAGTGGCCAACTAGACATTGAGGGTCGAGTGAGCACTTTATTAGATATAGGTGTGGGCATCGAGTCTGATGCCACAGGTTGGGCTAACATCGCTTATAGGAGCTACTTACAAGGCCTGACCCCCAAGGAGGTGCGCCAACGACGTCAGCGTATCGCTGAGTTCAGTGAGTTAGGTGAGTTTCTCAATGTGCCCGTGCGTTTTTATAGCAGTGGCATGTTAGTGCGTTTGTGCTTTTCCATAGCGACTGAAATCGAACCGGAAATACTTCTAATTGATGAGATTCTTAGCGCAGGAGACCTGAGTTTTCAGGAAAAAGCCCATCGGCGCATTCTGGAACTGATTCATAACTCGCGTCTGTTGGTTATAGCTACCCAT
>JANWVZ010000227.1 GCA_025056555.1 Gemmatales bacterium | reverse complement strand
CTTGAGTTTAGCAGGTCAATTTCGCTGAGTATCTGTCCTGCCTGACGGGGCATCCAGGGTGCTTGGAATAATGCTTACCGGGCAATAGAATGTTATACCTGCCCTAGAACCCGCTCAAGTACTTCCCGCCTGAACTCGTAGGAATCGTGAATGCACGCGCCATACTGCTGGAAGGTCCGTACTTGGGGCATGACGCGGTTGATAGCGTTGGGCTGGCTCCTGATAGGTCTGCTCGGTTGTCAGGACGAGCCGCAGATTCGGCATTACACCGCGCCACGTGTTTCGCCTGGGGAAAATCGCACGCAGGGGCAGGAACAGATGTTGCTCGGCGCGATGACGTGGGTAAACGGCGTGGGCTGGTTTTTCCGCACCGTCGGACCGCGCCACCAGCTGGCACCGCAACGGGAGGCTTTTCACTCATTCTTACGCTCGTTAGAACTGACCGAAGAGCAAGCCCGCTGGCAACTGCCTCAGGATTGGCACGCGGAGGCACGAACGGTCCCAACCCGATATGCGACCCTGCGGCTCGGCAAAGACGCTAACGCGCCGGAACTGGTCGTGGTGCGTTTTCCCCCAGGGCAGGGGGGCGATGTCGCGGGTAACATCAATCGTTGGCGCGAATTAGTCGGTTTACCGAAGGTGTCAGCGGAAGAGGCGGAAAAACTCGTGAGCCGACTGAAGACCCCCCAGCACGAGTTTCTTGTCGTAGAACTCACCGGACCAGGCAAACCCCGATAGGATTACTGGGGAGCCTTACCGAAGGAGCAACTAAGATGGCGATGGCGCCCGAACATAATCACAGTGCAGGAAACGGCTCAGCGACGGCACCGCCGCCGGGCTTATGGTCAGAAATTCGTCAGTTGTTGGGGCTGGCTTTGCGGATGGCGGGCTCTTTGTGGGTAACGGTAACCTTGTTCAGCCTGGCGCTGGTGTTGGTGTTCTTCGGCACGTTGGCGCAAGTGGAGATGGGCATCTGGACAGTGGTGCATAACTACTTCCGCTCTTCGGGGATCGTCTGGTTGCCGTTGCGTCTGCTCGGCCATGTCCCCGGACTGGACAGCATACGGACGTTACGGGACCTTCCCTGGAGTATTCCGTTTCCCGGGGGCTGGTTGCTCGGCTGGGCTTTGCTCATCAACTTGCTGGCGGCGCTGGTCATGCAGTTTCGTCTGGGTTGGAAGTGGTTAGGCGTATGGGCGCTGCACGTGGGCGTGATTGTCCTGATGTTCGGGGAGTTGATCACGGGTTTGGCCGCGGTGGAAGCCAACATGGTCCTGCAAATCGGAGAACGTTGTAACTTCATCGAGGACTCGCTGCGTTACGAAATTGCCCTGATTCGCGCCGACCGCACCGATGTGGAAGACGCCGTTGTGATTCCGCATCGGTTCTGGCTCATTCCCGAACGCAAAACGCCCATCCTGATCAGCCATCCCGAGTTGCCTGCCGATGTCGAGATTCTCGCCGCGTGGAAGAACAGTATCGTGCAGCCGGTGCGCGAAAACGAATCCTCGGAAGGGCGCAACCCGTTCCTTATGTCGAGCCGCGAAGGAATGTGGCGCATCGTGGAGGTGCCCGAAGCGCCGGGGATCAATCCCGGCGAGGACATGCCCGCAGTACATCTTCGACTGCGGGAAAAGGAGAGCCAACGGATTCTGGGCGAATATGTCTTATCGCTTTGGATGGACCGTAACGGCAATCGTCGCCTTCTGTCCTTTCCGCCAATCCTGGTGCCGATCGGAGATCACCTGTATCAGTTGACCCTACGCCGACAACGCATTTATCTGCCGTTCACGTTTGAATTGAAAAACTTCGTTCACACGACCTATCCTGGCACTTCGATTCCCAAGGAGTTTCGCAGTGACATACGCCTGTATGAACCGAACACCACGGATGGACGCGACGTGGTCATCACTATGAACCAGCCGCTGAGCCTGGAGGGGCTGACGTTTTATCAATCGGGTTATTTGCCTGACGATAGCGGAACCATCCTGCAAGTGGTGCGTAACCCAGGCCGATGGTTGCCGTACCTCGGATGCCTGATTGTCGCCGCGGGGATGTTAGCGCATTTCCTGCTGCACTTGGCGGGCTTTTTGCGTCGCAGTCAGCAATTGCCAGCGAGACCACAATCCTCACTCGGCGATACAACGTTGCAGGCCACGCACAGGCGTGCCAGCAAGTCACGGAGAAGTAAGACCGCCACCGATGACACCGAGGCTCAGGATGTTGCCTCGGAGACGGAGGTCCAGTTGCTGCACTGGTTACCCTGGATCGCGGGAGGTCTCGTGGCTGTGTACCTGGTGCTCCCCTGGTTACCTTCCGGCGCGGTGCAAAACTTTGACGTGCACGAATTCGGGGCGTTACCTGTCCTGCAGGCCCGCATCAAGCCCTGGGACAGTGTCGCCCGCACCAGTTTGTTAGCGATCTCCGGCAGGCAAACCGTCACCGACAACAAGGGCCGCACGATTCCCGCGATCGTCTGGCTCCTCGACGTCATAACCCAGCGTCCGCAAGCGGAGCAATATCGCGTGTTTCGCATTGATAACGACGAGGTGCTGAGCCTGCTCGGTCTGGAACGCCGACCGGGCAATCGCTACGCGTTAGCCGAGTTCCGAACTCGCTTAGAGGAGCTACTCCACCAAGCCCATGAGGCTGGCCGCAAAGAGAAGGAAGCTCAGACCGTTTACGATCGGCAAGTGCTCAAACTGGCGAACCAGTTCTTGCTCTATCAACGCCTGGCTCATCTCGATGACCCGCAGCTGCGACGCATCTTCAACGATATTCAGGATGAGCTGCGTCCGTTGGCGCCACGCTCCGGGCGGCTCGAGGATTGGCAAAACTATCATGCGGGCGAGACGGAGCGTGCCGCAGCCTTGCAAAGCTTCCTGCGAACGCTACCACCCGACGAAGTAGCGGCGGCCCAGAAAGACGCGCGCCTCCTCGAGCTGGTGGCGGGCAAATATGCTCAGCCTTTGCAGGAGTTCCTCGAGCAACATACCTCGCCGAGCTATCGCCATCTGCGGGACGTTCTCAACGCCTGGCGCGACCAGGATGCCCGCCGCTTCAATGAAGCGGTGTACGAGTATCGCGCCTATCTGCAAGAAACACAGCCAGCCTGGGTGTTGCGGAAAACGAGTATTGAGTCAGCCTTCAACCGCTCGGGCGTGTTTTATCACACGGCCGTGGTGTACGGAGTGGCCTTTGTGCTGGCCTGTCTGGGCTTCCTGACCTATTATGGCAGTCTTATCTGGCCCATGCGTTTCCAAAAACTGGCGTTCGGCATGCTGGTGGTCGCCGCGGTGATGCACACGGTCGGCTTGCTGGTGCGGATGTATCTCCAAGGCCGACCGCCAGTGACCAACCTGTATTCCTCGGCGATTTTCATCGGCTGGGCCGGCGTCGTTCTGGGACTGATCCTGGAGCGGATTTATCGCCTAGGATTGGGAAATGCGACCGCGGCGGCGCTGGGCGGTGTCACACTCATCATCGCCCACCACTTGGCTACCGACGACACGCTCGGCGTTTTGCAAGCAGTGCTGGACACGAATTTCTGGCTGGCGACCCATGTGACCTGCATCACTCTGGGGTACACAGCCACTTTCCTCGCTGGGGCGATTGCCATTGCGTTCGTGATCGTGGGCCTAACCACGAGGGCCCTGGCGCAGCCGACGGTTCTGCGCACGTTCTACGGCATGATGTACGGCGTCATCTGCTTCGCGATTTTATTCAGCTTCACAGGCACCGTCCTGGGCGGACTGTGGGCCGACGTTTCCTGGGGACGATTCTGGGGATGGGATCCGAAAGAAAACGGCGCGTTGATGATTGTGCTGGCCAATGCGCTCGCGCTCCACGCGCGCTGGGGTGGGATTGTCAAAGCACGCGGCTTCGCTTTGTTGTGTATCCTGGGGAACATCGTAACGGCCTGGAGTTGGTTCGGCACCAATCAGATGGGTATCGGCCTGCATTCCTACGGTCGCATGGACGGGGCTACCCTTTGGCTCAGCGTCTTCTGGCTCTCGCAGTTGGCTTTGATCGGGGTCGGCCTGTTGCCGCTACGTTTCTGGCGCAGCTTCCAAACACCTGCATCCTCGCAAAGCACAATCTCGAACGGTTATCAAAACTAATCGGCTTCAGCCCAGAACCGTCACGACTAAGTTGCGACGACGCGGACGGATGTCGCACTCTAAGCAAATAATCTGTTGCCAGGTACCCAACTGCAATTGGCCGTCGCGGATCGGCACAGTCAGGGACGGGCCTAACAAAGTAGCTTGCAAATGAGCATGGGCGTTGCCGTCATGCCAGGTTTGCTCGTGCCCATAATGCCGACCTGGGGGAATCAGCTTATCCAAAATCTCGGGCAAATCTTTTCTTAGTCCTGGTTCAAATTCGATTGTGCCT
>JANWVZ010000226.1 GCA_025056555.1 Gemmatales bacterium | reverse complement strand
AGCGGAGATGAGCAAGCCCCGGTGAACGGGCTGCATCTGTGCGTCAAGGGCCGCTACGGTTTCGATTACGTGCACCATCCTGAGCGGTTGCTTCGCCCGCGGGTGCGCCGGTATTTATTGTCCGGTCGAAGCAAATCCCAGGCGACCGCGGCGGAGCGCGAATGGGTAGAGGTGGACTGGGACACAGCCCTGGACCTGGCTGCCGAGAAGCTCACCCAGATTTGGCGGGAATCCGGGAGCGACGCTCTCGGAGTTTTGGCCTCTGCAAAGTGCACGAACGAGGAAAACTACCTGATGCAGAAGTTGGCGCGGCAGGTGCTGGGCACGCAGAACGTGGATCACTGCGCTCGGTTGTGCCATTCTTCGACGGTGGCTGCGTTGAGCCTGGCGTTCGGCAGCGGTGCCATGAGCAATACGATGCACGACGTGGCCGAGCATGCTCAGGCGCTGTTTATCACTGGTTCCAATGTAACCGAGCAGCATCCGGTTTTCGGTACCATGTTGCGTCAGGCGGTGCTGCGTCGCCGCATTCCGCTCGTCGTAGCCGATCCACGCCGCATTGACATTACCGAATTCGCCACGCTTCATCTGCAACATCTGCCGGGCACAGACATCGCCTTGCTCAACGGCCTGATGCACATCATCCTCAAAAACGGCTGGCACGATACGCGGTTTATTGCGGAGCGCTGCGAAAATTTCGAGGCATTCGCGGCATCGCTCGAGGCATATCCGCCGGAAAAGGTGGCCGAGATTACGCAGGTTCCTGTCGCGGCGCTCCAGCGGGCTGCGGAGATTCTGGCGCACCATAAGCCCGTGGCCGCGATCTGGGCGATGGGCATCACCCAACATACGACGGGCGTGATGAACGTATTGGCCTTGGCCAACCTGCAGATGCTCCTGGGCAATCTCGGTGTGCCGGGCGGAGGCGTGAATCCCTTACGCGGCCAGAACAATGTTCAGGGCGCTTGCGATATGGGGGCGCTGCCGAATGTGTTCCCCGGTTATCAGCCGGTGAGTGATGCCCAGATGGTGCGGAAGTTTGACGCGGCCTGGGCGCTGCAACCGACGTTGCGCAGCAGCGACGTCAGTCCGACGTTAGGTCTGGCCGCGAAACCGGGACTGACCGTTACCGAGATGGTGCATCAGTTCGGCACGGGGCAAATTCGCGCGCTTTACGTGCTGGGCGAAGATCTGGCCCTGACCGAGCCTGACTTGCCCCATACTCGTCAGAGCCTGGCCCAGGGCGAGTTCCTCATCTTACAGGAAATTTTCCCCTCGGAAACCTCCGTTTTTGCCGACATCCTGCTGCCGGGCGTATCGTTTGCCGAGAAATCCGGCACGTTCACGAATACGGAGCGACGCGTGCAACTGGTTCGTGCGGCCTTGGAACCGATGGGCGATGCTCGGCCCGATTGGCACATTATTGCCGATTTAGCCCTTCGCGTTCTCGCCCGACAAGGCAGGTATCCCGCGGGTCCGTGGGCCGGCTGGCAGTACACCAGTCCGTCGGCGATTTTTGAGGAAATGGCGGCCCTCACGCCCATCTATGCCGGCATCAGCCATTCGCGCCTGGAACACGAAACGCTTCACTGGCCCGTTCTTGATAAAAACCATCCCGGAACTCCGATATTATTCGTGCATGGTTTTCCGCGGGGTCGCGGTCGCTTTCATGTGGTCGAGCACTTACCGCCGGCTGAGTGGCCCGATGCCGAGTATCCGTTGCTCCTGACAACGGGACGTGTCCTATATCACTGGCACGGCGGCGAACTGACGCGGCGGAGCGTGGTGATGCAATTGTGTCCCAAGCCCGTCGTGGAAATCCATCCCGACGATGCGGCTCGCTTTGGTCTCAACGGCACCCGTCAGGTCCGCCTTTGTTCCCGCCGCGGGGAAATGTTGGCCTATGTCCAAATCACGACACGCGTCGCCCCAGGAGTAGTGTTCGGTAATTTCCATTTCCCCGGGCCGAATAACGTGAACAATCTGACCAACTCCGCTCTCGACCCCGTTTCCAAGATCCCCGAATTTAAAGTCGCCGCCGTTCGTCTGGAACCAGTGGCCGAAGCCCACTGATGCCCAGTCTTCATCGGCAACTGAAGGAGAATTACCATGCCCAAACCACGGGTATTCGTTACGCGGCGGATTCCGGACGCCGGATTGAATAAACTCCGCGACGTGTGTGAGTTAGAAATCTGGCCCGAACCACTGCCGCCGCCTTACGAAGTTCTCGTGGGGAAAGTGCGCGACTGCGACGGT
Source organism: Gemmatales bacterium (assembly GCA_025056555.1). Classification (GTDB taxonomy): domain Bacteria; phylum Planctomycetota; class Planctomycetia; order Gemmatales; family HRBIN36; genus HRBIN36. Next base: position 2,165 of record JANWVZ010000226.1, on the reverse strand, counting down.
CTGTTGTCCTTACTGACCGACCGCATTGACGCCGCACTCATGGACGCCGCCCCGAAGCTGAAAGTAATCAGCAACTACGCCGTGGGCTACAACAACATAGACGTGGCTGCGGCCACGGCCCGAGGTATTTGTGTCGGCAACACGCCCGGTGTGCTCACCGATGCCACCGCGGACCTGGCCTTTTGTCTGCTGATAGCAGCGGCACGGCGACTGGTCGAAGGTTATCTGTACACCTTGTCCGGGCAATGGAAAACCTGGGAGCCGATGGGCCATCTAGGACAGGATTTAGTCGGACGTACCCTGGGCGTCGTCGGTATGGGCCGTATCGGTTTCGCCTTGGCCAAACGCTGCCGCTTCGGCTGGGATATGCGTATCCTCTATCACGACGTCCGCCCCAATGAGCAGGCCGAGCGGGAACTCGGTGCCCGACGTGTGGACTTGGACACGCTCCTGGCCGAGGCCGATTTCGTTTCCGTGCATACTGATCTCAACGAAACGACCCGCGGCATGTTCAACCTGGAACGCTTCAAGAAAATGAAACCGACGGCCGTCTTCGTCAACACCGCTCGCGGCCCCATCGTGGACGAACGTGCTTTGGCCGAGGCACTGCAAAAAGGCTACATCTTCGCGGCTGGGCTGGACGTAACCGACCCGGAACCGCCCTTGCCCGATAATCCGCTCCTGAAACTGCCCAACTGCATCATCGCGCCCCACATTGCCAGCGCTACTTTCGCCACCCGCAACGCCATGGCCGAGATCGCCGCTGATAATCTCCTTGCCGGCCTGCGCGGCGAACCCCTTCGCGCCTGGGTCAACCCCGAAGTCGCCCCACACCGCCGACGCTAGCCAGTTGACTTACACGCATACGCTAACCTGCCGCTGCTGATCGGCTCGCGGATTCAACAGGTCGGTGAACGGGCACATTATGACAGACCGCGAAGTCGTGCGGGGGCGGTTAGCCGCGCCGTTCCCACCATGAGCTACGGAGCCAGCTATGAAGGGAGCAACTGTACGCAGGCGAAAAAAACCAAGCCGGTTGCCGCGGCGGATGACGTTGGCCCAGTATCTCGCCGACACCAGCGACGAACGCAAGCTCGAACTACTCGACGGAGAAGTCGTCGTGAGTCCCCGACCCCGCGCCGAGCATCAACGATTCGAGTATTACCTGGAACACGTCCTCAGTTGTTGGGTGGTCGCTCACGATTTAGGCGAAGTATGGCACGAAATCGACATGATCCTCGACCCGGACAAGCCGCTGACCTATGTGCCCGACCTCGTCTTTCTGGCCCAGGAACACGCCGAGCGACTGCGGGAAGGTCGCCTCTGCGGCCCCGCTGACCTCTGCGTCGAAATCGAATCCCCCAGCGACCGCCCGCGCGTCCTGCGTCGCAAGTACCGCGATTACGCCCAGTACGGCGTCCGCTGGTACTGGCTCATTCGCCTGACCGATGCGGGGCCGTTCGTCGAAGAGAACGAAAACACGGGGAGCGAGTTTACGGTGTGTCAGGAGGTGGAGGCTGGGGAGTGGTTTCGTCCCAAGGCGTTTCCTGGGCTGGAGGTGAACTTAGCGGTGCTGGCGACGGGGGAGTTCAAGCAAGCCGTCCGCGGCAAAGCCAAACGCCTGGTGTGAGACCGTTCCGGGCCACGCGTTCCTTCCACGCCAATCGCTAGTGTGCGTTCCTCTGCAGCAATCCCGGGTGTGTCACGATTCCCCAGTGCGTATTCCTCTGCGGCCATCGGTATCATCCGCAGTTCATCATCCGCAACCCATTGGGATGCACCATCTTCCCCAGCAACATGGCTGGAACCAAGTACGCACAATTGCATTGCTCATAACATGAACATCAACCGGACAGTCGTGATGGGGAAATTCGTTCACAGCAACACCCGAAGAGATGGTGCGTTTATCATAACATAAATAGGAGCCAGGCGACCTTGAGGGCGAATTGTGCTCATGCGATTCCGGTTGCACGCATCGGGAGATCCAGCGGCAGTCCGGAGGGGCTTATGAAAGTAGCAGGACTACAACACCGACGGCGACGCAAGGCGGTGCCGCGGCGGATGACGTTGGCCCAGTATCTCGCCGATACCAGCGACGAACGCAAGCTCGAACTACTCGACGGAGAAGTCGTCGTGAGTCCCCGACCCCGCGCCGAGCATCAACG
>JANWVZ010000225.1 GCA_025056555.1 Gemmatales bacterium | reverse complement strand
TTGGTAAACACGCAGCCCGAAACAGACTGATACCATTCGTGTCGGGGGCACGGCCCCGAAGACGTGGCTCGAACGCGTTCGGGGAGATGACCGTGAATCGTCCAGGTCGAAAGTATTGCACATGCACCCGACGCAATAACCATTCATCTCTGCTGATAGGTTCTTGTTCGTGTTTCATTCGAAAATTCGGTCACAAGTTGATCAAAATACGGGTTTCAACACAACCGCAAACATATTCCCTTTCTCTCGTTTTCTCATTTAGCACCATTTCAGTAGCCAAGCAGATGTCCTCTCTGTACCTCTGTCAACGCGACGGCACTCAGCCTCACACGCGGAGGTAACTTCGATTTCCTGGAAAACTGTCGGCGTGTCCCATTCTAGATAGATCGTCCCATTAGGGCTCGGCACTACTCTATGCGGTGGCGGGTAGTCCAGAGCGGCTAAGTCATTAGCGAGGTTAGACGCTCCATTTATTACATTTTCAGTCGGCGCAATGGCTCCTTGGGAATCCCAGTTATCCTCTAAGCGTGAAAGCTCAGCGAGTTCTTCCAACACAAATTGCCAGCCATGCCCACGTGCACTTTCATCCACGTGGCAGGAATCTAAGGAAACCTCAGTACATGAGACAAACTCCGACAGGTCAACATAGCCGTTGCCTTCAGAAGCTGGCTGGCCCTCCGAAACCAAAAGTCCTAAAGAGTCGCGAGGAAGAGCTTTCCAATTTGCCATTATTCTTTCCTCAGAGGTGAGACGTTTCCCATTACTAACATGCCTTCCATAAGTATTTTAGTGCCTTACTTGGCTGTCACTTTAGGAATCTTAATGGCATAAAGTGCCCCAGATATTTAGGAACGTTGGCCCCTATTGGAAATGCCACGCGAGATGGACATTCCGTAGAGACTTTCTAACGGCGTCTTCATCACCGCGTAGTTTCAAGCGCGCCTATTTGGCAACGAGCAATGTTTGCGTAACATGTCGAGGGTATGGGCGAAGTCTGCTGGTACTGTGGCGCTAAACTCGAGTTCGCGGCCTGTGATGGGGTGTCGTATCCGCAGTCGGAAAGCGTGGAGCAACTGCCGGGAGGTCAGGATGCAGTCATCCTGCGGCGGGCACGCGGGCCAAACCTGGCTAAGGCGTAGTTCCTTGTGATGGCTATAGTCGCCATCGGCCACGATGGGATGGCCGATGTGCGCCAGGTGCACGCGAATTTGATGTGTTCGTCCGGTTCGCGGCAGGCAACGCACATACGTGAAGCCACGAAAGCGCTCCACGACTTCGTAATAAGTGCAGGCGTCCTTGATCTCCTCGTCTTCGTCGGGTTCGTCGAAGGTGGCCATGCGCTCACGGTCACGGGGATGGCGACCGATGGCCGCTTCGATGTAATCGCTATCGCGATCGATCTCGCCATGAACGATGGCCAAGTATTCCTTATACACGGTGCGCCGCTGAAACTGCGCCGCCAGCTCGCGATGAGCCTGTTCGTCCTTGGCCACCAGAATTACGCCACTGGTATCTCGGTCGAGGCGGTGCACGATGCCTGGGCGCGTTGGGCCGTTGACATCGCTCAATTGGCGAAAACGATGCACCAGGGCGTTGACCAGCGTACCCCGTTTATGCCCCGGCGCAGGGTGTACAACCATGCCCGGCGGTTTGTTGATCACCGCGAGGTAATCGTCTTCATACAAGATGTCCAACGGGATGTCTTCGGGCACCGCGTCCGTACGGGGCGGCTCTGGTAACACCACCCGAATATGGTCGCCCTCACGAAGTTTGTAACTGGCCTTCACAGGGACGCCGTTGACCGTAACTTCCCCCGACTCAATACAACGTTGCAGCGCAGACCGACTGAATCCCGGTAGTGCGCCAGCCAGGAATTGATCAAGCCGACGCAACTCCGGCCGATGTCGCAGCGTTACTTCCAGCACCCGCCGACCGTTATTTTCTCGAATCACCTCCACCATGACCTATCAGTGCGTTTACCAACGTAACCTATGTCCGACATCTGGTTCGTAACCTAGACGAGTGACCAGCGTCAATTTCTCTTCGAGGTATTTTACGGTTATCGGAGTGCCGGGGGACGCATCCTTGTCGTCGCGCAGTGCCTCTTAGATTCTTGGCTTCAACAATGTACTTAAACTGGTAGGGCGCATGGCATTTATCCAATTCAGGTGGAACCGTTATCGGAGCAATGTCCTGATTCTGATTCAGGACTGGTGTGTGTATCCTGTTCGGAAATCGGCTCCCGTTACGAAAGGGAGAGTTTTTCACCAGCTGCCGGCGCACCACCGAGGCTATTTCTGGCCGGCATAGTGCACTATCCACCCGCTTGACTCTTGCTGTCTGAGCACGATAAGCGCCGCTCACTAAAGCGCATATGGCTCCAAGCGTATGCGCCTACCAAGCATCGGCCATTTACTCAACAACCTTAGGCCGCGTAGGTTGCTGTCAAGTGACTGCGAGGATGTTGGGCTTGGTTATTGAGGTGATGAAAGGGATCCATAATACCGCTCGTGTCCCCCAGGCCACTGTGTCTACTTTGGGTGTGGGTTTGACTCTCAGTTCTAGCTTCCCAGCCTCAAGGATGCATTCCCACGCCGGTTTGTCGCTCAGTCGTCGGTGGTTCCGTATATCAAGTCCGCATAACCACTACCGTTATTCCTAAGTTGCCTCACACTACTAGCATTTTTCATAAAGACCTACTGTCCGAACTGATTCGGCAGTGGCAAAAATAAGAATGCGCTGCCAGTGTGCAAGGGAAGGGGGGCAGAGATATGTTGGAATTGACGGTAGCGCGCAGTATGCCGAATTGCGCTGGCATACGACGGCGCGATTTCTTGCGAGTGGGTTTGTGTACGTTGACAGGTTTGACTCAGGCCGGTGTGAGTCGAGCGCGGCAGCAAGCGCCGCCTGCTTGGCCGAAAGACACTTCAGTAATCTGGCTCTGGCTCGGTGGTGGACCCAGTCACATCGAGACGTTCGATCCCAAAATGGATGCCCCCGTCGAGTTTCGCAGCACCACGGGCGAAGTGAAAACCACGCTACCGGGGATCACTTTCGGTGGGACTTTCGCGCAATTGGCGGCCCGCGCTCACCGCATCGCTGTGGTGCGCAGTTTCTCGCACACTAACAGCGGGCACGGCGGGGGCACCCACTGGGTAAACACAGGCGTGGACTTCACGGGTTTCGACAACGGCCAGCCGCAAATCGCACCCTCGTTGGGTGCGCGCATTGCTTATCGTCGCGGGCTGAATCATCCCCGCACGGGTATGCCTTCGTATGTGAAACTGGGCGGCAATATTCGCGCGGATGGGCCTGCTTATCTGGGACGGGCCTATGCCCCGTTCAATCCGCAAGGAGCCGAGCAGAACCTGTTGTTGCGGATACCCATCACGCATCTCGAGGATCGGCGGCAGTTGCTGCGGAGTTTCGATAACATGCGGCGAGAGATCGATCAGTCCGGGCTGGCGGAAGGACTGGATCAATTCAATGTACAGGCACTGCAATTCCTGACGGGCGAGGCGTCGCGGGCTTTTGACCTGTCTCGTGAGAGTCCTAAACTGCGGGAAAAGTATGGCAGTGCCCAGTCGCCTTATAGCCCCGCTCGTGTGGGTGAATGTTTACTGTTAGCGCGGCGGCTATGCGAAGCTGGGGCGAGCATTGTCACCATCGGCTACGGGGGCTGGGATCATCACAACGTCAATGGCACGCCTCCCGTGAAGGAAGGTTTTGAACAGTGCAGTCCACCGCTCGACCAAGCCTTGGCCGCATTCATTGACGACATTTATGATCGCGGTCTGGATAAGAAGATTCTTCTGGTTATGACAGGTGAATTTGGCCGAAGCCCGCGAATTGATACCCGCTTCGCAGGCGGACGCGACCATTGGGCTATGGTAACGCCGCTGCTTTTGGTCGGCGGCGGTCTGAAGATGGGACAGGTCATCGGCAAGACGACGGCTCGCGCGGAGCGGCCCGATTCCGAACCTTATTCGCCAGCGGATTTGTTTGCCACTATCTTCCACGTGCTGGGCATTCACGGTGAAGTTGAACCGCCCGCTACGCGCCCAGGGAGTCGTCCCGTGTTTGGCAATCTTCGCCTCGGAGGTCGGCTTATTCCCGAACTACTCTAAGCCTCTGAACAGGCAAGGTGATATTAGGCCACCCGCGGGTAAGGGGTCAGTCTAACGAGGCTATGCGCGTTTGCCCATTAGCATAGGACGGCGCCAGATCATTGAAGCACCATTCTGCCGTTATGTTGACGCTGCCAATTTCGCTTCGCTTTGGGCCAAGAGCGACCATAATGCCCATAATGCAGCATAGGGTGCCTTGTAGGCCTCTGCGCTTGCTCAGTAAATCGCCTGGACTTGAGGGCAAGATAGGCCGACCGCTAGGCAACCCATTGTGAGCATCGTGCATTGTCGGGGAAACCCGCTTC
>JANWVZ010000224.1 GCA_025056555.1 Gemmatales bacterium | reverse complement strand
GCTCGGCCCGCTTTTCTTTGCGCGGATTATGCCGATCACGGCGACGCGCTACGTCCTGACGAACAAGGCGTTGAAAGTGCTCAAGGGTTGGTCGGGTCGCGTGGTGCAGGAACTGCCGCTTGGGGGGATTGACGCGGTGCCGGGAGGCGACTTTCCCGACGTGGCCGTGCGTGTTGTTGAGGGGTCAGTGCAGGATTTCTACCAAGCGGCCGATTTGGAAGTGCGATCCGGTGGCCAAGTCGTTATGCTGTTGCGGGGCGTTAAAGAATATGAGCAGTTTCGCCGCGCAATTTATAACGCCTGGCTCGCCTGGGGCCGCAAAGAAATGCCGAAAGAACAAGTCCATCCCGCTTCCGAAGCGGAAGCGAAAAAGTAGTCCCGCGCCAACTGCCCGCCTGAATGTGGAGCCTGCCATGATGCTGCGTACTTGCACGCTCACCTGCATCGTCGCGCTGACGGTCTTCAGCTGGGTCTGGGCTAATTGGCCGAGCTTTCGTGGGCCGACGGGCAACGGCCACGCTTCAGCGCAAGCCCAGCCGCCCTTACGCTGGTCAGTCAGCCAGAATGTCGCCTGGAAAATCGAACTGCCTGAAGGTGGCAATTCGACTCCTGCCGTCTGGAACGACCGCATCTTCCTGACGCAGTCCCTCGATAACCAGGGTCGTGAGCGAGCTTTATTATGCCTGGACAGGCGCACGGGCAAGGAACTGTGGCGCCAGGTTGTCTGTCATGATGAAGATGAGCCGACGCATCGCGATAATCCTGCATGTTCCGCTTCTCCCGCCACGGATGGTCAGCGGGTGGTCGTTTCTTACGGTTCAGCAGGGGTCTATTGCTATGATTTCCAGGGTAAGCAGCTTTGGCACTATGCCACGGGCAAAATCCATCATATCTGGGGCAACGCCGCTTCGCCGATCATTCATGATGGTATGGTGTTTCTCAACTGTGGCCCTGGCGAGCGGACGTTTCTGGTCGCGCTCGATTTGGCTACTGGCAGAGAAGTGTGGAAAGTGGACATTCCGGGGGGCAAATTCGGGGAAAAGCCTTCGGACTGGCTCGGCGCCTGGAGTACCCCGGCGATCGTGCGGGTGGGCCACCGCGACCTGCTCGTGGCCAGTTGGCCCGAATTCCTAGCGGCCTATGAGCCGAAAACCGGTAAAGAAGTTTGGCGCTGCACTGGGTTAGGCCGGCTCGTGTACACTTCGCCGGTGGTGTCGCCGGAGGTGGTGGTCATCAGTTGCGGTTACGGCGGCCCTGCTTTGGCCGTGCGCCCCGATGGTCAGGGCGATGTCACCAAGAGCCATCAGCTTTGGCGGACTAAGGAACGCAATCCGCAACGCATCGGCAGCGGCATTTTGCTCGGCGACTACTTCTTCCAGCCGAACGCGGCGCCAGGTTCAGTGCATTGTCTGGAGTGGCGCACGGGTCAGGTGCTCTGGAATGAACGTTTAGGTGACGTGTTCTGGGGCAGCATGGTTTATGCCGCAGACCGACTCTATGTAACCGACAAACGCGCGGTAACGTACGTGCTCAAACCCGCGGCCAAATTCGAGCTGTTGGCCAAGAACGAACTGGATGGCGCCACGACACACGCCACGCCCGTTATTGTGGATGATATGGTGCTCATCCGCACCTGGCGTCACCTCTGGTGCCTGCGCGAGCCGCGGCCGTAAGTCCCTGGGAGCCGGCAGTTCGGTGTCTGCCAAAACTTGCGAGACTCTTTCGTCATTCGCTCGTTCATCAGTGCTGGCGGAAAACAGCGAGCAAGATAAAGTCGTTCCCGACACATGCGGCAGCGTGTCGGCTGGCTCGATTTGCTACGTTTGTTGTTTCAGGTAATCCTCGGATAACTCGGAGGAATTTCTGAAACGTTGGTTGCCAGCTTCGCGGGAAGCTCCGGTGAGGAAGCCCCGATGTACACGGGGAGGTCTTTCCTTACCCAAGAACGAAAAGGCACGGGAATCAGTCAGTGCGTGACTTCTCCAGCCAGGCCTTGAGGCGGTGAGCGGTGCGTAGAACAGCGGTGGCCTAGAGGTAGAATTTGGTATTTACTTCCCCTCTCTGGAAGCTGTAGGAGATGTCGCTGGAGTTCTCCATATCGCGAGCGCAGGAGGATTGCGTCCGGGGCCAGGACTGATCCGGTTGTACCCCTTACGAGCCTGGGCTGGAAGCCGTCGGGCCAGGTTCGTTGCCCGCTTGTTGGAGGCGCAAACGGCGAATAGCGCGATCGGCGATGTCGCGGCGATAGAACATACCAGCAAATTCAATGCACTTGACGGCGTCATAGGCGCGACGCTTCGCTTCCAGCAGGTTTTCGCCCAAAGCGGTCACCGACAAAACTCGGCCACCGTCGGAGACAATGCGTCCGTCAGAAAACTTCGTCCCACTGTGAAACACTTTGACGTCCGGCATCTGGGCTACCCGGTCGAGACCGAAAATGGTGCGTCCTTTCTGATACGGGCCGGGATAACCTTCTGACGCCAAAACAACGCATACTGCCGGACGCGGATCCCACTCCAGACCCGTTTCGGCAAAGGTGTCCAACTGGTTGTCCACCACCGCTTCGAGCAAGGCACATAAATCAGTTTTGAGGCGGATCATCAACGGCTGAGTTTCCGGGTCGCCGAAGCGGACGTTGAACTCCAGCACGCGAGGCCCCTGGAGTGTGATCATGAGTCCGGCGTAGAGGATGCCACGAAACGGCCGATGCAGGCGACGCATGCCGTGCACCGCTGGCACCAGTACCGAACGTTCAATTTCGCGCATCAGTTCCGGCGTGCCCACTGGCGTGGGGGAGTAGGCCCCCATGCCCCCCGTATTCGGGCCGCGGTCTTCGTCATAGGCGGCTTTGTGATCCTGCGTCGGTTCGAGCATCACGATAGTGCGGCCACTGACTAAGGCGAGCACGCTCAACTCTTGCCCTTCCAGGCGCCTTTCGACGACGATACGGCGTCCCGCTGGGCCGAAGGCTTGCTCCACCATGATGCGGTCTACCGCGGCCAGCGCTTCCTCTTTGGTGCTGCAGACTATCGCCCCTTTTCCACCGGCCAGGCCGTCTGCCTTCACGACCACAGGATGGTCTCGAGCTTCGATATATTTCTTAGCCAGATCGGGATCGTCGAAAACGCGAAATTCCGCTGTGGGAATGTCAAACTGCCGCATCAGTTCCTTCGCGAAGACCTTGCTGGCTTCCAACTCGGCAGCAGCTTTGTTCGGGCCGACGATGCGCAGGCGTTCTTTCTCAAAAGCATCCACGATGCCGGACGCCAGTGGCTCCTCCGGGCCGACTACGGTCAGACCGATACCTTCCTGCCGCGCGAAGCGAACCAGCCGATCGATATCATGGGCTTCGATTTCGATGTTAGTAGCTTCCTGAGCGGTGCCGGCGTTGCCCGGCGCACAATAAACTGCCTGGACACGCGGTGACTGCCGCAGCTTCCAACACAGCGCATGTTCCCGCCCACCTTTGCCCACCACCAGGACTTTCACCGGCGCCTCCTCCTACTCTTGGCACGAATACGACCCTACACTTATATTACGAGAAGACATGGGTGTAGTTGGCCTGACCAAGCAGCCCTGAACCAGGGCTTGCACTACCAAGCCGACACGGAAATGGGGAGCTGGGGCCATGCAGCTGTGGCGAATTGTCGGGATCGTGCTGGTCGGCAGCCTGGCGACACTTTCCGGCTTGAGTCAGGAGGCGGACAACCTGCCTCCATATCTCGAATTTGTACGCGGTCTGCGTCAGCGCGGCTTTTATGACCTGGCTGAAGAATACACGCAGCAACTGCGGCAACGTAAGGATGTTCCCGAAGCGGTTCGCGATTACCTGTGGCTCGACTCCGCGGAGGCCAAACTGCAACAGGCCCAGACCACCTCCAGCGATTCCGAGCGGCAGCAGCTTCTGCAGGAGGCCCGCGCTTTGTACGAAGCCTTCGTCCAGGACAAGACCAAGGCTAACAGCCCTGCTTTAGCGGAAGCGCACCGACAATTGGCCACGCTCCTGGCCAATGAAGGGCAGGGGAAGTACACGGAAATCCGTTACACCTCCGACAAGGCGCAAATGCTGACCTTGGCTAAGGAAGCAGTGGTGCTGTTCGACCGCGCGGACAAGATGTTTCGCGATGCCGCCTCCCGCATGAAATCTCAACTGGCCGACGCTAAATCCGCGGCGCGTCGTTTACACCTGCGGCAGTATCTCGAAACCTTACTCCAGCACGGCCGCGCGTTATACACCAAGTCGCTGCTCCAGGAACGCTACCTGAACCAGCAGGCTGAAGCCGGCAAGACCCGTCAAGAGGCTGCCGAATTATTCAAGGCCATGTACGACTTCCGTAAAGAGGATGCTTTGGGATGGGTGGGTATCGCCTGGTACGGAGTGAGTCAGGCCGGTTTAAATGAAACCGAACGCGAAACAGCCTATAAGGCGGTCGAGAGCACTAAAGAACCGC
>JANWVZ010000223.1 GCA_025056555.1 Gemmatales bacterium | reverse complement strand
TCACATGAAACCAGCATGCCTCCGCGAATATTGCTTTCCAGGGCACCAAGCCGGGCCGAATTGCGGCTATGGCAGAACCTTTCCGATCATATAAGACACTAGAAGCCCGCGGTGCCGCCCCGAATTCGAGAAAGTATAGACCTATACGATCTTCATTCGTCCAAAGGATATAATCCGTGCCCACGCCTGCCTCGCGCACGTGACAGGCTAATAATCGCCCTAACGGGTTGTCCGTTACTCGGGATACCCAGTAAGCGCGTCGGCCCAAACGAACCAGAGCCACTGCGGTATTCAATTCGGCACCGCCCACTTTGACCTCGAAACTCCGCGCTTGCTCTAAGCGGTGAAACGCCGGCGGACTGAGTCGCAGCATCGCTTCGCCAAACGTAATCACAGCCTTAGTCATCGAGATTTACCCTCACCGCATTTTGTGGAATCGTTCTTATCCTCTATCGTCCGATTTATAATGCTGCCCATTTGGCAGGAGAAGCTCTAAGTATCATGCAAGGAGGGAAACTTGCTATAAGGAAGCAGTCGCATCGCTATATTGTTTGACAAGGCTTACATATTGGCGGGCCAGTTCGGTGATGCGGGAAAAGTTTCCTTCCGCAAGGGCCCGGGGTTCGACTAACTGTGCGCCGACGCCTAAACAATAGGCCCCAGCCTTCAGAAATTCACCTACGGTCTGTAAGTTGACGCCTCCGGTAGGCATGAGGCGGATGTGGGGCAACGGGGCGCGCACCGCGCGGATATAACCCGGCCCACCCACTTCGGCGGGAAACACCTTAACAATGTCGGCTCCCGATTCCCAGGCGTGCACGATCTCGGTGGGTGTGAACGCGCCGGGGATCGCTACCTTCGCATACCGCCGACAGGTGCGAATCACTTCCAGGTTGGTGTTCGGCGCCACGATAAATTGCGCCCCGGCTAAGATGGCTAACCGTGCCGTGACCTCGTCGAGCACCGTCCCCGCGCCTAACAAAATTTCGTCGCCCAGTTCTCGAGCTATGTCCCGGAGAACGTTGACGGCATCGGGTACGGTGAACGTAACCTCTATGGCACGGAGGCCTCCTTCCAATAAAGCACGGGCGACACGAACTAATTCCGCGCTGGCAGGCGATCGAACGATGGCCACGATCTTAGTTTCCGCAAGCAACCGCAGGATCGTTTCCTGAGACATCGCCTAGGCACTCCTCAGTGAACTCGATCAATCGGTGCAGCTAAGCTATTCTCTTCACATGCACTTTAGATAAGCATGGTCCCCTTAGGTAAAATGACTCTATCAGGTTGGCGAAGCATAACAAGAACGGACTATAGTTATAGTTAGAGCCAAGTATTACTCACTGCAGCCGGGTGAGTAAGCAGCTTTTTTCTAGCGGTTGGCTTAGGCCGTAATATCTAAGCTTCTGAATTGGGGATTTTTTGCAAGACCTCATCCCTGAGCTCAGTTATTTGTCTCCTCCGGTGTAATATCTAAGCTTCTGAATTGGGGGTTTTTTGCAAGATAGGGAGGGGTATCTTCTTGTTCTTGCGGAGGCCTAACAAATCACCGATTTTACGTGCCAGCCAGAGCAGGGGATCATAATAGGCGTCCACGACGCGCTCTTTAAGGGGGATAATGCCGTTGTCGGTGATGTGAATCTCCTCTGGGCAGACCTCAGTGCAGCACTTGGTAATGTTGCATAGGCCGATGTTGAGCACATCCTTAAGCAAGGGCAAGCGATCGACGGTGTCCAGGGGGTGCATTTCTAAAGCGGCCACGCGGATCATGAACCGGGGACCGCCGAAGATTTCGGGCGGCTCCTTCATCTGATGATCGCGGAGGACGTGGCAGACGTTCTGACACAGGAAACATTCAATGCACTTGCGAAATTCCTGAACGCGGTCCACTTCTTCCTGAGCCATGCGCCAAGTACCGTCGGGGAAATCGGGGGGACGCGGCTGGAAGGGCGGAATCAACTTGTTGATGCGATAGTTCCAGGAGACGTCGGTAACCAGGTCCTTGATGATCGGAAAGGCCCGCATAGGTTCGAGGGTCACTGGTCCGGGCGGCAGGCTGTCCATGCGGGTCATACACATGAGTCGGGGTTGGCCGTTGATTTCTGCGGAACACGAGCCGCATTTCCCGGCTTTGCAATTCCATCGGCAGGCCAGGTCGGGCGCTTGCGTGGCTTGGATTTGGTGCACCACGTCGAGCACGACCATGCCTTCGGACACTTCGGCCTGGTACTCGCGAAATTGGCCGCCCGTTTTATCGCCCCGCCAGATGCGAAAGATTGTCCTGCCCATAGTGCGTCAACCCTGGCTTGCGGACGGTTGCGTGCGTCCTCGAGAGGTTGGAAGCCTACTTATTCTGCTCAATAATCCGTTTCAGATAATCGGGCATTTCCGGAATCGGTTCTCGCCGCACCTGCATCGAACCGTCGGGCCCTTTGCGCACCACCATGTTGAACTTACCAAATTCTTCACGTTTGGTAGGAAAATCTTCGCGGAATTGTGCGCCGCGACTTTCCTTGCGTTCGAGGGCGGACCGGGTGATGGCCTCGGCCACGATGAGCAGGTTGCGCAAATCCATAGCGGTGTGCCAACCGGGATTGTATTCCCGATTGCCCACCACGCGAACACGGCGATAGCGTTCGCGCAGCCGCTCCAGCTCTTCCAGGGCACGGAGCATCTCTTCTTCGCGACGCACAATGCCCACGAGATTCTGCATGGTTTCCTGCAGGTCGTACTGCACCTGAAAGGGATTTTCGTCCCCTTGGGGATGGTCAATAAAACTCAAGGCCCAGCGGGCTGTTTCTTCGATCTGGTCGCGCGGCAACTGTCCGGCGGCGTGCTCTTTGGCAAACCGTGCGGCATATTCCCCTGCCCGCTTACCGAAGACGAGTAAATCCGACAGCGAGTTGCCACCGAGCCGATTCGCACCGTGCATGCCGCCGGCCACTTCCCCCGCAGCAAATAACCCGGGCACCGTGGACATCTGCGTATCCCCATCCACGCGAACCCCGCCCATGATGTAGTGCACCGTGGGGCCTACTTCCATCGCCTCCGTAGTGATATCAATCCCTCCTAATTGCTTGAACTGATGGTACATACTGGGGAGTTTTTTCCTGATGTAGTCGGCCTTGTTCAGACCGGGTCGCCGCCGGGCCAGCCAATCGCAGAAGGTCTGCAGTTCCAGAAAGACGCCCCCGTGCGGACTGCCCCGACCCTCCCGAATTTCGCGGACGATGCAGCGCGCCACATGATCGCGGGTCAACAGCTCCGGCGGCCGTCGCGCATCTCGACCCTGATATTTCTCTCCGAGGACATACAGGAAGCCCTCCTCTTCATTATCCGCAGTACTGTTGCGGTAGGCTTCGGGGATGTCATCAAACATAAAGCGTTTGCCGAGGGCATTGCGTAGTACGCCCCCTTCGCCACGCACCCCTTCCGTTACCAGAATGCCGCGAACGCTCGGCGGCCAAACCATGCCCGTGGGGTGGAATTGGACGAATTCCATGTCCACCAATTCAGCGCCGGCTTCGTAAGCCAGCGCGTGGCCGTCGCCAGTGTACTCCCAACTGTTACTGGTGATTTTATACGCCTTGCCGACGCCCCCGGTGGCCAGAACTACGGCCTTAGCGTGAAACACGACGAATTGGCCCCGTTCTCGGTAATAGCCAAACGCCCCGACCACGCGGTCGCCGTCTTTGAGCAAGCGAATAATCGTGCACTCCATGTGCACGTCAATGCCCTGATGGATGCCATGATCCTGAAGCGTGCGAATCATCTCCAAGCCGGTACGGTCGCCCACGTGGGCCAGACGCGGATATTTGTGCCCACCGAAGTGGCGTTGCAGGATGCGGCCGTCTTTGGTACGGTCGAAAACGGCGCCCCAGGCTTCCAGTTCTCGAACGCGCTCAGGGGCCTCCTTGGCATGAATCTCGGCCATGCGCCAGTTATTGAGATACTGCCCGCCCCGCATGGTGTCGGCGAAATGCACCTCCCAATTATCGCGGGCATCCACGTTCCCCAAGGCCGCGGCGATACCACCTTCCGCCATCACGGTGTGCGCTTTGCCCAAAAGCGATTTACACACCAAACCGACGCGGCACCCCATCGCCGATGCTGCAATCGCCGCGCGGAGTCCAGCACCTCCCGCGCCGATCACTAACACGTCATGCTCGTAAATCGGGTAGTCCATAGCCTTCCTCAGTTCGAGGTCCGATGCCGGCACGTGAGCGGCCTTTGCTTAAAGCGCAGCTCACCAAATACGAAGGTCGTGCCAGATGCCCGCGGCGCACAAGCGGATATAGAGGTCGGTAAAGCCCACGCTGAACAGCGACAGCCAGGCCCAGAGTTGATGCCGTTCGTTCAAGTGGGTGCTGAAACGCCAAAGCCGATAACTGACCGTCGGCTTGAGCATGCCGTTCACGGGACAGCTGAAGCAATTCCTGCGTCCTCCAATCAGGTGCC
>JANWVZ010000222.1 GCA_025056555.1 Gemmatales bacterium | reverse complement strand
ATCCGGCTGGACGGCGTATCCGTCCGCTACCGCGTGCCGCGCGAGCGCATCCCGTCATTCAAGGAATACGCCATCCGCTGGCTGCGGCGGGAGATCGCTTATCACGATTTTTGGGCGCTGAAGGACGTCAGCCTGGAGGTGCGGCGCGGGGAGGTGTTCGGCATCATCGGCCACAACGGCGCGGGCAAAAGCACGCTGCTCAAGGTGATTGCCCGCGTGCTACGCCCGACCACCGGCCGGGTGCGGGTGTGGGGCCGGGTGGCGCCGCTGCTGGAGCTGGGCGCCGGGTTCGATAGCGAGCTGACCGGGCGCGAGAACGTCTTTCTCAACAGCGCCATCCTGGGCTTCTCGCGCCGCGAGACCGAGGCGCGCTTCGACCGGATCGTGGAATTCGCCGGCATCCGCGAATTCATTGACATGCCGCTGCGCACCTACTCGTCCGGCATGATTGCCCGTTTGGGTTTTGCCGTGGCCACCGATGTGCAACCGGAAATTCTGATCGTAGACGAGGTGCTGGCGGTGGGCGATGCGGAATTTCAGGCCAAGTCATTCGAGCGCATTCGGCAATTCCGCGCCAACGGCACGACGATCCTGATGGTCTCGCACAACCTCGCAGCGGTGCAGAGCCTGTGCGCGCGGGCGGCGTGGTTGCATCACGGGCAATGCCTGAAGGTTGATACTGCCTCGGAAGTCGTAGCAGCCTACCTAGGGCAATAATGCTGTTGAGTTTCTTGAGGAATGGCAAATCATGGCTTACCGGATTTGTCTTTATTCACCAGACACACACGTTATTTATGACGGATTGACCCCTGATGTTCGCGGAATAGGAGGCGGCGTAACGGCCAGGGTGCGAATGATGCGCTCGCTAAGCCGCATAGGACATTCAGTGTGCGCATATGTGAATTGTGTTGAACCTGGAACATACGACGGTGTGGCTTATATACCTTTTCAAACAGCACAAAAGATCGAAGCAGACATTGCGATATTCATCACAACAGGTGGGCAACTCGACCTGAGCCCGGCAGCTCGATTATCCATTAGGGCGCGACTGAAAATCGTCTGGGTACAAGGTCATCTGCCCATCAAGGGATTGGAGGATATCGCCCCCGACTACATTTACGTAGCCAGCAATTTCCTGCGAGAAGTTGTTACACGTGATTGGGGAATGCCGACTGAACGGGTAGTGGTGTTTTACAACGGTCTTGAGCAGGAATACTTCCGTTCCTTGCCGAATATTGAAGCCGAGCGAAATCCTTTCAGTCTTGTGTATCTTGGGCATCCCTCCCCAGGGCTGGACGCCTGTATAAAAGTGCTTCGCGATCTGCGTTCACGAGATGAACGTTTCCAGTTAGATGTGTTCGGGGGCAACGAGCTTTGGGGACAGCAAACCGCGGCGATCGAGGAACCCGGAGTACATGTTCATGGTCTGATTGGACAGCGTGAACTCATCTCTCGCTTACCACGCTACAATTTCTGCCTGGCTCTGCAAGACATCGAAGAAGGGTTTGGAATCGCAGTGCAACAAGCCAAGCGTGCAGGCGTTGTAGTTATCGCCAGCAGTATAGGAGCTTTCAAGGAGTTGTTTATCAACGGTTATGACGGTTTCTTGATTGAGTCGCCGGTGACGAGCAGTAAGTGCCGCGAAGAGACGGTTGAGTTAATCACAAACCTGATCCAACAACCAGAATACGTCTCTTTTGTGCGGCGTAATGCCTTGGCCACTCCATGGGATTGGGATTTGGCCGCACAGAGTTGGACGGCGCACTGGGACATCGTCCTCCATCACTCCTCTGTCACCAACTCTCTCCGATCTGTAGCCAGACCGAATTACAGTTGCCCGAAATGCCGCGCATCACTTCTGGCCTTGCCGGACGGTCAGCATTGCCTGACATGTGGCCGGTACTTTCCTTGCCTGGATGAAATCCAATGTTTTGCCGATGGAGGTGCCTATTATGGTGAAGTGACGCAGTCAGAGTTCCATCAACTGCTAGGCAAGGTATCGGCCGGGCCGTGGCGGCAGGCTGTTGCCTCTCTGTTTGCAACTTCTTCGCCGTTTCTTTACGCCTATATTCTCGACCAGAGCCGGAGCTATTTTCATTTCCTTTTCGACCTATCCCCCGACTCTGTCATACTGGATCTCGGCGCTGGCTACGGCACCATTGCCGCGCCTTTGACGGAGCGATGTCGGGTGGTTGCGTTAGATAATACATTCCTGCGCTTAGCTTTCCTGCGCGAACGGTGCCGGCAAGACCGTTTGCAGAACCTCACCCTTGTTTATGGCGATGCATTGGAGCTTCCCTTTGAGCCCGAACAGTTTGACCTGATCACTATGGTTGGGTTGCTGGAATGGGTTGGTACAGCCCACCCAGAACCCAGCCCGGAAGAGTTGCAACGACAGTGTCTGCATGAGGCCTACCGGGTCCTGAAGTCCGATGGATGCCTTTATATTGGCATCGAGAACCGTTATGGCTTTAAGTACCTGTTGGGTGATCCGGACGACCACACCGGCGTTGCCAACATCACCTATCTGGATCGTGAGGAGGCAGACGCGAAGTTTCAGGCCCTGAGAGGAAAGCCATACCGGGTGCGTACGCATTCTCATAACGAGTATGAGATTCTGCTGCGCGAGGCGGGGTTTCGAAAACTGAAATTCTATGCGCCCTACCCGGATTATCGTTTCTGGTCGGTGTTGGTGCCGCTAGAGCCGCCAGAGATTGCGCAGTTCTATCTAGACTATTTACAGGACGACTTGCCGGCCGGCTCGCGCGCACAGCAAGTCCAGAGCCTCGAGCGAGTGGCCAGTCGGCTGGGTCATCTCAATCATTACGTAAACTCATACGCTATCCTGGCTTGGAAGTGAGACTTCATGCGCAATCGGATTCTTCAGCATATTTGCAATAACCCCGAGATTTTCGGCGAGACAGGCTTGCCCACATCCCTAGACGCTATTTTGTTATCGCGTCAATCCTTCCGCCGCAGCGGAAGACAGCGACTGACTTGGCTGATTTTTCGTGCAGGCCAGCCGCGCCCTTCGTGGGTGGCACGGCACTACGCGAACCCGCGTTGGAATGACCTGCTGGAACAAGAATACGCAATATGCGCCAAACTCCACGCCAAGTTGCCGGTTTCTATTGTTCCCGAGCCGTTGTCGTTCGCGTTGCTCGAAGGTCAAGCGGTAGCTTTCGAGCGCTGGTTCGATGGACGCACACTATCGGCCGAATTAGCTCGTCAGGTTAGCGCAGACACAGACTCCCAGGCCCTGTACCAGCTTATTGAGAAGCATCTTGCAATTGTGCGAGATCTGATCCTGACGTTACACGCCGAGGCTCAGCCGGCCAACGCAGACGATCTGAAGCGTGAGCTGCTCGGCTGCTTCCAAACCCTGCGTTCGGGTCTGGTGAGCCTCGATCCGGATGAGGTGATGCTACTCGATGCCGCACTGTCTCGACTGTTGCATTTGCCACCGGCTCTCCCTATCCGAAAGCGGCTTGTTAACTTAGATTTAGTGCCTTTCAATATCCTGCGCTCGCCATCAAGTGTCCGAGTGATTGACTGGGAGTATCATGAAGTCGGAACTCTTTGGTTTCATGAGCCGCTTAAGTTTGTCTACTGGTATTTATTCGATCTCAGTCGGCTGGGGGTGCTAGGGGTAAGCCCGAAGTTCGACGTGGCTTTCAAACAGTATTTTGCCGGGGAAAATGGCTCTTTGGCGATACTCTTTAACCGCTTCTTGTGCTCGCTTGATTTGCCGGCAGATGATCCGGTTCTGCTCCAGAGACTATGGTTAGCCTTCTTCTTGCGTGAGATAGATCTCATTGCGTCGGTTTCTTCCTCACTCCTGTCTCATCATTGGATAACCTTGCGGCCTCAGCTTGATGTCGTGTTGCAAGCAGATGGTCTGCGCCGAGCCTATCTAATCAATGAATTACAGCAACGGGAAGAGCAAATCAAGACGCTAGTTACGGAGAGAGAGCAGACAATACAGCAGCTCTCCACGCAACTGGCGGAGAGAGAGCAAAATATCGCAGAACAAAAAAGAGAAATTGAAGAGTTGCACAGCAAGGTGTCGGAACGTGACCGTGCTCTTGAAATCTACAATGAAAGACTAACTGCTTTAGCTCGTGACTTGGAAGAAAGTCAGGAAAAGATCCGGGCGATTTGGAGCAGTAACTCTTGGAAGGTTACGCGTCCTTTTCGTTTCATCTCGCGGTTAATGCGCCCTGGCCGAAAGCGAGTTCTGTATGAAGCTCTCAAGAGAGCGTATTGGTCTCTTCCTGAAAGAACGCGAATAGCGCTGTCTCCAGCCTTAAGAAAAGCTGTTGAAATAGTGCGGCGGGATCATCCAAAAAACAACACCTTACCTCCCTCAGCCTCAAGTAACGATTTAGACTGGCTTGCATTCCAAAAACATGTACTTGCGAAAAGATCTTCTTACAAGGGCCTGTTTATACTAGAGCACACGATTGATTGGAACGTGCCTCTATTTCAGCGTCCTCAGCATATGGCAACTGCCCTT
>JANWVZ010000221.1 GCA_025056555.1 Gemmatales bacterium | reverse complement strand
ACACGATTGTGATTATGACCTCGAATATCGGCAGCCAGCGGATTCTGATGTACCAGGGGCTTCCTGGGGGTTCTGAATATGAACGGATGAAACAGGCCGTTCTGGAGGAATTGCGGCTGCATTTCCGACCAGAATTCTTGAACCGCGTGGATGAGATCGTCGTGTTCCATGCGCTCAGCGAAGCACATCTCCAGAAGATTGTGGATATTCAATTAGCGCGTTTGCAGAAGCGGTTACAAGAACGGCGGATCACGTTGCAGGTGACCAATGCTGCGAAGGCATATCTGGCGAAGCAAGGTTATGACCCGCATTACGGCGCTCGGCCACTGAAACGATTGATCCAACGGGAAGTCGAGACGGCTCTGGCCAAGCGTTTGCTTGCCGGGGAGGTGCGCGACGGACAGACTGTCGAACTGGATTACGATTCCCGCAGCGATAAACTAATTTTTCGAGTGGTGACCCCAAACCCCTAAACAGGAAATGAACTACCATGCCGCGGGACATCGTTCGCTGGATGCAGGCGTTCTTCTTACCGCTGGCGCAAAGCCGCCAGGAAGCGCAATGGTCGCCGCCGGTGGATATCTATCGCACGCCCCGGGGCTGGTTGCTCAAGTTCGATTTGGCCGGGGTGCGCCCTGGGGACATTCGCATTGACGTGCACGGTTCCCGATTGACCGTGTCCGGGCTGCGCCGCGATTTCTGCGTCGAAGAATATGGCTATGCACAATATCGCATGGAGATCGCATATAACCAGTTTGAACGCACGGTGGAGTTACCTGCCGACCTCAACCACGCTCACATAGATCTCGATTATCGCGAAGGGATGTTGCTGGTGGACGTGGTCATTCACCGTTAGGGCGAGCCACAACGGGGCCACCTTGCTGTTCGCCCGGGGAACGAGGTGAATAGACTAAGGTCTGGCTTTGCCATTCGTGGAGGACACACACGCAGGAGAGTGGAAAAGCACCATGACGATGACCCCAATACAGATTTTGCCCGTTTTACCGTTACGCAACACGGTAATTTTTCCCGCGACGTTTGCGCCGCTGTCGGCCGGTCGTCCTGGGTCTGTGGCGGCTATTGAAGCTGCGGTTGGACGCGAGGATAAATCGCTGGTTATCGTCGCCCAGCGCGACCCACAGCAGGAGCAACCGAATAAGCTGGAGGATTTGTACCCTGTCGGGACATTGGCAGTGATTCGCAAACTGGCCCGCACCGCTAACGGTCTAGACATACTGGTGCAGGGGCTGGAGCGTGTCCGACTGTTGGTCCTCGAACAAGCTGAGCCTTATTTACGGGCGCGGGTGGAAATGGTAGCCTGGCCCGAAGATGCCGGCCCGGAAGTCGAAGCGCTGTACCGCAGTATTCTGGACATAGCGCGTCGCATTCTTGAGCTCTCAGGCGCGGAAGCACCTCCGAATCTTCAGGAAATTGTTGCTCAGCAGGGCGATCCGTTGCGTGTGGCCTACTTTATCGGCTCTATGCTGAGCCTCGATGTGCCTAAAGAGCAGGCCTTGCTGGAAGCAACGACGCGGCTGGAAGCATTACGGCTGCTCTATCAGTATCTGCAACACGAATTACAAGTGCAGGAACTGCGGCATAAGATTCAGGAACAAGCACAATCTGAGTTAACCAAGCAGCAGCGCGAATACATGTTGCGGCAACAGTTACGAGCCATTCAGGAAGAACTGGGAGAAAAAAGCCCGGAAAAGGCGGAAATTGATGAGCTGCGGCAGCGTTTGGCCGAGGCGGATCTACCGGACTTTGCACGCAAGGAGGCGGAACGGGAACTCAATCGCCTGGAACGTTTACCTCCCATCGCTCCCGATTATCAGGTCATCCGCACCTGGCTGGAACTGGTGCTGGAATTGCCCTGGCGGAAAGAGACGACGGACATCTTAGATATCGCTCATGCACGGCAGATTCTCGACGAAGATCACTACGGCTTGCAGGAAATCAAGGAGCGGATTCTCGAGCACTTGGCCGTGCTCAAACTCAATCCCGAAGCTAAAGCGCCAATCTTGTGCTTTGTGGGGCCGCCGGGCGTGGGGAAAACTTCCTTGGGACAGAGTATTGCCCGTGCCTTGGGACGCAGATTCGAGCGCCAAAGCTTGGGCGGACTTCATGACGAAGCGGAGTTACGCGGCCATCGGCGCACCTATATCGGCGCGATGCCCGGACGAATTATTCAGGCCATTCGCCGCGCCGGCGTGAAGAATCCCGTTCTCATGTTGGACGAGGTGGATAAGATCGGTCGCGATTTCCGCGGGGATCCTGCCGCAGCGCTCCTGGAAATCCTTGATCCTGCGCAAAACTCCCAGTTTCGTGATAACTATTTGGACCTGCCTTTCGATTTGTCAAAAGTGATTTTCATCACCACCGCGAACAATCTGATGACCATCCCTCAGCCACTCTTAGACCGCATGGAAGTGCTGCGTTTGGCCGGTTATACTCCCGAAGAAAAAATGCAAATCGCGCTTCGCTATCTTATTCCACGTCAACTCAAGGAGACAGGTCTGACGCCAGAGCAACTGACGATTCCTCCAGAGACCGTGGAGCGGATCATTCGCCGATACACCCGCGAAGCCGGTGTACGGGAACTGGAGCGTACCCTGGGCCGCCTGGCACGCAAGGTTGCGGTGCGCTTTGCTGAGGGCAGGAGCGAACCGGTTACTGTGCGCCCGGACGACTTGCCTGACCTCCTTGGCCCGGAACGTTTCTTCCCCGAACTGGCCCGCGAAGAATTGCCGCCTGGCGTGGCCACCGGATTAGCCTGGACCGAAACGGGCGGCGAGGTCCTTTATGTCGAAGCAGTACTCTTACCTGCGGGCGAAGGGTTGAAACTCACAGGTCAACTGGGCGACGTTATGCGGGAGTCCGCGCGGGCAGCGCTGAGTTACGTTTGGTCCCATGCGGAGGACTTAGGGATTCCTCCGAAAAAGTTTCGCAAGCACGGTATTCACATTCATGTTCCTGCAGGGGCAGTGCCGAAGGACGGGCCCAGTGCGGGCGTTGCAATGGTGACAGCGCTCACGTCCTTGTTGACCGGATTGCCTGCGCGCAAAGACACGGCCATGACCGGCGAGATCACTTTGACGGGGCTGGTCTTGCCCGTAGGGGGCATCAAGGAAAAAGTATTAGCAGCGCATCGCGCGGGCATTCGCCGGGTCATCTTGCCACGGGAAAATCAGAAAGACCTGCGGGAAGTGCCGGAACACGTGCGCAACGAAATCGAGTTTGTCTTCGCCGGCCATCTCCAGGAGGTACTTCGCGCCTCCATCACGAATCTACCTCGCCAACCCGCCGCTCTCGGCGTATAATTAACATCGGCTCGGCCAAACTCAGCTGCGCTCATGCTCAAGAATGTTGAAGCACCGTCTGATTCGAGGCCACATAGGGTGAAACTGAATCGGCTGCCTTGACGCCACGGCTGCTCTTACTCATAATCTTACCGCACCGCTAAAGTTTCTCAGCCAAGCAGGGTCGCAGTCATGCTTCCCCTCTGGGACAATATCCCCGCAAGGCGATTTCCTCTGGCCATGTGGGAGTTAATTGCCCTCAATACTCTAGTTTTCTTGCTTGAACAAACGTTGAAGCCAGCCGAACTGGAAAGGTTGTTTTGGCTGAATGGCATTGTTCCCGCCTACACAGTGCGACTGATACGTGAGGGTACCTGGCCGCTGGTTGCTGCGGAGGTAGTGTCTCTCATCACGAGTATGTTTTTGCATGGAGGCTGGCTCCACTTCTTAGGTAACATGTGGACGCTCTATTTGTTCGGCGATAACGTCGAAGACCGTATGGGGACAGCGAGATTTGCGATTTTTTATTTGGCTTGCGGTATATTGGCGGGCGTCTTTCATATCCTAGCTGAGCCCATGAGCTACGTCCCTGCTATCGGAGCGAGTGGTGCCATTTCTGGGGTTTTGGCAGCGTATCTCTTGCTCTACCCGTATGCTCGTGTATTTACCATAGTGCCGATATTCATAATTCCCTGGTTGGTAGAACTTCCTGCGGTGATCTTCATCGGGTTTTGGTATCTAACGCAAGTGTTTGAAGGCGTATTAGCCGTTGCCCATGAAGTGGCTTACCAGGGAGTCGCCTGGTGGGCCCATATTGGGGGCTTCTTAGCAGGACTGACTTTGACGCCATTTTTCGTCCGAAAGCCTCATCGCCGACGCTTTGCGGATGAATTCAGCCCCTGGTGAGGAAACCTATGAGCATCGGGGATATTTTTTGGATTTTCCTGCTCTTTAGCTTCGTCCAACCGTGGCTTCGCCAACGGATGTTAGAATCAGCTCGGTGGAAAAAGATCGAGGAAATTGAACGCAAACGCGGCTCGCGGTTGATTCTGCTAATCCATCGTCAGGAAACAATTAGCCTACTCGGGATTCCGATATTTCGCTTCATTGACATCAACGACGCCGAGGAGGTGATTCGGGCCATTCACTTGACTGACAAGAATGTGCCTATTGACTTAGTGCTACACACACCCGGAGGATTAGTCCTGGCTAGTTTACAAATCGCGCGGGCTC
>JANWVZ010000220.1 GCA_025056555.1 Gemmatales bacterium | reverse complement strand
ACTCAGTAACGATCACGGTTACCTTGACCGCGCCCTCCTCCCAGCCCGTGACGGTGGACTTCGCCACCCGCGACGGCACGGCCACTGAAGGGCACGATTACGTTGGGGTAAGTGGCAGCCTTACTTTTCAGCCAAACGAGATAAGTAAGGTGGTCCTAGTTGAAATAAACGACAATTTGTGCTGCGAAACTAATAAGACGTTCACGATCGCGTTAAGTAATGCGACGAACGCGTCCATCGGAAGTCATCTTCCTTCGGCGGTAACGATTTTGGACGATGATACATGTCCGTGACACCTTTGGTTGGCAGTCAATCGCGGAGATACCCGTGGCTTACGAGACCTTCATACGGCCCTTTTTCCGATGCGGGTCACACTGGTGGTCTGTGTTTTTTGGGGTGCTGCCCGTCGTAGTTGGCGTCATGGCTGCCTACGCACTAGAGATGCGATGGCGGAACCCGAAGCCCGTCGGCCAGCCGGCCGTACAGGGGCCCAAACTTGTGTTACCAACGTGCCCTCTTGATCTTGGCACAGGCGTGCCAGGCGAGACTCTGCGGGCGCGGGTTCCCGTCCACAACTTGGGCAATCACCCCCTAGTCATCGAGAGCATCAAAGCAACGTGTGGTGGGTGCTCCTCCCTACGGCTTGAAAAGACAGTAATAGAGCCGGGTGAATCCGTTGACCTCGAGATCGAGGCTTACTTGCGGGAGGAGCGTAAAGAGGTTCGATTCCAGATTCGTATCCAAAGCAACGATCCGTCGCTTCCAATCGCCGCATATGAGGTTTACGCCCGCGTTTTGCCGATTCTTGAGGCTACGCCCGAAGAGATATGGTTCGGCCAGCTAACGGCTGGCGGTCAGCGAAAGGAGATTCTCATACGATGGCCTGATGGAAGGCAGATAAATGCTCCGCAAGACATAGAGGTGAGTGCCGTCCGTGGGTTGGTCCGCGTGGTCGAGGTGCGAACGGTGGAGCAGCCCATGTCGGCTCTCGCCATCAGTGTGGAACCCGAGCCAGACCTCGAGCCTGGAGAGTTCGTGGACCGTCTGCTAATCAGGCCAAGGGGGAGTTCTCGGGAGTTGGTCGTCCCGGTGTCAGGGTATATCGCAAGTCGCATTTCCGTCTCGCCATCAGAGTTGTACCTTGGGGTAGTAACCCTAGGCGGGACACCAATGAAGCGAAGTGTCTTAGTCCGGCGCACAGACGGAGATCCGTTGCCAGCACCTACTCAGGTACTCACACCCAACGGAGTCAAGGTAACCGAGCTTACCCAGGACCATTTGTGCACCCAAACCCGACGGTTTCTTGTTACCATTGATCCGGCTTCGGTGGCTCCAGAATTAGACGACCACGTCGTCCTGGACTTCGGCGATTTGGGGCAAACCCGAATCCACATTGTTGGCGTTGTTCGTCGATAATCGCCCACGTTAGGGTTTTCTGGATCGCCCGTAATCCACGGAGGTTTGCAATGAGTCGTCTTGCGGGTTTCGCCTTGATGGTCATAGGGATATCATTGCTACTGGCGGCCCTCGACTTCGACCCCCACCCATTGCTTCAAGCGGAGGGGCTCCAGCATTTTGAATGCAAAAAGGCTAGGCACTGCACCAGCGGGCTATGCCTGTGGGCCACGGATGCAGCAAACCTCAAAGTCGGCTATTACTGTTGCACAGCTGGAACTGGCTATTTTTGGGCCTGCGTTTACCGCCAAAACTCTCCGTGCCCTTGTGTGACTGCTCACAACGTGACCGACACTAACACTTGCACCACTTGCTACTTTTACGGTACCGACAGCTGCCCACCTGGTCTTCCTGCCACCTGTGGAACGGGCCGAGCACCGCGAGTCGATGACGCGCAAATTATCAGGTGTATCCGTTGAAAGGGCGACTTGACTAGCCCATGCTCCGGTATCGAGGTTCAGATGCGTATCCAGTGTTCTCCCACCTTGCGAATCGCGTGCTCGTGTTTGGCCACTCTCGGAGCCGTGGCGATCTGGGACGGGCTATTGGTCCTTTGCTACCCTGATGAGATCAAGGGAGCTGCGACTGATCCCCTCGCTCAGGGCAAGCTTGCCTCGATTCTTCGCGGTGTGCGTGACGGAGAGCGCTTCCTTCACAACATCGACATGGAGTACACGGAAGAGTTCGTCTTGAACTCCTTCGACAGCGAGGCCCAACGAGCAGGATTGGTGAAGGAAATGAAAACGAAAGCTCATGTGATTATTCAGGACGGATGCCTGCGCTTTGAGGAATACCAGAGCGGCACCGTAGCAAAAGGGCCATTTACAGATCGGCAGGTGCTCGTCTCAAACGGCAAAGTTATCAGGTATTTGAGGAGTTCGACGGGCGCAAAGGGGACTGGAAGTTATGCAAACATTATCACCGACGAAAAGCCAAATGCGCCCACCAAGCGCACCCCGCTCAACATGGGAAGGGGCCCCATAGCAATTCCCCTTTCCCAGACCTTACAAGAGGCCTTGCGAGGCGAGGGGCCTAACCCCGATGAGCTGAGCAGGGTCAGTCTAGAGGGGGACGACGCTGTTGACGGCATTGCGTGCGTGAGAATCCGATACACACTGGAGCGCAAACAAAAGACCGGCCGCCTGGACGTCGTGGAAGAAATCCTTTGGCTGGCACCGGAGAACCACTACATCCCCGTCAAGAAAGTCTGGCTCTGGAGCAAGCTCGACCGCGGCCTTCCCGATGAAGTAACCGAGACGAGTGACTGGCGAGAGGTCGAGCCAGGCGTGAAACTTCCGTTCAAGTCTGTGACAAGGAAGTTCTTCAAGGAGGACAAGTTCGGCAAGAGCGGGGAGCGGGAGGCAGACGCTGAAGTTACGACAACGGTTACTCGGCTGTCGCTCAGACCGGCTTATAAGGCGGAGTACTTTGAGGATCTACCGTTTCCCAAAGGTGCCTATGTCTATGTCGTAAAAGCCGGGTCGCCGGTCGATATGTACATCGAGGGAGAACCGCGGACGAAGAGGGATCACATTAACTGGTCCGTGGCGCGTTTGGCATTGGCCATCGGAGGGGTGCTTTTCATTCTCGCGGCTTCGTGGAAACTGCTTCGGTTAAGAAGAAAAACGAGGCTGGGCACTCATCAAAAGACCGCCGATGACAAGGGGGGGAGCTGTGACATCTAAGGACACCCTTTTTGGGCGTCCGAGAGATTTCCTTTCTCGGTCCCGGTTTGTGCCTTCAGTTCTTGGTGTGGTGTTGCTGGTAGCCGCGTTAATGAAGGGATACGAAGTAGCTAACCAGGATTTCACTGGGGCTACGTTGGTCGGTTCACGCCCGTTCCTCATCCTTCTTGTACTCTTCGAATTGGCTCTCGGTCAGTGGGTGCTAGGGGGCTTGTATCCGCGCGAGACCAGCTGGCTAATCCTGGTTACTTTCATCGCGTTCTTCCAGGCAGCCCTTTACTTTGCTTTAAGCAAGGAACCGAGTTGCCACTGTTTGGGTTTGTTCGGAGTGCCGCCTTGGTTGGCCGTGGCCTTTGATATATTTGCCATCGCCGCCATCATGTTTTGGCAGCCCGTGGGCGAAGGGGCCACGCTCGTCGCAAACGGCCGGCGAGCCATCGTGCTTGGTCTGGTTTTCCTAGTGACTGCGGTACCAGCCGTGACCAGCATGATCCAGTATGCACCAATGGGTCAGATGGCAACCCTCCGCAATGATCCCCAACTCTCCCATCACGTCGCCATCGAGAAGAGCAAGGCAACCGTATCAGACGTGCTTAATCAGCTCCATGCCGCTACGGCCTGCAATTCACGATTGATTTACAATTGAGTAACTTATCATCGGGCCACGTCGGTGACATCCGCACACGCAGTTCGCGTGCTTGGTCGCTAATGGAGTATCTTGCTCAACGGCAAACAGTCCCTGTCCGGTGGAAGAAGGTGCAAGCGGGCTACGAGCTAGTCCCTGGCGCTCCATTTGGGCGACTCGCACCGTGGCTAATGATCGCGGTGGCCTTGTCGGTTGTTGCGGGCTGGTTGATAATGAGACCTCCGTTAGGTACGCCGCGCTGGCGACAGCATGAATGCGCAGCAGTTGAAGGACAAACATGGCATGAATAACTAGGTGTTTCTTTTCCGCTCCGCTTTCATGCTTGTCGAGTTGCTGCTCGTCCTTGTCCTCATCGTGCTGTTGTCGGGCGGTAGTCTTGCTAACCATTCCGAAGGTGCCCGAAGCGGTGACCCGGACACTGGGTGGCAGTCACTCGCTGAAGCTAAGGACGGCCTCATGGCCGACGCCTCGGCGAGGCCGGATTAGCCTGTCTCCTGCACCAAGCCGCTGGCATCTCGCGAAACCGCGGCCACGGTGCGTGGAATCGAATCTGCTACCAACCTTGTGGAAGGCGATGGCGAACTGTTACCACGAAGCGTGGGTTATGGCCGTGGCGCTCGGGGTGCGCGCCGAGTAGCGGGTCGCGGTCCCCTTCCCGACACGGTTCGCAGACCATGTCCGAATGTTGCGCGGCCTCGAATATGGCAAGCTGTCATTCCTTCGAAGCAAAGCCAGGCTGGAAGGCTCTCGAGGCACCTTTCGCCAAGCCCTTTGCAGGAAT